>DATJRF010000036.1:0-8139 GCA_035505015.1 Verrucomicrobiia bacterium | reverse complement strand
AAGATCTCGACGTAGGTCTTGGCGTTGCGCAGGGCCGTCGCGTAGTCGTCCTTGAGCAGCGGCGCCGCGACCAGCCCGGACATGCAGCCCGAGAGCACGATCAGCCCGTCGTGGTGCTGGGCCAGCAAGTCCAGGTCGATGCGCGGCTTGTAGTAGTAGCCCTCCAGGAAGCCCTTGGAGATCAGCGCCGTGAGGTTCCGGTAGCCGACCAGGTCGGCGGCCAGCAGCGTCACGTGGGCCTCGTCGCGGACCGTCCGGTCGAACCGCCCGCGCGGGGCGATGTAGGCCTCGCAGCCGATGATCGGGGTCAGGCTCGCGTCCCGGGCGGCATAGTAGAACTCCATCGCCCCGTACATGACGCCGTGGTCGGTTAGGGCAACGGCGGGCGAGCCGTCGGCGGCGGCGCGCCGGCAGAGGCTCTTGACGGGGCAGGCCCCGTCGAGCAGCGAGTATTCGGAGTGGACGTGGAGGTGGACGAACTGGCTCACGTAGGGTTCCTAAGGGGTTTTCTAAAGAAACGAGAAAGCCTAGACGTTACCCTAAAGGATGGCATCGAACCTGTCCTCTGATCCGCCGCCCCGCAAGGGGGCGAAGAGCCCGGTCGACATCGGCGAGCTCCATTCGGAGGTCGAGCAGTTGCGTGCGCGGATTGCGATGGTGGAAGCCGAGCGCGACGAGTTCGCCCAGCAAAACGCCGAGCTGTTCGTCCTCCAGCAAGTCTTCTCGACGATCAACTCGACGCTCGAGATCAACGACATCCTCTCCATGGTCTTGCGCGGCGTGGTCGAGGCGCTCAAGTTCAAGCGCGTTATTCTCTTCGACGTGATCGAGTCCGGCGTGATCATCCGCCGGCTCGAGTCCGACCTCAACGGGCAGGTCCTCCATGCCCTAGACCCGCGCGAGTACCGCAGCGATTCGACCCTGCAAGACGTGGCGCACGGCGATCTGCAGCTGGCCTACGGCACCGCCACCGACGCGGACCGCCCGCTCGAGGACGCCCGGGGCTGCTATTGCATCGCGCCGCTCGTCGCCCGCGACGTGGTTCGCGGCATGCTCTACGCCGACGATCCGCCCGGCGAGGAGATCAGCGAGAACCAGCTGCGGGTCATCCTGGACTTTGCCTCGCAGGCTGCGATCGCCGTCGAGAACGCACGCCTCTACGAGGAGACCCGCCGGCTCCTGGAAGAGACCCAGCGCCTCGCCCATACCGACAGCCTGACCGGCATCCCGAACCGCCGCGCGCTCCACGAGATGCTCGAACGCGAGCTGCACACCTCGGAACGCTACGACACGCCCTTCGCCTTCGTCATCCTCGACCTGGACGACCTCAAGAAGATCAACGATTCGGGCGGCCACAGCCTGGGCGACTTGGCCCTCAAGCGCTTCGCGCAGGTTCTCAAGAAAAACGCTCGCAAGGGCGACATCATCGCCCGCTATGCCGGCGACGAGTTCGTGATCGTCATGGCGCAGAGCGACAAAGAGCAGGCGATCCGCGGCGTCGAGCGCATCATGGCGGCCCTGCGCCGCAACGGCCTCTCGAGCTCGATCGGGGTCGCGATGTTCCCCATCGACGGCACCGACGGCCAGACCCTCTTCTTCGCCGCCGACGAGGCCCTCTACCAGGCCAAACAAGCAGGCAAGAACCAGTACCGGCTTTTCGACCGCTCCCTATCGAAAAACGCCACCGCCTGACGGGAAAGCCGATCCGGCAAGCGGGCGCAAGACGGCTTTCGCTGGAGCAAAAGTCCTTTGGGAACCGGCCGGCAAGTAGTATAAAGTAGCAGGCCCACGAAATGGGGCCAGTCTTCCTTAAGAGGCCAACGTGATCAAGCACGACGTAGTCGTCATCGGCGGCGGTCTTGCCGGCATGCGCGCCGCGGTGGAAGCCGCGGAGGGCGGAGCCGACGTCGCCATCGTCTCCAAGATGCACCCCGTACGCAGTCATTCGGGGGCAGCCCAGGGAGGCATCAACGCCGCCCTTGGAAACCGCGAGGAAGACTCGCCCGACGCGCACACCTTCGATACCGTCAAGGGCTCGGACTATCTGGGCGACCAGGACGCGATCGCGGCGATGTGCGAGGACGCGCCCAAGCAGATCATCTGGCTCGAGCACCGCGGCTGCATCTTCTCGCGCTTGCCCGACGGGCGAATCGCGCAGCGGCCGTTCGGCGGCGCCGGAACGCCCCGCACCTGTTATTCCGCCGACGTGACCGGGCTGGTCATCCTACACACGCTGTGGGAGCAGCTCGAGCGGTTCGGCGTCAAAGTTTACGAAGAGTATTTCTGTACCGCGCTCGCGATCGAAGACGGCGTCGGCAGCGGGGTGGTCGCCTACAACATGCGCAACGGCGACCTCGAGCTGATCACCGCGAAGGCGACGATCTTCGCCACGGGCGGCGCCGGGCGTATGTACATGAAGACGACCAACGGCTACGCGTCGACCGCGGACGGCATGGCGATCGCCTACAAGGCCGGGATCCCGCTCATGGACATGGAGTTCATGCAGTTCCATCCCACGACGCTCAAAGAGAACGGCGTCCTCATGACCGAGGGTGCGCGCGGCGAAGGCGCCTACCTGCTCAACTCGCTGGGCGAGCGCTTCATGTTCAAGTACGCGCCCAACAAGGGGGAGCTGGCGTCCCGCGACGTCGTCTCCCGCGCCGAGTGGACGGAGATTCTCGAAGGGCGCGGCGTCGACGGCTGCGTGCTGCTCGATATGCGGCACCTCGGCCGCGAAAAGATTCTCGAGCGCCTACCGCAGATTCGCGAGCTGGCGCTCGACGCGACCGGCAAGGACGCGGTCAACGAGCCGATTCCGATCCTGCCCGGCGCGCACTACACGATGGGCGGAATCGAGACCGACAAGTGGGGTGCGACGCGCGTGCCCGGCGTCTACGCCGCCGGCGAATGCGCCTGCGTGAGCGTGCACGGCGCCAATCGCTTGGGCGGCAATTCGCTGCTCGAGACGATCGTCTTCGGATCGCGCTCGGCCAAGCACGCCGTCGACTACATCAAGAAGGCCGGCGACGTCAAGCCGTCGCAGCGCACGCTCGACCACGAGCGCGAGCGCATCGGCACGCTGCTCGGACGCAATACCGGCAACCGCTCTCCGGTGCTGCGCCACGCCATGAACGCGACGATGAGCGAGAACACGTTCATCTTCCGCGATCAGAACGGTCTCGACAAGGCGGTTCGCGAGCTTTCCGACGTCCGCAAGCAGTTCGACGAGACGGCCTACGTGATGGATAAGTCCAAGACGTTCAACACCGATCTGGTCGGCACGCTGGAGACCGACTTCCTGATCGACGTCTCGCTCGCGCTCGCCACCGGCGCCGCGGCCCGCAAGGAGTCGCGCGGAGCGCAGGCGCGCACGGATTACCCCGAACGCGACGACGCCAACTGGATGAAGCACACCTTGGCCTGGCGCGAGCCGCAGGGCCCTCCGCGCCTCGACTATTCGCGCGGCGTCACCATCACGAAGTTCGCACCGGAAGTGAGAAGCTACTAATGGCCAAGATCACGCTCGATCTCTTCCGCTTCGACGAGGCGGTCGACGAGGTACCGCACCGCGACCGCGTGACCGTCGAGATCCCCGAGACGACCACCGTCCTGGACGCGCTCGAGGTCGCCAAAGCCGAGGTGGACGGTTCGATCAGCTTCCGCCGTTCGTGCCGCTCCGCGATCTGCGGATCGTGTTCGATGAACATCAACGGCATCACGGGGCTGGCCTGCAAGACGCCGTGCAACACCGTGATGAACGCCGACGGCGTCGTCAAGGTCGATCCGATGCCGAACTTCCAACCGATGAAAGACATGGTCGTGCACATGGACCCATTTTGGGACAAGTACGCACGGCTCAAGCCCTACCTCCAGCCGGCCGACGCCGACTCCGCCAACGACCGCGAGCGCCGCGTCTCGCCCGACGACATGAAAAAGCTCGTCGACGTGGCCAACTGCGTCATGTGCGCGACCTGTTACGCGCTCTGCCCGGTGGTCAGCGTCGACCCGTCGTTCGCCGGCCCGGCGGCGATCGCGTACGCCTACCGTTTCATCGAGGACGTGCGCGACGGGCAGCGCAAGGAACGGATCGCGCAGATCAGCGAGGACTACCTCTGGCTCTGCGCCCACTGCTACGCGTGCTCGTACTGCCCCAAGCACGTCGATCCGAACGATCGCATCATCGACGTCAAGCGCGCCGCCATCAAGGACCGCGTGCTGATGAACGAGCGCGGCCCGCGCCACGCGCTGGTCGTCAGCAAGACGATCAAACAGACCGGCATGCTCGCCGAGACCGAGGTCATCCTCGGCACCGTAGGCCGCTTCAACGTCCGCGGTCTGCTCAAAGTCACGCCGCTGGCCTTGCGAATGGTCGCTCGCGGGAAGCTCACGCCGGTCGAGATGGCCGTCGGAGGAACGGCTCCCATGCTGGGGATGCCCTCGCAGAAACCGATTCCCAAGGTGGACGAAGTCCGCACGATTTTCGAAGCGCTGGAGGTCCCGGTAAGCTAATGACTGTTCTCCTACCAGAAGATCTGCCGCTCGACGCGCACAGGCGCTCGCACTCGGCGCAATCGCGCCGTTACGGCTTCTTCCCCGGCTGCGTCGCCAAGGAGTCGTGCAAGGAGCTCTTCAACTCGACGATGCTCTTGGCCGACAAGCTCGGCATCGAGCTGATCGAGCTGACCGCCGCCTCGTGCTGCGGGGCCTCGGTCGTCAACGACGTCAACCGCGACGTGGCGCGCGTGCTCAACGCACGCACCTACGCGCAGGCCGAGGCGCTCGGCCTCGACGACGTGATTACGATCTGCTCGACCTGCACCGGACACATGCGCGCCGCCAACAAGGAACTGCTCGATAGCGAGGAGCGGATGGATCACGCCAACGCCATCCTCGGAAAGTTCGGCGCGAAATACCAGGGCACCGTCATGGTGCGCCACCTGCTCTGGCTGCTCATCGACGACATCGGGCTCGACCGGCTGCGCGAGATGGTCGTACGGCCGCTCGCCGGGATGCGCGTCGCGCCCTTTTACGGCTGCCACATCATTCGCCCCGAATCGGTCAACGGCTGGGAGTCGGCGCGCCAGCCGCACTCGCTCGAGGACCTCATCGAAGCCATCGGCGGCGAGCCGGTCGACTACGCGGGCAAAACGCGCTGCTGCGGTTTCCACATCCAGCTCGAGAAGGAGAACGTCGCGGCCGACATGGTCGGCCAGAACATGCGCATGGCCAAGGACCATGGCGCCGAAGCCGTTCTCACGCCTTGTCCGCTCTGCCATCTGGCGCTGGACGGCTATCAAGCCGACTCGGCGGCACGCTGGGGACGCACCGACCTGCCCACCTTCCATCTGCCCCAGCTCGTCGCGTTCGCACTCGGCGTCCCCGCGGAGAAGCTCGGCCTCAACAAGCATCTGATCGATCCGCGCACGATCATGGTCGAACGCGAACTGATCTCGTAAGCTCCGCGAGCGCAGCGTGCCGGAGGCGGTTTTCGAGATACTCATCGTCGCGTCCGTCGTCGTGGTCGCGGTGGTGCTGCACGCCTTTTTCCAGCGCCGCGTCGACGGGAGCCAGCTGCGCAAGCAGAACGACGTCGCCGGCTACCTCTTCTCGGCGGTCGGCGTCATCTACGCGGTCGTGCTCGGCTTCGTGGTGGTGGTCGTGTGGGAGAAGTACGATGCGACGGGATTCAACGTCGACCAAGAGTCCGCGGCGGTCTCGGATCTCTACCGGGCGGTGATCGAGTACCCGCAGCCGCTGCGCACGCGCATACGAGCGGAGCTAGCCGAATACGCCAACGACATCATCACCATCGAGTGGCCGCTGATGGACCGGCGCGTCGACGTGCCGCGGGATCTCGTGCTGCTCGAAACGCTCGCGGCCAACGTCGACGGCTTCGCGCCCAAGACGCTAGGCCAGAGCAACGCGCAACAGCTCGCGACGACCCAGCTCATACGCCTGCTCGACGCGCGCCGGCAGCGCCTGATTCAATCGGAGCCCTCGGTGCCGCTCGTCTTGTGGGTCGCGCTCGTGCTGGGCGCGCTCGCGATGCTCTTCTTCGCCTTTCTCTTCGGGGTCGAAAATCGCCCGACGCAGCTGGTGATGACGGCGGTGCTGGCGGGGCTGATCGCGATGCTCTTCATCGTGATTTGGGAGTTCGACAATCCCTTTACGGGCTCGGTGAAGATCTCGGCGGACGGCTGGATTCAGGTGCGCAACCACCTCGCGCAGATTCCCTAGAAACGGGAAAGCCGCTCTCGGCGACTTCCTGCCGAAGAGCGGCTTTGGCTTTCTTGCGGTCGTAGACGGTTTCGTCGTCGTGGGCCCCGGCCGGGCGCAGATTGCTCGGCGGGCCACGGCGCGGCACGATCTTCGGGGGCGTGCGCCCCTTCTTCTTGGCCATGCGGCACCTCCGCGGGAGATCGTATCATGGGTGTCCAGCGCGCCCCGTCGAACCCTCACCCATGACCGCTACGCTCTCCCCCGCTCCCACGCCCAACGCCGCCATCGACCGCGAGCTTGCCGAGCTGCGGGCCGGCGCCGCCGTCTGGGCGAGCCTGCCCGTCCCCCAGAAGATTCGCCTGCTCGAGGAGGTCCGGCAAAACGCCGGCCGAGCGGCCCTCCGGTGGAGCGAGGCCGCGGCGCGGGCCAAGGGACTGACCGGCACGCCGCTCGCCGGCGAGGAGACGTTCAGCGGACCTTGGGCCCTCTTGCGCGCCCTGAACCTGTACCTGGCGACGCTGCACGAGATCGAGCGAACCGGGCGCCCGCAAGTCGATCCCAAGCGCGTGCGCGTGCGCCCCGGCGGCCAAGTCGTCGTCGACGTCTTTCCGAGCGATCTCTACGACCGGATCCTGCTCAGCGGCGTTCGCGCCGAGGTTTGGATGCAGCCCGGCGTGACGCCGGGCAATCTCGCCTCCACGCTCGGCGTCTGGTACCAGCAAGAGCATCCCACGCCGCGCGTCGCGCTGGTGCTCGGCGCGGGCAACATCGCCTCGATCGCGCCGCTCGACGTCCTCTACAAGCTGCTCGCCGACGGCGCCGTCTGCATGCTCAAGATGAATCCGGTCAACGACTATCTCGGACCGATCCTCGAGGACGTCTTCGCACCGCTCGCCGAGCCGGGCTTTCTGCGGTTCGCCTACGGCGGTGCCGAGACCGGAAAGTATCTCTGCGCGCACGAGGCCGTCGACGAGATCCACATCACGGGGAGCGACAGAACGCACGACGCGATCGTCTTCGGCGACGGATCCGACGCGGCGCAGCGCAAGGCTCGCAACGAACCGCTGCTGCACAAGCCGATCACAAGCGAGCTCGGCAACGTCTCGCCGACGATCGTAGTACCGGGTGCCTGGAGCGATGCGGACATCCGCTTTCAAGCCGAGCACATCGCCACGCAAAAGATGCACAATGCCGGCTTCAACTGCATCGCGGCACAGGTGTTGATCCTCCCCGCGCAGTGGGACTGCACGCGCAAGCTCGTCGCCGCGGTCGAGGAGGTGCTGCGTGAGATCGCCGACCGGCCGGCCTACTATCCCGGAGCGGCGCAGCGCTGCGAGCGCCTTGCCGCCGGCCACGGCGAGGTCTGGCAAGGCGGAAAGAGCGGCGACGGCTACGTGGCCCGCACGGTCGTGCGCGCCGATCCCGGCAATCCCGGCGATCCGGCTCTTGACCTCGAGGCTTTTTGCAGTCTCTTGGCCGTGGTGGAGTTGCCCGGCGATCCCGCAACCTATCTCGCAAACGCGGTTGCGTTCGCCAACGAGCGGCTCTGGGGCACGCTCGGGGCGAACCTCATCGTTCACCCGGCTACCATGCGCGAACGAGCCGACGAACTCGATCGCGCGATCGCCGAGCTGCGCTACGGCTGCATCGGCGTCAATGCCTGGACCGGCGTCGGCTTCTTGCTCTGCGAAACGACCTGGGGCGCTTATCCCGGTCACACCCTCGACGACGTGCGCAGCGGGATCGGCGTGGTGCACAACACCCACCTCTTCTCGCGCGCGCAGAAGAGCGTCGTCTATGCCCCCTTCGCTCCCTATCCCCGCAGCCTGTTCGGCTACGGTGCGAGCTTGCTGCCCAAGCCGCCCTGGTTCGTGACGAATCGCAACGCCGCCAAGACCGCGCAGGCGCTCTGCGAGTTCG
>DATJRF010000035.1:0-6935 GCA_035505015.1 Verrucomicrobiia bacterium | reverse complement strand
CGCCCGGCAGCTCCACCTGAGCGCCTCGGGCGTTACCCGCGCCCTGCTGCCGCTCGAGAAGCGCGGCATCGTCGCGCGCAAGCCCGATCCGGGAGACGGCCGCGTGAGCCTCGCGACGCTGACCGCGGCGGGGCGAGAGCTGACCGAGCATGCGTCGAAGACCGCGGCGGAGCACGCCGCCCGTTTGATCCGCCGCCTGAGCCTCGGGCAAACCCGCCAGCTCATCCGGCTGCTCGAAGAGATCGAAGCCTAGCGGGCTCTTAGAACAGCGGCGGTTCGCGGTAGGAGTCGTAGCCCGGATACCGGACGCCGGCTAAGTAGAGGCCCTGCGGCGGCGCCGTGAGGCCGGCCGCCGCGCGGGCGCGCGAAGCGATGACCGCCTCGATCGAGGCGGGGTCGCGCCGGCCGGCACCGCACTCGACCAGCGTTCCCACGATCGTGCGCACCATCCGGTGCAGGAAGCCGTCGGCGCAGATTTCGATGCGCAGCACGTCGCCGCGCCGCTCGATCTCGAGGCGGCGCACGGTGCGGATCGTCGGGCCGCTTTCGGGCAGCACGCCGCAGAACGAGCGAAAGTCGTGCTCGCCCAGCATCGCGGCGGCGGCCTCGCGCATCGCTTCGTCGTCGAGCGGCGTCCAGACGTGGTAGGCGTGGCGAGCGAGCAGCGCGCAGGGCTCGCGCCGGTTGTAGATCGCGTAGACGTACGTCCGCTCGAGCGCCGAGAAACGAGCCGAGAACCCCGCGTCGACGATGGTGACGTCGCGCACGCTCAGGTCGCGAGGCAGCTCGCTCGCGAGCGCGAGCGCGAGCCGGTCGAACGGAAATGCGCGCGCCGTCGCAAACGAGATGACTTGGCCGCTCGCGTGCACGCCCGCATCGGTGCGTCCCGCGCCGGTGACCGCTACCGGTTCGCGCAGCAGCGAAACGAGCGCGGCTTCCAGCGTACCGGCCACGGTTCGCACCGATGGCTGCCACTGGAAGCCGCAGAAATCCGTGCCGTCGTATTCGACGGCGGCCCGGACGGTGGTTAAACCTTCGCCGGCGCTCTGCGCGGCACGTCGCGCTTCTCGTCGAGATCCAGCAAGTCGGCCCACGCCACGATGTCGGTCCGGCTCGGATCCAGCGAGGTGCGCAGCTCTAGGAAGTACTTGCGGGAGTCGTCGTTGTCCGGCTCGTGGCGCAGCCACTCTTCGTTCCAGCGCTCGATCTCCTGCGGCGATTTCTTCTCGACGAAGCTCTTGGTATACGCCTCGATCTCGGCGTCGCTCTTCGCGTTCTTGATCACGTCGAGCAGCGCCTCGTGATCGATGCCGAGGAACGCGAAGACCTGTTGGTCCATGCCGCAGTTGTAGTGGTATTCGCCGATGGTGCCGTGCGCCTTGGCCTTGCCCTTATCGATCGCGCGGCCCAGCTGCACGATGCCTTGCCATTTGTCGCGCACGCTGCGAGGGTAACTCTTGGTCAGATCCACGGTGGGAGCTTCTCCTTGACGAGTGGGTGTGAGGCCCCTCAGAACCCTACTTACTTTCCGTAGGTTGCAACCCAAGAGGGCAGCTCGCGAAGGCAGCAAACCAAGCGCCGAAAGGCTCATGGAGGATTTCGCCTGATGATCCGCTCGCGCACCGTCGCCGCCGCCCTCTGCGCCGTCGCGCTCGCCTCGTGCCGCAGCGGCAGCCTGCCGGGCCCGGTCCCCGGCGCGGCCTCGCCGGCGGGGCTACGCGGCGCACAGACGTCGCTCCCCGCGTTCACCGTCCTCGGCCCGACCTGGCTGCCCGGCAAGATCAACGCCTTCGCGATGGACCCGGCCAACCCGAAGGTCCTCTACATTGCGAGCGGACGCGGAACCGGCCTCGAAAGCTACTCGAGCGCTGGCATCTCCAAAACGAGCGACGGCGGCGAAAGCTGGTCCGCTATCGACCGCGGCCTAACCGATCCGAGCGGCGCGATCTCCTCGGTGGTCAACGCGCTGTGGCTCGATCCGTCGGATCCGTCGGTGCTCCTCGCGGCGACCGAGTACGATGGGCTCTTCCGTTCCACCGACGCCGGCGCATCGTGGAGGAGCGTCTACCGCTCGACGCGCGCGACGCAGATCGTGTCGTATCGGGGCGCACTTTACGCAAGCTCCGCCGCCGGTATCCTCGCCTCGAGCGACGACGGAGCCAGCTGGCGCGTCGAGCTGGCGGCTACCGACTCGCGGCAGCCGACGGCCTTCGGCGTCGCGGCGGGTGGATCGAGCGGCGGCGCGCTCTACGCAGGCATGAGCGACGGCACGATCTACGCCTTTGAAAACGGAAGCTGGTCGAGAGCCGGCAAGATCGCTTACGAGCCGCGCCCCCGCACGTCGGGCGCCAGCCCGGAGGTTCACCAGATCGCGGTCGACCCGCGCTCGCCGGCGACGCTCTATGCCAACACCAACGACGGTCCTTGGAATCAAGACCTCCACGTCTCGACCGATGCCGGCCGCACCTGGAAGGACGTGCAGACGGCCGCCATCGACGACGAGGGTTATGGACCGCAGACGATTGCCTACAGCGCCGTTCACCCCCACGCCCTCTACGTCGGCACCGACAGCACGCTCTTCCTCATCGACGGCGACGCAGCGCTCCGCGCCCGCGGACGGCTCGCGGCGACCGTCGATCTCGACTTGCGCGATCTCTACGTCTTTCCCAACGGATCCGACGACGCGTGCTATCTGGCCTCCGATCAAGGCCTCGTCTACGTGAACGCCTGCTCGACGCACACGAAGAAGTACGTCGGCACGTATTTGAGCACCACGACGACGGCTTTAGCTCGCCGCTTCGTCGTTTCGCCGAATCGCAAGACGATCGCATCCTCGTTCCAGGATTGGACGAGCATGTATGCAACCGGCGGCGGCGCCGCCTGGAACTTCAACGCGCAGTATCTCTACGAGGACGGCTTCAACGAACTGCGCCCCGGGAATCCCCGTATCTGCTACGCGTACGACGAAGAGTACGGGCTGCGCGTCTCGAGCGACGGCTGCATCAACTATGCCGCGGCAAACCGGGCGCAGCGAGGGATCGCGCCGAGCCGCCTGATGACCGCGCCAATTGCGTTCGATCCGCGCGATCCGCTGCACATGTATCTCGCCTCGGGCCCGAGCGAGACGCCGGCCAACGCCGGCATCCTCGAGGCGCCGAAGGGCGCTTTCGAATCCAGCGACGGCGGCGCGACCCTGCACCGCCTGGACTGGCCCGTGCGTTGGCCCGGCGCGATCGCCGTCGATCCGGGCAACGGGTCGCACCTGCTGGTCGGCGATCTGCGCAACGGCCGTTCGTCGCTGCTCGTCACGACCGACGGCGGAAAAACCTGGCGCTCCTGCGCCGGCGTCCCGCCCACGCCCTATTGGTACGCGATATCGATCTCTCCGGCGAACGGCGAGACGATCCTTGCGTCCAACGTCGACGCTTCGAATAACGTGTTCGTGCTGCGCAGCACGGACGGCGGGAAAACGTTCCGGCGGATAGCGAGCGTCGTCAACGCGCCGCAGCTGCGCGGGCGCGTCGACGCCGACCGTGTGGAACGAGGCGGGCTCGAGGGGGCGCGGGCGCCGGAGTATTTCAACTACTCGCCGGAGCGCGAGATCCGCTACGACCAGGACGTCACGCACGGCCGCCCGGCGGTGGTCGTCACGACGCTGCTCGGGGCGTATCTCTCGCGCGACGACGGAACGACGTGGCAGCGGCTGGATCGCGGCCTGATCGCGCACAGCTTCTGGGGAAGCCGCTGGGTCGACGGCTACCTCTATCTCGCCTCCGACGGCCAAGGCATCGTCGAAACGGCGACGCCGCTCGACGCCGTTACGCGCTAATCTCTGGCTTCGCAGCCCACGTGGCGGCAGCCGCACCGCGAGTGCGGCGCCGCCTCGGGGCTGGCGGCGTCGTTTTCGCGGCAGCGTTCGCCGCAGTAGAGCTTCCCGAGGTCGACGTAGCACGAGCAGGGCTCGTGCGCGCACTTCTGTCCGTCCATCGCATCGCTCCTAGAGCAGTCCCAGAGCCTTGCGAACTTCGGCCTTGGCGGCGGCAAAATCTGCTTGGAACTTCGGCTGGCGCAGCAGCGCCGAGGCGATGACCGTGCCCGATATCCAGCCGGCTTCGACGTCGCTCGGATAGTGGACGCCGGCGACGATCCGGCTCTCGGCAAAGATGCTCGCGCGCTGGAAGATCTCGTCGCGCTTCTCCGGGACCATCTGCGAGAGCAGAATCGCCGTGCACGCGGCGAAGGCGGCGTGGCCGCTTGGATAGGAGCCGTGCGTCTGAGGCGCGCCGGGCGGCCGCGGCCGGTCGTAATACGCCTTCGCCGCCTCGATCAGCCGTTCGGTGTCGTCGCTCGCGTGCTTGAAGAGTGCGGCCGCGAGCGGCGCCTTTGCCGCGGTAAAGGCGGCGCCGACGATCGGCGTAAAGACGAAGACCGTGCGCTTCTCGTCGGCGGCGGCGCGAGCCAGATCCGCCGGCGTCCGCTCGGTCAGCACCTGCGCCATCTTCTTTTCGTCGTAGCGCATGAGCGGCGAGTTCGGATCGGGGGGAGGAGCGAGGAGCACCGTCAGATCCACCGCCGCGGGCGGCAGGTAGTAGAGCGGGGCCTCGGCTTTTCCGGCCGAGGCCGGAGCGCAGCAGAGCAGCGCGAGCGCCGTTGCGAGGAAGGCCGCGCGGCGCATCAGCCGTGCTGCCGCTGCAGCGGGAAGAGCAGCACGTCGCGGATCGAGCTCTGGTTCGCGAGCAGCATCACCAGGCGGTCGACGCCGATGCCGATGCCGGCGGTCGGCGGCATTCCGTACTCGAGCGCGCGCACGTAGTCCCAATCGGGTTCCGGAATCTCTTCGTCGCCGCCGGCGCGCTCGGCGACCTGCGCCTCGAAGCGCGCGCGCTGGTCGTCGGGGTCGTTGAGCTCGGTGAAGGCGTTGGAGATTTCCATGTTGGCGCAGAAGAGCTCGTAGCGATCCACCACCTCCGGATCGCCGGCTTTGCGTTTTGCAAGCGGAGAGATCACTACCGGGTAATCGGTCACAAAGGTGGGTTCTATCAGATGCGGCTCGAGCACCCGTTCGAAAATCTTATCGAGCGCGTGGCCGTGCGTCGGCGAGGGCGGCAGGCCGAGCTCGTCGAGGATCGCCGGCACGGCGCCGGGATCGAGCAGCCGCTCGCGCGTGTACTTGCCCCCGCTGTAGGTTGCGAGCCCGTCGAGATAGCCGATCCGCGCGAACGGCCGCGCGAACGAGATCGTTCCCTCGCCGTGCGGCAGCCCGGTGCCGCCGCCGGTCACGACCGAGACCAAGTGCGCGATCAGCGCCTCGTTGAACGCCATCATGTCGTCGACGTTCCAGTATGCGGCATACAACTCGAGCATCGTGAACTCGGGGTTGTGGGTCGTGTCGATGCCCTCGTTGCGGAAGATTCGCCCGATCTCGTAGACGCGCTCCATCCCGCCGACGATCAGCCGTTTGAGATTGAGCTCGGTCGCGATGCGCAGCTGCATCTCCTGATCGAGCGCGTTGACCTGCGTGACGAATGGCCGCGCCGCCGCGCCGCCCGCCACGTGGAGCAGCGTCGGCGTCTCGACCTCGTAGAATCCCTGCGCGTCGATGAAGCGCCGCATCTCCGAGAGCAGGCGGCTGCGCAAGATCATCGTGTCGCGAACGCCGGGGTTGACGATGAGGTCGACGTAGCGCTGCCGGTAGCGCTTCTCGACGTCCTGCAGGCCCGACCACTTGTCGGGCAGCGGCCGCAGCGCCTTCGCCAGCACCGCGAAGCTCTTGACGTGCAGCGTGAGCTCGCCCATCTTCGAGCGAAAGACGAAGCCGCGCACGCCGATCACGTCGCCGCGCTCGAGCGCGTCCCAGTCGGCGAAGGCCTCTTCGCCGATCTCGTCCTTGCGGACGTAGAGCTGGATCTTACCGGTGCGGTCCTCGAGATCGGCAAAGACGGTCTTGCCCATCTTGCGCTTGCTCGCGATCCGGCCGGCCAGGCTCCAGCCCTCGGCTTCGGCGTTCTGCCCGTCGACGAGGAAGCCGTAGCGCGCGGCGAGCTCGGCCGCCGTCGCGTCGACGTCGCAGCGGGTCTGCGCGAACGGGTCGCGCCCGCGCGAACGTAAAGCGGCCAGATGTTCTCTTCTGGCCGCCACGAGCATCGCTTCCGTTTTGCCGAACGTTTCGTCCAACGGCTACGACGCTTTCTTGGCCGCTTTCTTGGGAGCGCTGCTCTTGATCGCCTCGATCTTGTACTTCACCATGCCGCGGGGCGTGGTGACGTCGACGGTGGCGCCCTTCTTGTGGCCGATCAGGGCGCGGCCGAGCGGCGACTCGTTCGAGATGCGCCGGTTGGGCGGGTCGGCCTCGGCCGAACCGACGATCGAAAACTCGTAGCTGTCGTTGTTCTTGAGATCCTTGACCTTGACGATCGCACCGAGGTGCACTTCGTCGGCGGCGTACTCCGATTCGTCGATCAACCGGGCGTTGCGGATCATCGCCTCGAGCTTGAGGATCCGGCCTTCGATGAACGCCTGCTCTTGCTTGGCGTCCTCGTATTCGGCGTTTTCGCTCAGGTCGCCGTACTCTTTCGCCTGGCGAATACGATCGTTGACCTCTTTGCGATGGACGGTCTTGAGCTCGTCGAGCTCGTTTTCGAGCTTCGAGAGGCCTTCCGCCGTGAGGACGATCTCTTTGTCGTTCAACTACAGACCCTCACAGGAGTCCCTACTACGCCGCAGCGTGAGGAACCCCAAGACGTTCGATGGCGCCCTCTGCGGACGCTGGCGCGGTTTGTTCTCAGGGGACCGCCCGGAGGCCTCCCCGGACCCTGGGCGCCCGCCAGAGTGCAAAGCCTATACCCAGAAGCACGCCGCCGCAAGCGTACCACCGGCTCGTCGGATCCTCGAACCAGACGGTCGCGGCGAGCACGCCGAGCAAGGCGAGCGCGCCA
>DATJRF010000034.1:0-22938 GCA_035505015.1 Verrucomicrobiia bacterium | reverse complement strand
GCCGTTGGTGATCACGACGAACTGAATGACGACTAGGATGAGGAAGATCACGAAGCCGACGGCGTAGTTGCCGCCGATGACGATCTGCCCGAAGAAGTCGATCACCTTGCCGGCGTAGCCGTGCAGCAGAATCTGCCGCGTCGCGGTGATGTTGAGCGAGAGCCGGAAGAGCGTGACGATCAGCAGCAGCGAGGGGAAGACCGAGAATTGCAGCGCGTTCTCGACGTAGAGCGAGGTGCCGATGATGACCAGCGCGATGATGATGTTGACGGTAAGCAGTACGTCGAGGACCTCCGGCGGCACCGGAACGATCATCAACAGCACGAGCATCACCGACGCGCCCGCGACGAAAACCGGCGCGCTCTGGGTGAACCGCTGGAAGAGGTTTGGCGCCGCCGGCGCCGTCTGCGCTGCCGCCATCTACGCGATCGTCTTTCGCTTGAGCCTGAAGACGAACGCGATCACCTGGGCGACCGCCGCATAGAGGTTCGGCGGGATCGCCTGGTCCAGCTCGACGCGCTCGTAGAGCGTGCGCGCGAGCGGCGGGTTCTCCATGATCGGTACGTCGTTCTCCTCCGCGATTTGGCGGATGCGCTTGGCCACCAGATCTACGCCTTTCGCGGTGACGACCGGCGCTTCCATCTTTATTTCGTCCCATTCCAGGGCGACGGCGTAGTGGGTCGGGTTGGTGACCACCACCGTTGCCTTGGGGACCGAAGCCATCATGCGGCGGCGAGCGAACTCGCGCTGCTTGCGCTTGAGGGCGGCCTTGGCCTCGGGATTGCCCTCGCTCTGGCGCATCTCGTCCTTGACCTCTTGCTTGCTCATCTTGAGCGAGTCCTCGTACTGCCAGCGCGTCCAGGCCAGATCGATGAAGCCCACCAGCACCAGCATCAGGCCGAACTTCCAGGCCAGCTCGAAGATCAGGCCCGCAACCATGAAGACGAAGTTGTTCGGATCCGTCTGGCCGACCGACGCGAAGAGGCCGAGATTGCTCGAGATCGAGGTGTAGAGGATGAGCAGCACGCCGGCGAGCTTGAGCGCCTGCTTGCCGAGATTCACGAGGATCTGCTTGGAGAAGAGGCGCCCGAAGCCCGTGATCGGATTGAGCTTGCCGAAGGACGGCTGAATCGCCTTGAGCGAGAAGAGCAAACCGAACTGGGCGACGTTGGCCACGATGCCGATGAGGAAGGCGATGGCGAAGAGCAGCCCCATGAACAGGGCGATCGGTCCGACCGCCTGGGCGAAGAGCAGAATCACCGAGTGCGGCGTGAAGTCCTCGTGCGAGGTCGCACGGGTGACCGCCCCGCCCACGACCGCCAGCATCGAGCCCACGGTTTTGGGCAGAAAGCCGTAGATGACGAAAACGAGCGCAAAAAATATGACCGCGCCGGCAAGCTCCTGACTGCGAGGAACCTGTCCCTTTTTACGGGCCTCGGATCGCCGTTTGGGAGTCGGCTTCTCGGTTTGCTCCGGTCTAGCCATCGCCGCCTGCGGAGATCATCTGTCCTTGTTTTCGGCGGTGGACGCCATTCTTCAAAGCCCGGATGAGGGAAAGCCGCCCCCGCCTGCCAATAAGGGAGGCTGACCCACCAGAAGGAGATCAGGACTTGGTACGAACCGCGCGCCTCGCCGCCGGAGCGATACTTGCGGCCGGGCTGTTGGCCGCTTGCGGGAAGGGCACGCCCCTGACCAGCGGCACCGCGACCCCCTCGCCCACCACCGCGCCCAAAGTAACGAGCGAATACGTCATCACCGGGAGCGGGACGAAGCCCAACGGCATCGCCTTTACGAGCACCACCGACTCCCTCTGGTTCACCGAATCCGGCGTCGGGCAGGTCGGCCAGCTGACCACGAGCGCCACCGTCGAACAGTACACGACCCCCACCAAGAGCTCCGGGCCGCAGGGCATCGCCGAGGGCCCCAACGGGCTGCTCTGGTTCGCCGAGAGCAGCATCGGGAAGGTCGCCCAGATCTCGCCGTCGTCGACCGGCTCCTCGTGCCCCTGCACCGAGTTCGCCCTCGGAAGCCCCGGGGCGCGGCCGGAGGGCGTGGCGCTAGGCTCCGACGGCAACATGTGGGTGACCGACCCGGGGACGAACTCGATCTGGCGCGTTACCCAAACCGGTGCCTCGACCGCCTTCCCGATCGCGATCGGCGCCGATCCGACCGGCATCATCTCCAACGGCCCGGACGGCTTCGTCTGGTTCACCGAGCCCGGCCGCAACAAGATCGGCCGCCTGAGCATCAACGGCACCGGCTACGTCGAGTTCTCGGTGCCGACGCCCAACGCCGGTCTCGCCGCGATCGTCGAGGGCAGCGACAACGCGCTCTGGTTCACCGAAGAGAAGGCCGACAAGCTCGGCCGCATGCAGGCCAACGGCACCGTTACCAACGAGTTCCCGCTCGCGCCGGCCAAATCGGCCGACGGCCTCGTCCAAGGCGCCGACGGCAACTTCTACTTCACCGACCCGACCGGCAACCAGATCGGCCAGTTCTTCTACGCCAACGACAAGGTCGACGTCTTTGCGGTTCCCACCGCCAACGCGATGCCCACCGCCATCGCGGTCGGCCCCGACTCCAGCCCCTACGCCCTCTACTTCACCGAATACAACGCCAACAAAATCGGCCAGTTCAAATACTTCTAACGCCCGTTGCGCCGGGTTAGACGCGCAGGCCTCGCATGATGGCGTCCATCTCGTGCGCGACGTTGGAGAAGATGTCGGGGGCGGCGACGCCCAGCAGCGGGATGCTGATCGCAAGCACGATCATGCCGACCGCGATCTGGATCGGGAAACCGACGACGAAGACGTTCATCTGCGGCGCAACGCGCGCCATGAACGCGAGCGAGATGTTCGTCAGGAAGAGCGCCGCCGCGGCGGGCGCCGCGATTTTAAAGACGTCGAAGAGCGAGAGGCTCAGGAACGACGTGGCGTCCGCCATCACGCTCGGATCGAGGTGAATGTAAGGCAGCGGGACGAGCGTGAACGAGCCGGCGATTCCCTCGATGAGCAAATGGTGCCCGTCGGCCGCCAGGAAGAGCAGGGTCGCGATCGTGAGCTGAAGCTCGCCGATGATCGTGATGTTCTGCTGCGTGGCCGGATTGATGACGTTGGCGACCGCGAAGCCGATCTGAAGGTCGATCAGCTCGCCGGCAAACTGGACTCCGACGAAAACGAGCGAGGCAACGTAGCCGACGATCAGGCCGAGCGCGACCTGCGACGTGGTCGCGATCGCCAGGTCGCCGTAGTTCGAAATGAGCTTGACCGGCGGCACGACGTGAAAGATCAGGAACGCGAGCACCAGTCCCAGCGCCATGCGAACGTGCTGCGGCACCGATCTCGACGAGAATACCGGAAAGATCGCGAGCATCGAGAAAATCCTGATCGCGATCAAGACGAACGTCTCGAAGCTCGCGGCGGTCATGCCGAAAACGTTGGCCACGGCCGCCTACTTTATCGGAATGTGTGCGATGTACGTAAAGACGCGAGAGGCGAAGTCGGTCAGCATCGCGAGCATGAACGGCCCGAAGAAGAGTATCCCGAGCCCCGACACCAGGATTTTCGGGATGAACGTCAGCGTCGGCTCCTGAATCTGGGTGACGGCCTGAAAGATCGAGATCGTCAAGCCGACGATCATGCTCATGATGAGGATCGGTGCCGCTACCAGCAGCGTTACGATCAGCGCTTCGCGCCCGAGCCCGATCGCGTCGGCGAACGTCATCGCGGCCCGAAGCTCTGGAAGAGCGCCGCCACGGTAAGATTCCAACCGTCGACCAAGATGAAGATCAGGATCTTGAACGGCAGCGAAATCATCACCGGCGGAATCATCATCATGCCCATCGAGAGCAAGATGCTTGCCGTGACCATGTCGATGACGATGAAGGGCACGTAGAGCGCGAAGCCGATCTCGAAGGCCGTCTTGAGCTCCGAGATCGTGAAGGCCGGAACGAGGATGTAGGTTGGAACGTCGGCCTGGGTCTTCGGTCTGGGCTCCTTGGTAATCGAGTAGAAGAGTTGCAGATCCTTCTCGCGGGTCTGCCTGAACATGAACGCGCGCATCGGAGCGGACGCCCGGTCGAGCGCTACCGGCTGCGTGATCTGCCCTTTGAGATAGGGCTGGACCGCGTTCTCATTGACGTCCTTGATGACCGGCGCCATGACGAAGAACGTCAGCAGCAGCGCCAGGCCCATCAGCACTTGGTTGGGCGGCGACTGCTGCGTGCCCATGGCGGTGCGCACGAAGCTGAGCACGACGATGATGCGCGTGAACGAGGTCGTCATGACGAGCAGAGTCGGCGCGATCGCGAGCACCGTGAGCAGCAGCAGGATCTGCAGCGCACCCACCACGTCCTTGGGCGAATGCGCCTGCCCGATGCCCAGATTGATCGAGGGCAGCGGGACGGTCGGTGCCGCCGGCCCGCTCGCCGGCGCCTGCGCGAGGGCGATCGCCGGCAGCACCCAGAGTGCGGCGAACGTCGCCGCGGCGCCGCACAGGAAGAGCCCGTGGCGCTTCCAGAGGGCGAGCGGCAGGCCGGCCCAGGTCACGGGCGACCGCGGAGCGACTGCAGCATCGTACGCCAGCTCACGGTGCTCGCGGTCTGGCGCTGCAACTCGATCCAAGCTTCCACCTCGGCCGCCGAGAGTTCGGCGAGCGTCGTCGTCGGGCCGTTGTTGGAGCCGCCGATGAGCAGATAGCGCCCACCGGCCTTGACGACGTGGACCGAGGCATGCTGCGAGAGCATCGTCGATTCGACGACCGTCACCAGCCGGTTGCCCGAGGAAGAGAGCACGCGCCCGCGCGCAAAGTTGCGGGCAACGACCGCGAGGCCGAGCAACATCAACCCGACGACGAGGAGCGCCAGGAGATAGTTCGCCCAAAAGGTCAGGGACACGGGCTAAGTCGGCTGCGGATTGAGCTCGCTGATTTTCACCGCGTACTTGTCGTCGACCACGACCACCTCGCCGCGCGCGATGAGTATGTTGTTGACGTAGAGGTCGATCGGTTCGGCCGCCAGCTTGTCGAGCTCGAAGACCGCGCCGGACTGCAGCGAGACGACCTCGCGCAGCGCCATCACGGTTTTGCCCAAGACCGCGCTGATCTGCAGCGGCACGTCGTGTACCAGATCCAGGTTAGCCTGGCCCGGGTGCGCCGCGCGTACCGGCGTCGGCTGCATCGGCGTATAGGCGACGTTCTGCGCGCTCGGCGGCGGGCCGGCCGCCGCGGCCGGTTTACGCTCGGCCGGAGCCGGCTCGGGCTCGGCCGCTTCGCCCTTGTCCAGGCCGAGCTTCGATTTCGTGATGCCGGCAAAATCGACGCTGAGGTGCGGGACCAGATCCTCGCCGATCTGGATCATCCCGTCGTACGATTCGAACGGCGGCGGGGGCAGCGCGATGGCGTCGGTGCAGAGCTCCGCGCGCACGCCGTCGGCCGAGACGCCGAGATCCTTGGCGAGCTGCTCGACCATCGCGACGGCGACCTGCGAGACGGTCTCCGAGGCAATCGAAAGCTGCATCGGGCCCATCTCGCCCATATCGCCGGCGCCGCCGAGCATGATGCCGACGACCGCTTGCATGTCGGTGCGGCCGAAGCGCACGACGATCTTCGCCCCGATCGACGGAATCTCGGCCAGCGTCACGAGCTCCGGCCCGTCGGTCTTGATCGAGCCGTCGTGGTCGTGACGGATCAGCCCCGTCGGGGCTGCCGGCTGCTCCACCAACCTGCCCAGCACCGTGCTGGCCGCGGCCAGCATCGAGGTGGCGAGTTGTTGCATGTCGGGCATCCGCTATTCGTCCTCGCTCTCGACCGTGTGTGCCACTTGCACCGTTAAGTGATCTTTGTTGATGCCCGGGAAGACCCGGAACTTCTCCTTGTCGTTCACTTTGGCGAGCAGCGGCTCGGTGGTGAGTTTGTCGAACACCACGAGATCACCCTCGCGCAGCGCAGCCAAATCCCGCAAAGAGACCATCGTCCGGCCGAGCTCGACCTCGACCTCGACGCCGGCCCGCTCGACGTTGCGGGTGAGCTGCTGGATATCTTCCTCGGTCATGCCGCGCCCCGCCACGACCGTCGGCGACCACTGGAAATCGGTGAGCTGCTGCCCGATCGACTGCAGGACGAGGTACGGCAGGCAGAAGTTCATGACGCCCGCCATGTCGCCGACCTTGAGCTCCATCGAGATGTAGGCGACGATCTGGTCGAGCGGGATGATGCGCGGGATGAACTGCGGGTTGGAGTCGAGCGCCTCGATCTTCAGCGAGAGCGTCAGCAGGTAGTTCCACGACTCGCGGTAGCTATTGAGCATGCGCGCCATGAAGCGCTGCATGAGGGTGCGCTCGATGTCGGTGAGATCGCGCAGCTTGTTCGGAAACCAGCCCGGGCCGCCGAGCAGCCGGTCGATGATCGAGAAGACGAGGTTGAGATCGACCTGCACGATGCCGCTGCCCGGCAGCGGGTCCATCGAGAAGATCGCCAGGATCGACGGGATGCCGATCGAGGCGATGAAATCGCCGTAGCTGATCTGCTCGATCGAGACGATCGTCGCCTCGACGCGCGTCCGCAGGTAGACCGAGAGCGAGTTGTTGAGCAGGCGCGTGAAGTTCTCGTGGAGCGTCCGCAGCGTCTGGAGCTGGTTGTTGGTAAACTTGTCCAGCCGCTTGTTGAAGCGAAAATCGAACGACTTGACGCGGCGCGCCTCGATCGCTTCCTTGACCGGCGCCGCACCCTCGGTCCCCGAGAGCTGGTTGATGAGCGCATCGATTTCCTCTTGCGAAAGACTCGACATGAGCGGACGCTATTTCTCCTCGCTCGGATTGGTCGCGTTGAGCAAGACGATGTCGACGCGGCGGTTCTGTTGACGGTCGTCGTCGTTGTCATTCGGCCTGCGCGGCCGAAACTCTCCATACCCGGCCGCCGACGCGCGCGTCGGGTCGAGCCCGTCGTGCTCGACGAGATAGCGCACCACCCCGACCGCGCGCGCGGTCGAGAGCTCCCAGTTGGTGGGATACTCGGGCGTGCTGATCGGGACGTTGTCGGTATTGCCTTCGACGCGGATCAGGTTGTCGTTCTTTTTCAAAAATCCGGAGATGTCGTCGAGGATCTTCTTGGTCTGCGGGCGCAGCTCGGCGCTGCCGCTGTTGTAATAGGACTTATCGGAGAGCAGGGTGATGACCAGGCCGCGGTGATCCATGTGAACCTGCACCGACTTTTGCAGCTGGTGTTTCTGGACGTACTGCTCGAGCTGTTTCTCGACCGCCGGGATGTTCGAGGTGGAATCGAAGGACTGGCTCTCGTTGGTCCCGCCGTTGGGGGGCTGGTTGACCGACCAGGTGTTGTCGAAGCCGGCCGAGACGAGCTTGGCGAACTGCTGCACCTTCACGCGGCTGATCGTCGACATCGCAAAGAGGATGATGAAGAGCGCCAGCATGAGGGTGATCATGTCGGCGTACGTCAGCAGCCACCGCATCATGCCGGCGGTCTCGAGCTGCTGCTCCTTCTGCCGGTTGCGGAACTTCGATTCGGCGGCACGCGCCGCGGTCTTGACGGGTTGGGCCATTGGTTCTAGGCCGCCGGCCTACGCACCGGAGCCGGAGAACCCGGGCTCGGCGGCGACGGCGCCGCCTTCGGCGATCTCCGACTCGCGATCGCGCGGATCGAGGAAAGCCAGGAGCTTCTCCTCGAGCAGGCGCGGGTTGTCGCCGGCCTGGATCGCGAGGATGCCCTCGATCATGATCTCCCGCATGAGCAAGAGCTGGCCGTTGCGCTCCTTGATCTTGGTCGCGATCGGCAGCCACAGCAAGTTGGCGAACATGATCCCGAAGAAGGTCGCGACGAACGCCTGGGCGGTCGCGACGCCGATCGTACCGGCGACGTTCGTGCTCGAGCCCATCGACGAGAGGCCCTTGAGCATGCCGATCAGGCCGAGCACCGTGCCGATGATCCCCAGGGTCGGCGAGTAGCCGCCCAGGCAGGTGAAGACCGCCTCGGCCTTGCCGCCCTTCTCCTGGGTGTTGCTGACCTCGGTCTCGAGGACCTTACGGATGATCTCGGTGTCGCGCCCGTCGATGACCAGTTGAATGCCCTTGCGCATGAACTCGTCGTCCAGCGCCGCCGCCTCGTTCTCCAAGGCCAGCAGGCCCTCGCGCCGCGCCTTCTCGGCGAAGGAGACGAGGGTGGAGATCACGTCGCGCTCGTGATAGTCCACCTCGACGAACGCCGTCCGGAAGCCCCCGAAGAAGCCGCGGATGAAGACCCGCATCGGAAAGGAGGTCAGGGTGGCGCCCAGGGTGCCGAAGATGATGAGGACGATCGCTTCGTAGCGCCCGAAGACGATGCTCGGGTCGGTACCGCCGACCCACCCCGCGAAGAAGATGGCGCCGAAGCCGACGAGTAAGCCGATGATGGTGGCGATGTCCAACGTCAATCTCCGGAAGCGCGAAGTCTTACTTGGGTATCGGCCGCCTGGCGGCCATTATGAAGTTTTGGTATAGCCGGCTATCGTCCCTCGGCGGGGGTGCTAACCCTCGCCCGCCCCGTAGATCTTCCGTTTGAATTCGACGATCTTCCGCTGGACCTCGACCATCGAGTCGCGGACGATCAGCTTGTTGCCCGAGGTGAGGGTCACCACCGTATCGGGGGTCTCCTCCAAGGACTCGATCAGGTCGCAGTTGACCATCAGTGGGTGCCCGTTGAGCCGAGTCAGAGCGATCACGCCGCTTCCTTTATAAAAATCGCAAGCGCCGAAACGGCCGCTGCGACGACACGCTACGGTAGCGCAGCGCCGGGCGCGGCCTGGCAGTCGGCGCCCGTCTGGCAGTTCTTAAGAATCATTCCAGGCGTTTCTGTACCCACGTTCGGACCAAGAAATGTAAGCAGCTTGAGCTTGCTAGGAAGATTCGACGGGCTGATTATCGGAGCCGTTCCCCCCAAGTACGCCGAAAACTTCCAGGCTTTACTCTCGAACGTCCCAACCGATACGTTGATGAACGACTCCAGCGGCGTCCTAACCTCCTGTATGGGGTCGCCCGAATCGAATGTATCCTCCATGGCAAAATTCGTGCCGCTGTTCTCGTTAGTCCCCGGCTTTTGAGCGATATTGAACTCGCGCTTCATGGTACAGGCCGCACAGGATACCGACCATGCCGCGGTCAGCGTAATCGGCCCTATCGCGTCAGACGAAAACGGCGCACGGCTTCCATCGATATAGACCGGTACGGCTTGCATGTAAAACTGCGGGCCGGTCGTCGACGTGGCGTTCGCCGTAATGCCGAGCGTTATCTCGAGGTATATCGGCTTTGCACCGGAGAGCGTACAAGGATATTTGACGTTGCCCGACAGCGGGGTTTTGTGCTTATACGTGTCCTGGTAGTAGAGTTGTACCGTAGAGGTCCCGTTCCAACCGACTCCGGCGTCCACGACAACGGAGCCGGCGGTCCCTCCAAACAGCCAAAAAGGGACGTTCTGCGCTGCGACGTTATTTATCCAGCCGCACTGCGGGATTTCGATCTCGCCAGAAACCGCCGAATGCCCGGGCGGGGATACGTATTTGTAGATCGCGCCGGTTCCGCCCGCGTGCGGCCGGGCGCCGAGCGGCGAAAGCGAGGGGGTGACGGGCATACTCGGTACGACGATGCTCCCGTCGTCCGGATCGATGAACAGCCCATTTCCGGTGGGGATCAAGCGCGCCTCGTGACGGACCTGCTGCAGCCCTTCCCACGTGTTGCTGTAGGGAACGTCGTCGATCCCTTCGACGTTCTGCCGCCTGCACACCGGCTCGGCGATCATGGCGCGGTAGGCGAGGGTTCGGGCGCGCCCGGTAATCCGTGGGTCGATGTAGCTCTCGATCTGCTGCGCCGTCAGTATCTTGCAACTGGCCCTCGCGAAATTCTCGGTTTGGGAAAGTTGCGCGGCGCTTGGAACCTCGAGACTTCTCGCGGCTTTGACGTCGAACGACCGGGAGGCGCTCCACATCTGGGCTCTTACCTGGTCCGCGGTTACCCGCGAGCGCTCAAACGCGCTAGAGCCGAGACCCGCTCCCTGGCTAAAATGCGGGGCGCCGCTGCAGGCCGCCAGAACGATCGAAGCAAGAGCCAATGTAGTCGCGCGCATGGGACCTCCCGGCAGGATGCGGCTGGTTTACGGCACGGCTGCGAGTGCCCCTCCTGGGGCCGTTTGGCTGTGGGAGATTACACGGCCCGAGCCTCGCATTGTTGTTACCGCACGGGAAGGCAGGATTAGATCCCCGTGCGGTGCTATAAGGCGCCCTCCGCGACGCCGCTCGAGCGGCGGATCGCGGCTCCGGAAGCTTTCATCTCATCCGCACGGGCGTGTCGGCCCCTACGGGCCAAACAGGAGGGAGATAACTTCATGGCTTTACCTTTTGCGAAAGCAGCGCGCGGTTTTTGTGTCCTCGCGGCGTGCTTACTTTGGACCTCCGCCCTCGTCCTCGGGGGTTGCTCCTCAGGTCAGGGCATCCCGCCAAGCGTCACGGCGACGGGTTCCGCATCGAGTCCGAATCGCCACGCTTTGCGACCGCGCGCCGAGACCTCCGGCGGTCCACCAATGGAATGGGTATCCCAAGCGGGCAAGGGATCCGCCGTTGCGCTGTGCCCCAGTGCCTACCCTTATCTCGTGGACGGCGGTGCCTACTCGACCGGCACCAACTACGTAGGCACCGGAGCCCCCAACGCGGCACAGACGGGCTGGGAAGTCGCGGGCGCGGCCGGAGCGTCCGTAACGGCTTACGCCTTTTGCGGGGGACATGACCTCGACGGCGCGCCAACGGTGCCAACGTACTTCTACCAAACGAGCGCGAAGCCGCCGAAGGGCTCGACGATCGCCGAGGCCTCATGCACGGGAGCCGGCGACCTCTTGGTCAGCGGTTGGGCCACTGGCGAGACATGGGAGGGGCCGGGGCCGGAGGGCGGACCCGTCACCGAGTGGTTTGCCGGCGGTAGCACGGGGACAACTTCGTACGCGGAGTGCGTTACCGCCCTGGAAATTGCGGACACCGGCGTAACGGTCAAGGCCGTCTGGGCGCCGTCCTCAAATCCAAAGTATCTGTATCTCGCCTGCGACGACGATGGCGATGTGGACGTTCTCGGCGGCTTCTTCGGCCATTACGACCCCAACAATAGTCCGGGCGACCCCTCTTATCTCGGCCCGCCGCAACGGCAGTATCCAGGAGACAACCCGGGGACCGGTGCCGCGCCCCCGAGCGCCGAGCCGAAAGGCTTCTGGTTCTACAGTGCTGACTCTAGCATGCGCGGTTGGATAGCCTGCTGGAACTGACCGGCGGATGGTTCCCGCGGTCAGGCGCCCGTCGTAGTGGGCTCTGATCCTTCTTACGCCGGCATCCCTTTCCGCAAGAAGGCCGAACGGCCGCGGGCTTCCTGCCCGCGGCCGTTGGTTGACCTCCGTGTCGTGCTGGGAACGCGCAGAGAAGGCTTAGTTCTCGCTCGCCCGCAGGTTGATGATCGTCTGGAGGTTTTGGTCGGCGGTCGTGATGCCGCGCGTGTTGGCTTCGAACGCGCGCTGCGCGGCGATCAGGTTGACGAACTCGGTCGAGAGCGAGACGTTCGACTCTTCCAGCGCACCCGACTGAACCGACCCGTAGACGCCCGTTCCGGCGACACCGACCTGTGCGAGGCCGGAGTTCGCCGAAGCACCGAACTGATTGTTGCCGAGGCGCTCCAGGCCATCCTCGTTGGAAAACCGCGCGATCGCAACCTGACCGAGCGTTTCGTTCTCACCGTTGGTGAAGGCGCCCGTGATCGTTCCGTCGTCGCCCACGGTGATGTTATCCAACGTGCCCGCAGCGTAGCCGTTCTGCGAAATGGTGGTCGCCGTATAGCTCCCGGCGAGGCTTGCATCCTGCCAGAAGCCAAGGGCAATCGCACCAGGCTGCGCCTGCTGAGAAGCATCGCCGGCGCTCGGTCCCCATTGCGTGACGTCAAGGAGGTTGCCTTGCGCGGTAGCCGGTGTCGAATCAGCCGTGTGGAACGTGTCCGCGCCCGCAGCAGTTACGGAGTTTTGATTGATCACGTACGCTGTGCCGGCGGGGTCGGTGGTATCACCTTGAATCGTCGACGTGTTGATAAACTGGCCGTTCTGGTCGAAGTAGACGTACCCAACGAGGCCCGACGATCCCGTGCCAAAAGTCGGCGACGTCGTGGTGGTGCCATTCGCCTCGACCTCGCCGGGTTGCGTTAACGTTTGGAACTGCGTTCCATCGCTGAACGAGACGCTGACCGCCCAGCGCGTGGCCGGCGTCACCTCCTGCCCGGCGGCATTTTCCACTCCGCTGGGCAAGCCGTTCGTCGCAGCGGCAATCGTAAAAGCCTGTTTGTCGCCGGCAACCGCCGGCGTGACCAGGTTAAGCGTTGCGCCGTCGAACTGGACGTTGGTAGCACCGGCCGGCTCGGTGACGGAGTTACCGAGCGTGTCGGTCAGGGTGTACGTGTTGTTGGTGTTGGCCGTTACCGTCACCGTCGTGCTCAGGTTATCGGATTGCGAGATCGAGCCGCTTGCGATGCAGGCACCCGCCGTGATCGTTTGACCGGCGCCGCCCGCCGTTAGCGTCGCAGCCGTAGCGCCGGTGGTGTCCGGCGTGTAGGTGATCGTCGCTTCGTGGGCGTTGCCCAGGGAGTCGTACATCGTCGTCGTGACGGTGTAGGCCGTGCCGTTGGTGGCCGAGGCGCCGATCGTGTCCAGGAACGACTGCTGCCACTGCGTTTGGTCGAGGTTGCCGCCGAGCGCGACGTCGAAGACGCTGTCGCCCGTCGGGCCGACTTTCGTGCCGGCACCGGTTGCCGTCGCTTGCATCTGCAGGCCGAGCGGAATCGTGATGTTGCCGGTCGCGCCGCCCGGGGTGACGACGCCGTCCTTGGCGGTCCAGCCTTGAACGGCGAGGCCGCTGGCCGGGTCGTAGAGCACGCCGTTGGAGTTGATCGAGAAGTCGCCGTCGCGCGTGTAGACCGGCGACTGCGATCCGGTGAGGTTGTTGAGGATGAAGAACCCGTCGCCGTTGATCGCGAGGTTGGTGTTGACGCCGGTGGTGTCGAGGCCGCCTTGCGTCCAATCGGTGTCGACGGAGTTGACCTTCACGCCGTAGCCGAGCTGCTGGCCGTTGACGCCGCCGTTGGTGGTGGTGGGCGCCGATGCGAAGGTTTGGTTCTGGTAGAAGAGATCGGCGAACGTCATGCTCTGGCCCTTGAAGCCGGTGGTGTCGACGTTCGCGATGTTGTTCGAGATCATATCGATCCAGCTCTGATATGCGTTCAGGCCGGTGATCCCGGTGTAGAGGGAGTCGAATCCCGCCATGTTGTTGTGACCTCGAGGTGGACCCGCAACGCGTCATTCGGTCGGCGTCGCGGCCGGGGCTCCTTTCGGTCCGCCCCGGTTGAGTGATTAGATGATCGCCGCTGAGTCGATGTTCGTGAAAACGTTCTCTTTCATCGAGTCCTGATCGACGGCGGTGATGACGGTGCGGTTCTTGATGCTCACCACCATCGCGGCGTCGCGAACGATGAAGAGCGACTGTTTTGCACCTTTGGCCGCCGCTTTGTCCGCCATGTCGTTCATCTTCGAAATATCGTCGCTGGTGAGCGTGATATTGCGCGACTGCAAGCGCTGCATGGCGTGCGCGGAGAAGCGCAGCGGTTCGCTGCCGGTGCCGGTCGACTGCGTCTGCTCGAGGATCGAGCGAAAGCTCGGGCTCGAGGACGGGGGTATCTCGACCGGAGTCCCGGCGGGCCGCGGCGCGGGGCCGGGCAGAATGCCCGGTTGGCCCTGGACGCGGGTGAGATCGCTAGAGTCCATGATTAGCCTCCGCCACCCGTGCCGTTACCGCCGTTGGTTCCGGAATTGCCCCCTGAGTTCGTATCGGTCGACGTGCTCGACGAGCTGCCGATGCCGACGATCTGCTGGAGCGAGAAGAGCAGTGGGTTGCCGTTGTTGTCGGTAAGCGTCTGCCCGTTGGAACCGGTCATGGTGAAGTACGGCTGACCGTTTTGGACGGCGATGGTGGAGATGGTGCCGGTCTCGGTGGAACTCGTGCCGCCGCTTCCCTCGACCTCGACGCTGACTTGCTTGCCGACGAGCGAAGCCGCCTGCAGCACGCCGAAGTTCGACTGAAAAGCCGCGAACGAGTCCGTGAGCTGCGATTGATACTGCAGTTCCGAGAACTGCGCCAACTGGGTAACCGACTCCGTCGGATCCTGCGGATTGGTCGGATCCTGGTTCTGCAGCTCCGCGGTGAGGAGTTGCAGAAATGCGTCCGGAGAGAGTTCCGAGTTGCTCGTATTCGACGTCGCCGACGTACCCGTCGTCGACGTCAGCGAGCTCACCGGCGGGATTGAGTTTGTGGACATACGTCCTCCTATGCCAAATAACTGAGAAGTCCGAGCGTCGAGCTGGGAACGATCGATGGCTCGGTGCCGGGCGTCTCCGATTCGCTGCCGGCAGCCTCCACTTCGTGGACGCTGTAGCGGCGGCCGAATCCATTCGTACCGTGTTGGGATTGCTGCTGGCTTTGGCCGTTCGAAAGATCGACGGTGAAGCCCGTAAGCTTCAATCCGGCGTCCGCGAGCGAACGCGCGAGCTGTTGATGGTTGGCGATGAGTGCCGTTCGCACGTCGGCGTTCTGCGCGACCGCCGTCGCCGAGACCGAGTTCCCTTGGACGGTGAGCTTGAGCGTCACCGTTCCGAGCGAGGCCGGTTGGAGCGTGAGGCGGACTTGCGAGGTGCCGTCCAGGCCGGTGCGCATCGCCATGCTGGTGACGACTTGCTCGACGAGGGCGTTCGTGTCGACGGTCGACGTACCGCCGCTCGCCGCCGACGACGGCTGCGACGACGACGCCGAAGCCGGCGACGAGGGCGGCGCGGCCGCAAAGACGGTCGCGTCGGTGCGGTCGGCGGCCGCGCTCTTGGACGGAAGGCTCGCCGCGAAGCTCGCGTTCGAGCTTGCATCGCGCGCTGCGTCCTGCTGGCCGCCCGCCTCGCCGCCGCCGGCCTCCGCACCCGCCGCGACCGCCTCGGTGAGCAGCATCGAAAGCTTTGCTGCCGAGAGCGACGGGGTCGCCGTGGGTGTCGTCGTGCCGCCGGAGCCGCGCGAAGCCGGAGCCGCCTGCGCCTGCGTTGCCACGCTGGGGAGCTGGCTATTGTGCTGCGCGTCGACGCCGGCCGCACGCAGGAGCATGCGGGCGACGAGATCCGCCGGCGTCGCCGCCGGGGATGCGTTCGTTGCGGTTTGCGCGGTTTGCGCGGCCGCCTGCGGGGCCGGGGCCGGAGCCGGGGCACCACCGAGCGCGGGGGATGGCGAGAGCTGGGGACCGGCCAACGCGGTAAAGGCCGCCGGGTCGGAGAGCGCTACCGCGTCGTCGAGCACCGGAGCGCTGCGCGCCGGAGCCGTCGACGTCGTTGCGATCGCCGCAGACGACGGTTTTGCCGGAATAGCCGATGCCGTCCGGTGGGTCGTCGAGGTTGCGGAACCCGCCTTCGGGAGCGTCGTCCCGCCCGGCAGGGAACTCCCTGCGCCGAGCGCGGCGGCCACCGAGGCAAGCAGCGACCGCGCAAGCGCAACGGCACCGGTCGTACTCGGCGTCGTCGTTGCTTGCGGATCCTGCTTCTGGGCCGGGAGTTCTTTCGCCGTGGTGGCGTCCAAGATTTGTCCCGAGATGTCGCTCTGCTGCCCTTGTTGCTGATCCGCTACCCTCGCTACGCCGCTCAACCATCCTTGTAATCGCTGTGCGAGGGCCGATACTTCTTGCGAAGCCGAACCTGGTGGAGCGTTCGAGGGCGGTGAGAGCGCCGTTTTGATGGATTCCACGAGTGCGGTGCGCGATGCGCCCGAACCGCGTTGCGAAGCCGGGAGCTGCTGCCCGACGGCCGTCGCGATCTGGTTCGCGAGCGTATCGACCACCGTTGAGATCGGCGTCCCGTTTGCAACCAGCGATTCGAGCTGCGCGAGGGGATCCGTTCCGGTTGGGAGCGCTCCCGCCAGGAGGTTCCCGAAGGCCGGCGACGCTTGCGCCGAGCCTGCGAACGCCCCTTTGGCCGAACCGTGTCCCTTGGAGAAGAGCGAGGCCCCGACGAGGCTCGCGAGCTGGGTGCGGATGCCGACTGAAGTAGGTGCTAATGCCATATCTCTTCTTCTCACCTCCTTTCCGAATAGCATCGACGGGCCCAGAGGCCTGGACCCTCGTCTTGGTATTCGGCAGGCCGCGAGGCACACCTTAGCCGGGCAAGCGCAAAAAGGCGCGCACCAGCGCCTCTCCGTGCTCGCTGAGCACGGACTCCGGGTGGAACTGCACGGCGTGGACCGGCAGCTCGCGGTGGGCTATCCCCTGGATGACGCCGTCCTCGGAGCGCGCCACGACCGCGAGCCGCGCGGGCAGCGTCTCGGGTGCGAGACAAAGCGAGTGATAGCGGGTCGCCGCGAAGGGCGTGGGAAGCCCGGCGAAGAGCCCGCCGCCCTCGTGCACGATCTGCGAGACTTTCCCGTGCATCTGCCGCGGCGCGTGCGTCACCGTCGCGCCGAGCACCTCGCCGATCGCCTGGAGGCCCAGGCAAACGCCGAAGACCGGCATCGGCTTCGCGATCGCCGCTTCGAGGACGGCGAGCATGCGCGGCGCGTCGCTCGGCTTGCCCGGTCCGGGCCCGACGACGAGCCCGTCGTAGCCCTCCAGCAGCGCCGGCGTCAACCGCGCGTCGTCGTTGAGCACCACGTCGCTGCTCGCGCCCTGCGAGGCCAGCAGATGCACCACGTTATACGTGAAGCTGTCGAAGTTGTCGATGAAGAGCAGCTTCATGCGATCCCGAGCGTCTCGCGCACGATGCGCGTCTTGTGCAACACCTCGTCGTACTCGCTGGCGGCGACCGAATCGGCGACGATGCCGGCCGAGGCTTGCCAGTACGCCCGTCCTCCAGCCACCTGCACGCTGCGCAGCGTGATGCACGAATCGAAATCGCCGCCGAAGGACCAGCGCCCGATGCTGCCCGCGTAGAAGCCTCTCGCGACCGGCTCGAGCTCGTCGATCAGTTGCATGGCACGCACTTTCGGCGTGCCGGTGACCGTTCCGGCGGGAAAGCCGGCGCGAAAGAGGTCGAGCGCATCGCAGGCGCCGCGCAGCGTGCCGGTGAGGTTCGAGACGATGTGCATGACGTGGCTGTAGCGCTCGATCTGCAGCAGCTCGTCGACGGCGACGCTGCCGAACTCGCAGACGGCACCCAAATCGTTGCGGCCCAGATCGACGAGCATCACGTGCTCGGCGCGCTCCTTCTCGTCGGCGAGCAGCTCGGCCGCGACGCGCACGTCGTCGCGTTCGTCGAGCCCGCGGCCGCGCGTTCCGGCGAGCGGGCGGATGCGCGCCGCGCGGCCCTCTAGGCGGACGAGAAACTCGGGTGACGCGCCCAAAAGCGCGCCGTAGGGCGTATCGACGAAGAACATGTACGGCGAGGGATTTCGCCGGCGCAGCGCGCGATAGAGGTCGAACGCCTCGCCTTGCAGCGGCGCGGAGAAGCGGATCCCGAGCTGAAGCTGGTAGACGTCGCCCTCGTAAATACGCTCCTTGACCGCGGCGACCAGCGCGAGGTAGCGTTCGCGGTCGATCGAGGCCGCCATCGCTCCGCCGGCGCGCACGGCGCCCGGCGCCGCCGGAGCTTGCGCGTAGAGGCGGCGAATGGAGCCGTCGATGCGCGCTTCGAGCGCGCGCTCGTCGTCGCCGCAGGCCCAGATCGAGAGAACGTGCGTGAGATGATCGAAGACGAGCCACGTCGCGGGAATCGCCGCGTATGCCGCCGGCATCGGCGGCGTGCACGCCCGCGCCGGCAACCGCGCCATCGGGCGCGCCGCGTCGTAGGCGAAGGCGAGGAGCGCACCGCCCAGCGGCGCGTGCGGACCGAGCGGGCGATGCGGCGCAACGAAGGCGCGAATCCGGTCGTAGAGCGTCTCGTCGGCCGCGAACTCGGCGGCGTCGCGGTAATCCAGACCGACGAAGGAGTAGCGCGAGAGGCGGCCGCCGTGCTCGACGCTCTCGAGCAGCGCCGCCGCGCCCGGCGCCGCCAGCGCCAGATAGGCGCCGATCGGCGTCAGGACGTCGGCAGCGATCGTGCGGAGGGCGACCTTCAGCGCTGCACGCCGGGGTTCGGTTGAGTGAGCTTCGCCGCGTAGCTGGCCGGCAGCGCGTCGAGGATGGCGCCGACGTCGTCGGGCGACATCAGCGCGAAGACGCGCGCCACGTACTCCGGCGGCAGCCGCTGGACGATCTTGGCCGCGTTCTCCGGCTCCATCGAGGCCCAGTAGGCACCGGTGCGGCGCATGTCGGCGGTGGCGCCGGCCGAGAGATCGCCCACGACCGGCCCGCTCTGCGCGCCGCCGGCAGCGAACGCGCCGGAACTCGCCGCCGGATTGGCGCCGGGCAAGGCCTTCGGGGCGGCGTTGCCGCGGGCGGCCGCCGCCTGCGCCGAGAGCTCGTCGATCTGCTGCTGCAGCGCCGCGGCCTGCTTCCCTTTGGCCGCGGCATTGTTCTGCGCGTCGGTGAGCTGCTGCTGCAGCGTGGCGATCTCGCGGTTGCGATCGGTGATCACCTGGTTCTGCGCCGCGAAGTGGAACGGCTGCGCGGCAACGTTGAAGGCACTCGAGACGCTGCGATAGGCCGGCGCCATCGGACCGTTGACGATCACGTTGCGCGAGGGGGGCCAGATGAAGGCGAAGACGACCAGCGCGATCGCAACCAGCGGCAAGAGCAGCCGCTTGTAGGGGAAAGGCTTGCGCCGGCGCCGCGTGACGATCATCGGGTTCCTCTCGCGATCGGATCGGGAGCGTGGGCCCGCGCGTGGGCTCGCGCGTTCCCGTCGTCGAGTTCGCCCTGCTCGATGCGCATCTCCTCGGCCAGGTAGGCGTTCTTACGCCGCTCGCGCAGTTTTTCCACGACCTTGCGCTCCTTGCGCGCCTCCACCAGGTCGGCGCGCGCCCGGTCGAGTGCCGCTTGGCGCTCGGCGACCACCCGGATCTGGGCGTTGATCACGCGGTCGAGGAACTGCAAGTGCGCGTAGTTCAGGCGCAGGCGCTCGGCGTCGAGCTCGCGGTGCTTGGTGCGCAGCAGCGTGGCGTGGCTGCGGAACTCCTCGTTGAGCCGGTCGAGCTCGCGCCGCGCCTCGTCCCAGGCCCGCTGGCGCAGAGCGACGGTCTGCTTCTTCTCGTCTTCGATGCGCTGGCGCTGGTCGAGTACCGGCTGCAGGGCGAAGACGAACTTCTTGCGCATCGGGCGCTCATGCGACCGAGAGCATCGACTTGACCGTCTGCTCGAACGAGCTCGTCTCGTAGATGCCCTGGCGCAGGAAGTGACGCACGCCCTCGATCTTCGCGAGCGCGTGGTCGACGCGCGGATTGCTGCCGGCGACGTAAGCACCGATGTTGATGAGATCCTCGGCCTCGCGATAGGTCGCCATCACGTCCCGGATCGCGGCCGCGGCGGTGTAGTGGTTCTGGTCGACGACGTCGGGCATGACGCGGCTGACGCTTTGGAGCACGTCGATCGCGGGATAGTGATTGCCCGAGGCCAGCGCACGCGAGAGGACGACGTGTCCGTCCAGGATCGAGCGCACCGCGTCGGAGATCGGCTCGTTGAAATCGTCGCCGTCGACGAGCACCGAGAAGAGGCCCGTGATCGTGCCCGTCCTGGCCGTGCCGGCCCGTTCGAGCAGCCTCGGCAGCAGCGCAAAGACCGAGGGCGTGTAGCCGCGCGTCGTCGTCGGCTCGCCGATCGCGAGGCCGACCTCGCGCTGCGCCATCGCAAAGCGCGTCACCGAGTCCATCATGAACATGACGTCGAGCCCTTGGTCGCGGAAGTACTCCGCGACCGTCATCGCCACGAACGCCGCTTTGATGCGCACCAGGGCCGGCTGATCGCTCGTCGACACGACCACCACGCTGCGCCGCAGGCCCTCCTCGCCCAGATCGCGATCGATGAAATCGCGCACCTCTTTGCCGCGTTCGCCGACCAGCGCGATCACGTTGACGTCGGCCGAGGTGTTGCGCGCGATCATCCCGAGGATCGTCGACTTCCCGACGCCGGATCCCGCGAAGACGCCGACGCGCTGGCCTTTCCCGGTGGTGAGCAGGCCGTCGATCGCGCGAATCCCGAGCGCAAGCGATTCGGTGATGCGCGAGCGCTCGAGCGGCGGCGGCGGCGCCGCCGTAACGAAGGCCTTGCGCTCGACCAGGAACGGGCCCTTGCCGTCCATCGGATGGCCCAGACCGTCGAGCACCCGCCCGAGCAACCCGTCGCCGACGCCGATCGCGAGCGGCGAGCCGAGCGCGACCACGTCGCTGCCCGCGCCGATCCCCGCGAGATCGCCGAGCGGCATGATCAGCACCTTGTTGTCGCGGAAACCAACGACCTCGGCAAGCACCGGCTCGCCGCCGCGCTTGTAGGTGATCGCGCAGGTCTCGCCGACCGCCATGTTCGGGCCGTGGCTCTCGATCACGACGCCGATGACTTGACGAACCTTCCCGTAGAGCCGCACCAAGTCGGCGGCATGCACGGCGTCGAGATAACGAGCGGCCGAGAACGACATCAGCTAGCTTGCGCCGGCGAGAACTCCGGAAGCAGAACGCGCTTGGCTTCCTGGATCTGCGTCGAGATCTTCGCGTCGATCGTGCCCGCCTCGGTCTCGACGACCACGCCGCCGCGATCGACGCGCCGGTCTTCGACGATGCGCAAGTGCTCGACGTCGCCCGCGCTCGAGACGGCGTCGCGGTGCTGGCGGATCGTCTCGAGATCGGCGGGGTTCACGCGCAGCGTCACCACCTCGCGCCCGATCAGCCGCGTGAGCGCCTGCTTGACGTTCTCGACCACGACGTTCTGGTCGATCGAGATCTGCTCGTGCACGATGCGCTCGGCGACCGCCATCGCCAGTTTGAGGATCTCCGGCTCGGCGCTTTCGAGGATCTTGTCGCGCTGCGCGCGCGTCGCTTCGATCAGCGCTTCCAGATTCGAGACGCTCGCCGAGAGCTGCGCCTGGATCTCCGCGCGGCCGCTCCTCTCGCCCTCTTCTTGCCCGTGCCGGCGCGCTTCGCTTTCGATCGAGGCGACGCGTGCGTTGGCCCGGTCGACGAGCTCGCGAGCGCGCTTTGCGGCGTCCTGCAAGATCGCCTCGCCGGCGGCCGCGGCGTCGTCGACGATCGCGCGGGCGTTGGCGCGCAGCTCCTGCCAGTCGATCTCGGGGGCGGGAAGCTCGAATACCGGCGCGTCGAACGGCGCGTCGCTCTCGAGATCGAGCACGTCCGGCGTCGCCGCCGCAAAATAATCGTCGAGCTCGGCATTCGAGGGCATCGCCTCGCCGGGCTCGGCGCGCGGAACCGCGACGACGTAGGCTTCACCGCCGACTTGCGCGCCGCGGACGATTTTTCCCATAGCCTATACGAGACGTTCGTCTTTGGCGCCGCGCGCGATGACGATTTGCCCGTTCTCTTCCAACGTGCGGATGACGTCGACGATCTGCTGTTGCGCTTTACCGACTTCGCGCATGCGCGTCGGGCCGAGCAGCTCGATCTCTTCCTTGAGCATCGACGAGGCGCGCGAAGACATGTTCTTGTAGACGCGCGCCATGAGATCCTCGTTGGCAACTTTGAGCGCGAGCGCCAGGTCCTTGCCGTCGACCTCCTTGAGCACCCGTTGGATCGAGCGATCGTCGAGATTGATGATGTCTTCGAAGACGAAGAGCAGGTTCTTGACTTCCTGCGCCAGCTCGGGGTCGCGCTTGGCCAGGCCGTCCAGGATGTTCTTCTCCGTCTCGCGGTCGACGAAGTTCATGACGTTGGCGAGCGACTGGACGCCTCCGGCCTTCGCAAAGTCGGCGCCGCTCACGAGCAGGCGGCGGCCCAAGAGCTCGTCGAGCTGCTCGAGCACCTCGGGAGCGGTCTTCTGGAGGATCGCGATGCGCATCGCGACCTCGGCCTGCAGCTCGGGCGGCAGCGCCGAGAGCACGGCGCCCGCCTGCTCCGGCTGCATGTAGACCAGAATGAGGGCGATCGTCTGCGGATGCTCGTCCTGAATGAACTGCAGCAGTTGCGCCGGCTCGGTCTTCTTGATGAGCTCGAGCGGATTACCGTGTTTGAGCGCGGCGAAGAGCCGGCTCGTCATGTCGTCGGCTTGCCCCGCACCGAAGCTGCGCTCCAGAATCTCCTTGGCGTACTCGATGCCGCCTTCGTTGATGTACTTCAGCGCGATCGCGCGCTGGTACGCCTCCTGGATGACCGCATCGCGTTTCTCGAGCGGAACGGTCGTGACTTTGGCGATCTCGAGCACGATGCGCTCGACCTCGTCTTGCCGCAGGAACTTGAAGATCGTCGACGAGAGCTCGAGCCCGAGCGTGATGATGAGGATCGCCGCCTTTTCCGGGCCGGAGATCTCGATTTGCGGAATATCCGGCAGCGAACCGATCGGCGGTTCGGGCAGCCCGACGCTCGAGAGATTGACGATGGGCGATTCCATGCTTTACTCCGCGAGCCAGAGTTTGACGAGTTTGGCGATGCTGTCGGGATTCTCTTGAGCGACCGTCGTGACGTACTCGATCATCTGCTCGCGCGTAAGGTCGGCCGCGGAACGGATCGGTGCGGCGATGCCGGGCGCGCCTTCCAGGATCGGATGCTCCTCGAACGACGGCAGTTCTTCCGCCAGCGAGGTATCGAACGCCGGAAGCTCGCCTGCGGGCGCGAACCGCGAGCGGCGCGAGCGCGCGTACAAGAGGCCGATGCCCGAGAGCGCCGCGATTCCGCCGAGCAGCAGGAGCCAGAGCGGTATCGTCACGCCCAGCACGGAGACGCCCGAAACGGCCGAGGGAGCCTGGGCGTTGGCGAGCGCGGGATTGAAGGGAATCGCTTCGACGGAGACCTGATCTCCCTGCGCGAGGTTGAGGTCGGCGGCGGCGATGACG
>DATJRF010000033.1:0-13738 GCA_035505015.1 Verrucomicrobiia bacterium | reverse complement strand
AAACCGGGCGATAGCATGTCGGAGCCGCACGACGCCGAGACCCAGACCCTGCGGGATTTGCTCGCGCTCATGCACGAGCACGATCTCGATCGCCTCAAGGTCAAGATGGGCGACGCCCTCTACGAACTCGTCCGCCGCGATAGCGGCCCGCCGGGGTACGCCCCTCCGCCGCCGCCGGCACCCGCCGCCGCGGAGCCGGCCGCGCCCGCGCAGCCGGTTGCGGGCGCGCACTTCAAGCGCGTGGCGGCTCCGCTCACCGGATTCTTCTACCGCTCGCCCTCGCCCGACGCCGAATCGTTCGTGACCGAAGGCGACCGCGTCGAGCGCGGCGACGTCCTGTGCATCGTCGAGGCGATGAAGCTCTTTAACGAAATTCAGAGCGACTACGCGGGCACGATCGTGCGGATCCTGCCGCAGAACGGCGAGCTGGTCTCGCAGGGCGACGAGCTCTTCTGGATCGAGCCGTAACGCCGCATTCGAGGATGACGCAACCCGACTACTACGCCAAGCGCGGCTTCGACGAGCTCCTGGCCGACCGGCGCGGCTTGCTCGACGCGCCGCACTACCGCGAGCAGGTCGAGGCGATCGCGGCGGTCGTGGTCGCGGCGCTGCGCACCGGGAAGAAAATCCTGTGGTGCGGCAACGGCGGCAGCGCGGCCGAAGCGCAGCACATGGCTGCGGAGCTCTCCGGGCGTTACCTGCGCGAACGGCCCGGGCTCAACAGCGAATCGCTCACCGTCAACTCCTCGACGCTCACCTGCGTCGGCAACGACTACGGCTACGAGCGCGTCTTCGCGCGCCAAGTCGAAGCCTTTGCGCGCCCGGGCGACGTCGTCATCGGCATGACGACCAGCGGCACCTCGCGCAACGTCGTGCTCGCGCTCGAAGCGGCCAAGAAGATCGGCGCGGTGACGGTGGCCTTCACGGGCAACGGCGGTGGAACGGTCGCGCAGGTCGCGGATCTCTCGCTCGTCGGCCCGGACGGTTATGCGGCGATCGTGCAAGAGGTGCACCAAGTGATGGCGCACATCGTCTGCGATCTCGTCGAGCAGGCGCTGATCTTCGAAGACGGCATCGCATGAGAGCGCCCTCGCTCTCGGGCGCGCGCAGCGTCTTCGCACGCGCGCGCGGGCGCAAGATCCTGGTGGCCGGCGATCTGATGCTCGACGAATGGATCTGGGGAACGGTCTCGCGCATCTCGCCCGAAGCGCCGGTGCCGGTCGTTGCGGTCGACGGGCACTCGTTCACGCTCGGCGGTGCCGGCAACGTTGCCAACAACCTGCGCGCCCTCGGCGCGCGCGTCACCTTCGCGGGGACGGTCGGCGACGACGCGTACGCGCAGCAGGTGCGCGAGCTCCTTCGCGGCGAGCAGGTCGACGACAGCGGCGTCTTCACGCTGGGAGCGCGCCCGACCACGCGCAAGACGCGCGTCGTAGCGCACAACCAGCAGGTGGTCCGCGCCGACTGGGAGGACGTCTCGCCGCCGCGCAAGGCGGATCGCGAGAAGGTCGCCGCCTTCGTCGCGCGCCACGCGGCCAAGAGCGACGCCGTCATCCTGAGCGACTACGCCAAAGGGTTGCTCTCGCGCGAGATCGTCGAGGCGGCGCTGGCGGCCCCGTTCGTCTTGGCGGATCCCAAACCGCAGAACCTCGATCTTTTCACCGGCGTCACCTGCGTCGCGCCCAACGCGCACGAGGCTTCGGTTGCGACCGGCATCCCGATCGTCGACGAGCGTTCGCTCGAGGCGGCCGGATCGCGGCTGCTGCGCCGCTTGAAGTGCCGCTACGTCGTGGTGACGCGCGGCGAGCACGGGATGGCGCTTTTCGGGCGCGACGGCGAGCGCCTCGCGGTGCCGTCGGTCGCGCGCACCGTCTTCGACGTCAGCGGCGCGGGCGATACGGTGATCGCGACGCTGGCGCTGGCGCTCGCGGCCGGCGCGAAGATCACGATCGCGACCATGCTCGCCAACTTTGCCGCCGGCGCCGTCGTCGAGAAGCTCGGGACGGCGACGGCATCGGCGCGCGAGATCCTCGCGCTCTTGCGGCATGGACACGGATAGATTTTTCGGCGCCTTGCTCGACGCGGCCGCGGCGTCGGCGTGGCGCGAAGCGCGGCGCGCCGCGGGCGAGAGCGTCGTCTTTACCAACGGCTGCTTCGACGTGCTGCACGCGGGCCACGTCGCCTATCTCGCTTGGGCGCGCGCGCAGGGCGACGCGTTGATCGTCGGGCTCAACGATGATGCCTCGGTCCACCGCCTCAAAGGCGCTGCGCGGCCGATCGTGCCGCTCGCGGAGCGCGCCCAACTGCTGCGCGCGCTGCGCAGCGTCGACGTCGTCGTCCCCTTCGGCGAACGCACGCCCGAGGTATTGCTCGAGCGCATCCGTCCCGACGTCCACGTCAAGAGCGCCCAGTACCGCGAAGAGGAGCTGCCCGAGCGCAGCGTCGTGCTCGCGCACGGCGGCCGCATCGCGCTCGCGCCGCATCTGCACGGGCTCAGCACGACCGATACGATCGCGCGCATCCTCGATGCGTATAGCGCTCACCGCTAACGGGCCCGGCGAAGTCGCCGGCTGGCTGCGCCCGCTGCTGCGGCGTCTCTACGATCGCGTGCCGCAGTGCGAGGTCAGCGTCTTTCTGGTGCCGGACGACTACGCCACGGGGTTCGAGGCGCAGACCGTTCGCACGTTCTTTCCGCAGGCGCGCGTCTTCGAGCCGAAAGCGTACGTGAGGTTTGCGCTCGGGCGTGCGCTCGACGGCGCGCCGGCGGGGGCCGACGTGGTGCAGTATCTGGGCGGCGATCTCATGCACGCCGCGCGGCTCCACGCGCGTTTGAAAGGCAAGGCGGCGACGTACAAATTTTCGCGCCGCGGTTACCGCCGGCTCTTCGACGAAGCCTACGCCGTCGACGAGCGCAACGCCGCGCAGCTGCGCGGCTGGGGAACGCCGCCGGAGCGCATCGAGATCGTCGGCAACCTGGCGGTCGACGGCGCGCTGCTCGAGGCGCAGGCACCGCTCGAGGCGGGAGCGCCCGAGGACGGTATCCTGGTGATGCCCGGCTCGCGCTCGTACGAAGTGGAAAACCTCATCCCGTTCTACTTCACGGCGGCGCTGCGCATCCGGCGCGAGCGCCCGGAGCTGCCCATCGCCTTCGGTCTTTCGCCCTTCACGCCGTACGCGCAAGTGCGCAGCGCGATCGAACGCGGCGGCGACCCGCGCGTCTTCGCCCAGCGCGGGCGCCTTGCGATCGAAGGCGAGCGGGCCTTTCTCGAGGCGCTCGACGGCAGCGCGCGTTTTCCGATCCTGCACAACGCGCTGGCCGCGGCCGCACGCGCGCGCTTGGTCCTCACGATTCCGGGAACGAAGTGCATCGAGCTCGCCGCGCTCGCGAAGCCGCTGGTGACGATCACGCCGCTCAACGCGCCCGAGCTCGTCACGATCAACGGGCCGCTCACCTACCTCCACCGCGTTCCGCTGGTCGGCGTCCCGCTCAAACGAGCGGTCGCGGTCGGGGTCTTCAACCGGTTCAAGCATCACACCCAGCCGAACATGGACGCGGACGAGGCGATCGTTTGGGAGATGCAGGGCACGGTGACGCCCGGGCGCGTCGCGCGCGTGGCGCTGGAACGCTACGACGATCGCGCGTGGATCGCGAGCGCCGGCTCGCGCCTGGGCGAGCTCTACCGCGGCCACGCCGGCGCTGCGGACCGGATGGCCGCATCGCTCCTGCGCTTGGCCGGGTAAGGGAGAGCGATGGACGTCTCGGTCGTCATCGCCACTAAGGATCGCGCCGCGTACGTCGAGCGTGCGCTCGCGGCGCTGCGCGCGCAGAGCGGCGCGCCGCCGTTCGAGGCGATCGTCGTCGACAACGGCTCCGCCGACGACACGCGCGAGGTGGTCGAACGCGCCGCCGCCCTCGACGGGCCGGCCGTCCGCTACGTCTACGAAGGCGAGCCGAATCGCGGCAAGGCGCGCAATCGCGGCGCGGCGCTCGCCGCCGGATCCCTGCTCGTCTTCTGCGACGACGACGTGTGGCTGCCGCCGGGCTGGATCGCGGCGCACGCCGCCGCGCACCGCGCGGGCAAGGCGCGCGTCGTCAACGGCCCGATTCTCAACGTGCCCTCGTACGACGCGCGCCCCAAGCCCGCGGCGGCCAATTATTCGCGCGCCTTTCTGTGCACGTGCAACGCTTCGCTGCCGCGCGCCGCGTTCGAGCGCGTCGGCGGATTCGACGAGAACTTCCCTCTGTACGGCTGGGAGGATACGGAGCTCGGGACGCGCCTGCGGCAATCCGGCCTGGGTTGGGGTTTTGCGTGGGACGCGTATCTCTGGCACATCAAGACGCAGGCGGACAACACGCTCGAGGTCGAGACGCGCAAGGCCGCCGAGCGCGCCCGTATGGCGCGGCGCTTCCTGGAGCTCCATCCGTCGCGGCGCGCCCGGATGGCGACCGGCGCCCACGCGTTCAACCTGATGCGCGGGCGCTATCTCGTTCCCGACGCTTTGCTCGCGCTCTACGCCGGCGTCGCGACGGAGCCGCGCGTGCCGGCCTGGCTGCGCGCCGCCGCGCGCGGCGCCTTCCTCGACGGCACGTACGTCCGAGAGCTCGCGCGCGCGCTCTCGCGATGAACGATTCGGCGGCGCTGCTCTACTGCGCGGGCGGCGGCATCGGCGACTCGCTGGTCGCCTCGGTCGTTGCGCGCGCGCTGCGGCAGCGCTACGCACGCGTGGACGCGTTGACGCTAAGCGGCCACCGCGAGACGCTGCTGCGCGTTCCCGATGTCGACGAGGTGCTCGTCGACGAGGGCGAGCGAGAGGTTGTGGCGCGCCGCCTGCGCGAGCGCGGCTACGCCGCCTGCGTCGTAACCTGGGCGACGGAGCGCACCGCGAGCGTCGCGCAGCGGGCGGGCATCCCCGTACGCGTCGGTCAAGCCCGCCGCTTGTACTCCGGCCGCTTCACCGAACGGGTCGTGGTACGCAGCGAGCGCGGCGACGTGACCTCGCACTGGAGCGAGATCTTGCTCGATTTCGCGCGCGCGATCGGCTGCGAAGGCGACGCGCAGGGCTATCGCTTCGAGCCGACCGAGGCGGATTGCGCCGAGGCGAGCGCCTTTGCGAGCGGCGACGCGCTGATCCTCAATCCGTGCAACGCGGTCGCGTCGGCGCGCGGCATCTGGCCGGTCGGCGGCTGGATCGCGCTCGCGCGCGCGCTGCTGGAACGTTTCGGCGGGCGCGTCCTGGTGAGCGGTGCGCCGGCCGACGCCGCCGTCGCCGAGGCGATCGTCCGCGGTGCCGCCGACGAACGGGTCGTCTCGATCGCCGGAAAGCTCGGGATCGGTGCCTTCGGCGCGCTGGCTCGAGCGGCGCGCGGCTTCGCCGGCATCACCACCGGCTCGATGCACGTCGCCGCGGCGGTGGGCTGCCCGACCGCCGGCATCTTCCCGTTTCAAAGCGATTTCCCGGAGCGGTGGGCGCCGCTCGGCCGGAGAACCGAAGTCGTCCGTGCCTCCTTTGCGTGCCATCCCGGCGACACCAAAGAGCGTTGCCGCGACTACGCGTGCATCGCGCACCTCGACGTACCCCGCGTGCTGGCGGCGGTCGAAGCGCTGGGCGTGACGTGATGCTCGCGACGATTCAGCTCTGCACCTACAACCGCGCCGCGCTGCTGGAGCGCGTGCTCGACGCCTGCTTCGAGCAGAGCGTTCCGAGCGACCGGTACGAGGTGGTGCTGGTCAACGACGGGTCGACCGACGAGACGCCGGCGACGATCGAACGCGCGCGCCGCCGAGCCGCCTGCGACTTCGTCGTCGTCGACCAGAAAAACTCCGGGCTCGCCAAAGGGCGCAACGCCGGGATTGCGCGCGCGCGCGGCGAGCGCATCGTCTTCATCGACGACGACGTGCTGCCGCTTCCCAACTTCGTCGAAGAACATCTGCGTGCGGCGCGCGCGCATCCGCAAGCGGTCGTGCGCGGCGGCGCGATCAACGTCGAGAGCTTCGACCGCCTGCCGGTGCCGCGCTGGAGCCTGCGCGACTACAGCGGGAACTTCTTTTGGACGACCAACGTTTCGGTTCCGCTCGAGACGATACGCTCGATCGGCGCCTTCGACGAATCGTTTTCCGAATACGGCTGGGAGGATATCGACGTCGGGCTGCGCTTGCGCGCGCGCGGCGTTACGGCGGCCTTCAACCCACGCGCGCTGGTCTATCATTGGAAGCCGCGGCCGCGCAGCGGCAACGTCGAGAGGATGATCCGCCAGGCGCGCGCCCAAGCGCGCACCGCCGTGCAGCTCGCCGCGAAGCACCCGCAGTGGCGCACCTATCTCGCGACCGGCCTCAACCCCGTTCAGCGCGGCTTTCACGCGGCGTCGCGCCGGCTCGGCGCGGAGCCGCGGCTGCGCGCGCGCCTCGGCGATCTGAGCGGCGACCGGGCGCTCTCCGCCGGCGAGCTGCGCGCGGCGCGGGCGCTCGCGAACGAGGCCTACTTCGACGAACTGGAACGCGCGCTCGCTGCGAAGCGCGGCTGATGCGTATCCTGCTCTCGCGCACCGATCGCATCGGCGATCTGATTCTCTCGACGCCCGCGATCGCGACGGTGCGCGCCTCGTTCCCCGGCGCCCACGTCACGATGGTGACGAGCCCCTACAACCGCGTCGTGATGGAGCGCAACACCGACGTCGACGAGCTCGTCTCGCTGCCGCGAGCCGTCAAGCCTTCGGCCTTCGGCGCGGGGCGGCAAGGCTACGACCTCGCGATCGCGCTCGCTCCGCGCGAGCCCGACCTGCGGCTGGTCGGAGCGACGCGCGCCCCCGTGCGCGCCGGCTACACCTACCAGCGCCGCTGGCTCGCGCGCCTCACCGCCCCGCTCTTCGTCAACCGCCTGATGATCTCGGAGGCGGACCCGGAGCTGAGCGAACGGGACCCCAAGCGGCTGGTGCGCCACGAGGTCGAGCAACTGCTCGATCTGGTGGCACTCGTCGGGGCGCGCGAGCGGGTGAGCGGCCTGCGCCTCGACGTGACCGACGCCGACCGGGCCGCGACCGCGGGCCTGCCCGGCGGGGCGATCGTGCTGCACCTCGGGCAGCGCTGGTTTGCGGGCGGGAGCACCCTCGCGAGCACCCTGGAGCTGGTCGCCGCTCTGAGTGCGCTCGCGCCGGTCGTCATCACGGTGGCCCCGGAGTGCGCCTCGGCGGTCCCCGCCTTTGGCAAACAAGGGGCGGCTTCGGCGCTGTTGGAGGGCCTGCCGTTCTTCGAGTGGGCCGCGGTCTTCGAGCGGGCCGCCTGCGTGGTGACCGTCGATACCGGTGCGACACATGTCGCAAGCGCGATGCGAAGGCCAACGCTCGTCGCCTTTGAACATCGGTACTTCCGGTTGAACTCGCAAGAGTGGGCGCCGTACGGCGTACCGCACGTGCTGGTTCGCAAGCCGGATTCGCAAGACGAAGCGTCGCTCGCGCAGTTTCGCGACGAGATCGTGCGCGGCGTCGCCGGCTTACTGCATGCTTGATATTTCGGTCGTCATCCCGACGTACAACCGGCTCGACACGCTCGAGCACGTCCTTCCCACGCTGCTCGCCCAGGACGTCCCGGGGGAGCGCTACGAGCTGCTCGTCTGCGACTCGAACTCGAACGACGGGACGGCCGCATACTTGGCCGGCTTGGCGGCGGTGCATCCGAACCTGCGCCACCTGCCCGGCCCCTACTCCGGGCGTGCGGCGGCGCGCAACGCGGGCATTCGCGAAGCGCGCGGGGCGATCGTCCTCTTCAACGACGCGGACATCTTGGCATCGCCGGATCTGCTCTCGCGCCACCTCGCGCGCCATCGCGACGCGGACGAGCGGATCGCGGTCGTCGGCTGGGAGGTGCAGGTGCGCGATCTCGCCGACTACGCGCGCCAGCGCGAGCACCCCGAGCTGCGCGCGCATCTCCACCCGCCCGGCCGCAAGCGCCTCTCCTGGCTCTATTTTCTCACCGGGAACGCCTCGGTCGCGAGCGAGGATCTGCGCCGCGTGGGCGGCTTCGACGAGAGCTTCACCGGGTACGGCCACGAGGATCTCGAGCTCGGATACCGGCTCGAAAAGGACGGCGTGCGCATCGTCTACGAACCGCGTGCCGTCAACTATCACTGCCAAGACGTGCCGCACGACGATCAGAAAGAGAAGATGAAGCTGGCCGGGCGCTCGACGGTGCGCTTCTACCGCAAGCATCCCGATCTGGCGGTTCGGCTCAATCTCGGGATGACGCCCGTCTCGCTCGGGCTGCACGCCGTGCTGGAGCGCGCGCCGCGGGTGCTCGGGTTTTTCGATACGCGCGCGGAATCGTCGCGGTTCGCCCGCGCGCTCGTTCAGCAGTACTACTACGTTTCGGGGATCAAGGAAGCACTACGAGAGCATGCCGGACCATCGCATTAAACGTTCTTGCGGCGCGCTGCGCGCCGCCGACGAGGGAGCCGCCGTGGAGCTGTGCGGCTGGGTCAACCGCCGCCGCGATCACGGCGGGTTGATCTTCGTCGATCTGCGCGATCACGAGGGCGTCTCGCAGGTCGTCTTCGACCCGTCCCACCCCAGCTTTCGCGAGGCCGAGCACCTGCGCCACGAAGACGTGCTGCGGGTTGCGGGTTCGGTGCGCCGCCGCCCGGCCGGGACGGAAAATCCGAAGCTGCCCACCGGCGAGGTGGAGGTCGGCATCGACGAGCTGGAGATCCTCAACCGCTCGCAAGTCCCGCCTTTTCAAGTCAACTCGGACGACCCGGTCGACGAGAACCTGCGCCTGGAATACCGCTACCTCGATCTGCGCCGTCCGCGCATGCAGCGCAACCTGCGCGTGCGCCATCGCATCGTCAAAGCGATTCGCGACTTCTTCGACGCGCGCGGATTCGTCGAGATCGAAACGCCGATGCTGATCAAATCCACGCCGGAGGGCGCGCGCGATTACCTCGTGCCCAGCCGCGTGCATCCGGGCTCCTTCTACGCGCTGCCGCAATCGCCGCAGATGCTCAAGCAGATTCTCATGATGTCGGGGTTCGGGCGCTACATGCAGATCGCGCGCTGCATGCGCGACGAAGACCAGCGCGCCGACCGGCAGCCCGAGTTCACGCAGGTCGACGTCGAGCTCTCGTTCGCCTCGCAAGAAGAGGTGCTCGAAGTGATGGAGTCGTGCATCCGCGAGGTGTGGCGCTGCGCGCTGGGCATCGAGCTCGAGCCGTTCCCGCGGCTCACGCACGAGCAGGCGCTGGAACGCTACGGAACCGACAAGCCGGATTTGCGCTTCGGGCTCGAGCTCGCCGACGTAGGCGCGGCCTTCGCGGGCACCGAGTTCGTCGTCTTCAAGTCGGCGCTCGAGAGCGGCGGCGCGGTCGTCGCGCTGCGCTATCCCGGCGGCGCGCAACTCTCGCGCCGCGACTTCGACGCGCTCACCGAAACGGCCAAGCAGCTCGACGCGAAGGGCATGGTTTGGATCGCGCTCGGGCCCGACGGGATCAAGTCTTCGGCGGCAAAGTTCCTCACCGACGCCAACGTCGCGGCCGTTCGCGAGGCGGTGGGAGCGCAGACCGGCGATGCGGTGCTGCTCTTCGCCGACGCGCGGGAGCCGGCGTACGCCGTCGCCGGCAAGATGCGCAACGTCGTCGGCGATCGCTGCGCGCTGCGCACGCCCGGCACGTTCGCCTTCTGCTGGGTGCTCGGTTTCCCGTATCTCGAGATCGACGAAGAGAGCGGCAAACCGATCCCCGCGCACCACGCCTTCACCGCGCCGGCCCAGGGGCAGTGGGAGCTCATCGACACCGATCCCATGCGGATGCGCGCGCAGCACTACGACATGGTGCTCAACGGCTACGAGCTCGGCTCGGGATCGATTCGTATCCACAAGCCCGAGCAGCAGCGCAAGATCTTCGAGATGCTCGGTCTCTCCGCCGAGCAGATCGAGGAGCGGTTCGGCTTCTTCGTGCGCGCGCTCGAGTACGGAGCCCCGCCGCACGGCGGCATGGCGCTGGGGATCGACCGGATCGTCATGCTTGCTTGCGGCGAGGAGAACATTCGCGACGTGATTGCGTTTCCGAAGAACCAGGTCGCCCGCGACCTCATGATGGACGCGCCCGGCCCGGTGCCGGAGCAACTCTTGCGAGATCTTTACCTGCGCAGTACCGTCCCGGAGCCCCATGCCGTCCGATAACCCAAGCGTGGGAGTCCGCTACCCCCGCTCTCCTTGGGGCCTTGCCCTCGGCGCCGCCCTCGCGTTGGCGCTTTGGCCGTCCCATGCGCGAGCCACGTATGCCTCGCCCGCGACGGGACCCGTCTGCGGGCAGAAGGTCGTGACGTCGCCGGACGGCACCAGCATCCGCGTGCTCTTTGCCAACAACGGCTTCGTTCAGCAGTACATCGTGCTTGCCAACGCCGATAATCCGGAAGCCGTCAACGATGCGCGCAAGTCGCTCGAGAGCACGTACGGGCCGGCGCAGGTCAACGCACCGCCGCTCAAGATCATCTCGTACCGGCCCGCGCCGGGCGGCGGGGGGATGATGGTGCCCGACAAAGCCATCGACTCCTGCGGGCGCACCCTCGACTTCAACTAAGGCTTCGCAGAGCCAAGGGCAACGCGAGCGAGCGCCGCGAATGAGGCGGGGTGCGTCGCGTTCGGCCGATCCTCTGCGCAATCGCGATTTTTCTGGCCGCCTGTGCGGGCCGGCACGCCGCGTCGGCCGCCGCCTCTCCCCCGCCGCTGCGCCCGTGCCAGACCCTCGGGCTGCAGCTCGACGGCGCGAGCGTCGTGCTCACCACCAACGCCGACGGATCGCTGGCCGGCGTTTCGGTCTCCGGCGGCGACCCGGAAGCGCAGGCGCGAGCGCTCGCCGAGGTGCGCGAGCACTACGGGCCGGCGCAACCCGACCGGCGCGTCGTCACGCATCAATCGAAGTGGGGCTTCCCGATCCTCACCGACGACTGCGGCCGCCCGGCGAAGGCGGCTTCACCGTAAGCAGCGTGCGAGCGCGTGCGAAGATCGCGTCGAACATCGCAGCCGTCAGCACGCCGGTGTTCGTGTTCTGCCGGCTCGGATGATACGACGCGATCGCAACGATTCGCCGCGGGCCGGCGGCCGCTGCGACCTCCGCGCCGTGTGCGAACGCCGGTTTGGCCGGCTCGAGCGAGAAACCGCGCTGCGCGAGGACGCGCAGGATCGCTTCGAAGCCGATCCGCCCCAGACCGATCGCGACCTGGAGCTGCGGCAGTGCGTCGAACTCCTCGAGCAGATAGGGAAAGCAGTTGCGCAGCTCGGCCGGCGTCGGTTTATTTCCGGGCGGCGCGCAGCGCGCCGCCGCCGTGATGAGACAGTCGTGCAGCGCGAGTCCGTCGTCGCTCGACGTCGCATTCGGTTGCGAGGCGAAACCCGCGCGATGCAGCGCCGGATAGAGAAAGTCCCCCGAAGCGTCGCCCGTGAACATCCGGCCGGTGCGGTTGCTGCCGTGCGCGCCCGGCGCCAAGCCGACCAGCACGACGCGGGCGCCGGCGGAGCCGAAGGCCGGCACCGGCTTGCCCCAGTAGGCGCATTCGCGATATGCGCGGCGCTTCTCGCGCGCGACCTCGGCTGCGTAGGCTCGCAACTCGGGACAGCGCGTGCAGCGCACGACGGCGCGTTCGATCGCCTGCAACGACTTTGCCATGCAGGCGCCCTCTTCGGCGCGTGGCAAGATTAGGCCCATGGCCGCGACCGCCGCCCTCGCCACGCTCGATCGGGGCGATCGCCGAAGCATCGCAATCCTCTCGATCGCGCATCTCGTCAACGACTCGAATCAGAGCGCGCTCCCGGCGATCCTTCCGTGGCTGGTCGCGCATCGCGGCCTCTCGCTGGCCGGTGCCGCGACGCTCGTGCTCGCGATGAATCTCTCCTCGTCGGTGATCCAGCCGCTCTTCGGGCATCTCTCCGATCGCCGGTCGCTCGCGTGGGTGATTCCGGCGTCGATCGTGCTGGCGTGCCTGGGTACCGCCGTGATCGGCTTCTCGTCCTCGATGCCGCTGATGCTCGCCGGCGCGTTCGTCTCGGGCATCGGCGTCGCCGCGTTCCATCCCGAAGGATCGCGCTTCGCGAACTACTTCGGCGGCGAGCGCCGCGCCGCCGCGATGAGCTGGTTCACGACCGGCGGTTATCTCGGCTTCGCGCTCGGGCCGCTGCTGATCACGCCGCTGCTGCTCGCGTTCGGGCTGCCGGGAGCGGCGTGGCTGCTCGCTCCCGGTTGCGTCATCGCGGCGATCATCTGGCGGGAGCTGCCGCACTACCGGCAGGCGCGCGAGCGCGCGCATCACGCGCACCGCCAACGCGCCGGCCGCGACGACTGGCGCGCATTCGGCATTCTCGGCGGGATGGTCGCGCTGCGCTCGACCGCGTTCTTCGCGGCGGTGACCTTCATGCCGATCTTTGCTATCGACGTGCTGCACGTCGATAAGGTGATGGGCTCGCTCGCGCTTGCCGCGATGCTCGTGACGGGCGCGATCGGTACGATTGCGACCGGGCGCCTAGCCGACCGGATCGATCGCCGCGCCGTGATCTCCGGATCGCTCGTCTGCGTCGTGCTTTTCGGCGCGGCGATCGCGATGCTGGGACGCTACGCGCCGTCGTACGCCGCGCTGCTCCCGCTCGCGGCGGCGTTCGGCGCGTCGCTGGGAGCCTCGGCCGGCGTGCTCGTCGTGCTCGGGCAGGAGTATCTGCCGCAGCGCATCGGCATCGCCTCCGGCATGACGCTCGGCCTCTCGGTGACGATCGGCGGCCTCGCAGCCCCGCTCTTCGGCGCGATCGGCGATCGCTACGGTCTCGTCGCCGTCTTCGCCGCGCTCACGCTCTTCGCCGCGCTCGCGCTCGCAGTCTCGCTCGCCCTACCGAAACCGGCGCCGCCCCCGTCACCGTAACCGCAGACCCCCTGTCATCGTGAGCGTAGGCGCGCAGCGCCGAAGTCGAACGAGTGCGGCGCAATGTTGAACGCCGTTCCCGTTCGACTTCGCTCGCTGCGCTCGCTACGCTCACGATGACGCGGTTGCCGAACCGGCGCCAGCCGTCAAGGTGAGCGCGCGTTCTGTCATCGTGAGCGTAGGCGCGCAGCGCCGGAGTCGAACGAGGGCGGCGCGATGTTGAGCGCCGTTCCCGTTCGACTTCGCTCGCTGCGCTCGCTACGCTCACGATGACGGGGCGATCGTGCGTTTGGGGGCTAGTGCATGCCGGGGAAGTTTAGGCGGGAGAGGGCGCCGTAGACGGCGATGCCGGCGGCGGTGGAGAGGTTGATGCTGCGCACGCTCGCGGAGCGCATGGGGATGCGCAGCGCGCGATCGTCGAAGCGCTCGATCACCCACGCGGGCAGCCCTTTCGTCTCCTTGCCGAAAACCAGCACGTCGCCGCGCTCGAACGCGGCGTCGCCGTAGCGGCGGCTCGCGCGAGTCGAGAAGAACCAGCGTCCGTGCGCTGCGGTCGCTTCGAGAAACTGCTCCAGCCCCGGATGGACGACGACGTGGATGGCGTGCCAGTAGTCCAGGCCGGCGCGTTTGAGCTCGCGGTCCTCGATCGAGAAGCCGAGCGGCTCGACCAGGTGCAGCGCGCAGCCGGTGGCGGCGCAAAGGCGGGCGACGTTGCCGGCGTTGGGCGGAATCTCGGGCTCGACCAGCGCGACGTGCAGCGGCGCACTCGATACGTCGTCGAAGCCGAGCAGACGCTCTCGCGGCTGGATCGCGCGGTTCATGCGTTCAAGATATCGGCGTACTCGA
>DATJRF010000032.1:0-2011 GCA_035505015.1 Verrucomicrobiia bacterium | reverse complement strand
GCCTACGGCGCGCAAGTCGTGCTCACGCCTGGTGCGGCCGGAATGAAGGGCGCGCTCGCGCGCGCCAACGAGATCCTTGCCGAGCACCCGAGCGGCTACTTCATGCCGCAGCAGTTCGAAAACCCGGCCAATCCGGAGATCCATCGCCGCACCACCGCCGAAGAGATTTGGCGCGATACGGACGGCGCGGTCGACGTCTTCATCGCGGCGGTGGGAACCGGCGGCACCGTCACCGGTGTCGGCGAGGTGCTCAAGGATCGCAAGCCGGGTGTCTACGTCGTCGCCGTCGAGCCGGACGCCTCGCCGGTGCTTTCGGGCGGACCGCCCGGGCCGCACAAGATCCAAGGTACCGGCGCCGGCTTCGTCCCGCAGATCCTCAACACGAAGATCTACGACGAGGTGATCCGCGTGACCGACGCCGACGCGATTGCGACGGCGCGCCGGCTGGCCCGCGAAGAAGGGATGCTGGTCGGCATCTCGGCCGGCGCCAACGTCTACGCCGCGCTGCAACTCGCGCAGCGCCCCGAGTTCAAAGGCAAGACGATCGTTACGGTAGGCTGCGATACCGGCGAGCGCTACCTCAGCAATCCCGTCTTCGCCGAGCAGGAAGCGGTCGTCGTGGAACCGGCGCTGGTCTAATTGCGCGTCGAGGTCACGCGCGGGGAGCTCGTCGAGTCCGTTCACCACGTTGCCGCGTGCGCCGTCGACGCCCGCGGCAACGTCCATTTTTCCAGCGGCGACGCCGGGGCGCCGGTCTACCTGCGTTCGGCTGCGAAACCGTTCATCGCTGCGGCCGCGGTGGCGGCCGGCGTCGTCGAGCGCTTCGGGCTCGAGCAGCGAGAGATCGCCGTTATGGCGGCGTCGCACGCGGGCGAGCCGTTTCACCTCGAAGCCGTCGCGTCGATCCTGGAGAAGATCGGCGCCGGCGTCGACGACCTGCAGTGCGGCGCGCACCTGCCGTACAACGAGGCCGCCGCGCATGCGATGATTCGCGAGCGCCGCATTCCCACGGCACTCTCCAATAACTGCTCGGGCAAACATGCCGGCATTCTCGCGCTCTGTAAAGCGATCGGCGCCGACAGCGCGACCTACATGGAGCCCGGCAATCCCGCGCAACGGGAAATCTTGGAGCTCTGCGCGCGGCTCTCCGACGACGACGCGTCGAGCTGGCCCCTCGGCGTCGACGGCTGCGGCATTCCCGTCTACGCCACGAGCTTGCGAAATGCCGCGCTCTCGTTCGCGCGCTTTGCGAGCCTCGAGGGCGTCGGCGAGCGCGAGGCGCGCGCGCTGCGCACCGTGCGAGGTGCGATGATCGCCTACCCCGCCTACGTGAGCGGGACGGGGGAGCTCGACGCGGCGCTCATGGAGGCCGGCGCGGGGGCGATCGCCTGCAAAGGCGGCGCCGAGGGCGTGCACGGTGTGGCCGCGATTCCCGCCGGGCTGGGGTATGTTTCGAAGGTTCTCGACGGTGCTGGCAGAGCCCGGGGCCCCTCCACGGTCGCCGCGCTGCGGCTGCTCGGGCTCCTCGACGCCGGGCAGGCGACCAAACTCGCCCGCTTTGCCCATCCCATCGTGTATAATCGTGCCGGACGCGCGGTCGGCGAGATCCGCGTCCCTGATATCGCCATCGAACAAGCGGATCGAGTATAACGGTGCCTGACTATTTGGGCCTGCTGCGCGAGCGGGTCGCCATCTTCGACGGCGCCATGGGCACGCAGCTCATGGCGCTCGAACTATCGCCCGACGATTTCGGCGGCGCCCGCTACAACGGGTGCTACGAGGCGCTGGTCCTCTCGCGCCCCGACGTCGTTCGCTCGATTCACGAGGCCTATCTGGCGGCCGGCGCCGACGTCGTAGAAACCGATTCGTTTACGGGCTCCCGCCTCAAGCTCGAAGAGTTCGGCCTGGGCGAGCGGACCCTCGAGATCAACCGCCGCTCGGCCGAGCTGGCCCGCGAGGCCTGCGAGAAGTTTTCCACGCCGCAGAATCCGCGCTTCGCCGCCGGTTCGAT
>DATJRF010000031.1:0-8775 GCA_035505015.1 Verrucomicrobiia bacterium | reverse complement strand
GCCCTCGTGCCAGAACGTCAGCTTGCCGTTCTTGGGAACGGTGATGGTCTGCGACATGCCGTGCGGAAGGTTGACGGCGGGCGTCGTCAGCGTGCCCATGAACCCGGCATACTTCGTGTTGCCGTAGTGCTGCTTATCGGTGACGGTGCCGGCGCCGGCGCCCTTTCCGAAGGCCGCCCACGGCGCGAGTTTCCCGGTCGTGAAGCTGCCGTTGACGATCGCGTTGGTCGCGGCGGCCGGGGCGAACGCCGCTTGCGGGACGAGCGAGCCGGAGGCCGGGGAGAGGCTCTGCGAGCCGCCCGCGCAACCGGAGACGAGCAGACCGGCGGCCAGCAGGCCGGTCGTAAAGATGTAACCGCGCATCGGTACTCTTAACTCCAATTCTGTTCGGGTGTGAGTGAACGATGCGGCTCGGCTACGCGTCCCTCCAGGCCATCCCTTCGCTGCATTAACGAGATTGTCAACTTGGCCGGAATTGTTAAGGGGCCGGATAATTCCGGCATTAAGAATGCTGGTGGGATCAGTTAGTGCGTGGCGGCGGGGAAGGGTTCGGGCAGCGGCGGCATCGGCCGCGTCTTCGCCGGGCGGTCTTTCGGCGCCAGCCACATGTAGACGTTGGGGATCAGCAGCAGCGTGAGCACGAGCGAGCTGAGCACTCCGCCGATGACCACGATCCCCAGGCTCGAGCGCGAGCTCGACCCTGGGTCGATCGCGATCGCCAGCGGCAAGTTGCCCGCGACGACCGAGAAGCTGGTCATGATGATCGGGCGGAATCGCGTCTTCGCGCTCTCCATGATCGCGGTCAGCTTGTCGTAACCGCGGTCTCGCAGCGTGTTCGCATAATCGACCAAGAGAATGCCGTTCTTGGAGGCGATGCCGATGAGGAGAATGGTTCCGATCAGCGAGAAGAGATTGAGGGTGCGGTGGGTGAGCGCGAGCGAGCCGATCGCGCCGATCGCGGCAACCGGAACCGAGAAGATGATGATCAGCGGCGAAATGTAGCTGTTGTAGAGCGCCACCATCAGCAGGTAGACGAGGATCACCGAGACGATCATCGAGAGGCCCATCCCGACCAGCGTCTGGTGCATGAAGTCCTGCTGCCCGAGCGGCGCCGGGCGAACCCAGACGGTGGGCGGCAAGTGCAGCGAAGGCAACCGCTTGAGCAGGCCTTCCTCGACGGCGGAGAGCGACGAGTTCGAAGCGTAGTTGGCTTCGACGTGGATCACGGTATTGCGATCGGTGCGCGTCATCAGGGGCGGCGTCGGCGTCGAGATGAAGCGTGCGATGTCGCCGAGATACACGATCGACCCGTTCGAGGAGCGCAGCGGGACGTTCTTGAGCTGCTCGATGCTGGTTTGATACGAGGACGGGTAGATGACCTGAACCTCTTCCAGCCCCTCCGCCGTCTCGAACTGCGTCGCCACGTTGCCGCCGAATGCGGCCCCCGCCGCGACCGCCGCGCTACCGACGTCGACGCCGAGCGCCTGCGCCTTCTTGCGGTCGAACTGGATCGATATCTCGGGTGCGCGCTGCGTGCCGGTGCTGTTGACGCTCGTCGCGCCCGGTACCGTCTTGAGCAGATTGAGGATTTGCTGCGCGTACGGCGTGGGATCGCCTCCGCTCAGATCGGTGACCAGAAAATCGATCGGCTGCGCGTTGCCGCCCTGCGTCCCCGTAGCCGGCACGACGAATGCCTGCGCCGTCGAGGGCAGATACTTGTTCGCCAGCGCTTGGAACTGGCCGACCCAGTACGACGTCGAATGCTTGCGGTCGTCCTTGAGCCAAACGTGAACTTGCCCGACGTTGCTTTGCGTAACGAAACCGCCGAACGGCGCCGAGTACGCGCCGGCTACGGCCGTGTTAGCGAAGACGTCGGAGTTCTTGAGGATCTCTTTCTCCAGGCCGAAGGCGCCTTGTTCGACCGTGGCGAGCGGCGTGCCGATCGGGTAAACCAGCTGAATGTAGATCTCGCCGCGGTCGACGGGCGGGATGAACTCCTCGCCGACGACGCCGAGCGCTACCAGCCCGAGCGCGAAGACGAACGTACCCCCGCAGAAGAGCGCTACCAGGCGGCCGTGATGCATGCTCCAGGGGAGCGCCCGCTCGACGTACCACTGGCGCAATCGGTCGAAGCGATCCCCGAAGGCGTCGACGATCTTGGGAGGGTTCCAGTGCGAGCGCAGCGCCCATAAGCCCGCCAGCGTCGGCGTGATCGTAAAGGAAACGAAGAGCGACGTGAGCGTCGAGATGACGACGACGATCGCGAACTCGGCGATCTGACGGCCGACCTGGCCGCTGATGAAGGCGATCGGGAAGAAGACCACCACGTCGACCAGCGTGATGACGACGGCGGCCGCGCCGATCTCCTCGCGGCCCTGAACCGCCGCCTCTTCGGGCGGCTGCTTGAGCTCGGTGAAGTGGCGTTCGATGTTCTCGAGGACGACGGTCGAGTCGTCGACCAGGATGCCGATGACCAGCGACATGCCGAGCAGCGAGATCGTGTCGATGGTCAGATGCAGGAGCTTCATCGCGGTGACCGCGATCGCGAGCGAGGTGGGAATGGCGACGCACACCACGATCGCGCTGCGCCACGAGCGCAAAAAGAAGACCATCGCGAGGCCCGTGAGCAGGATCGCTTCCATCAGCGTGCGCACGACCGTGTCGATCTGCTGCTCCGTGAACTTCGACTGAACGTGGATGACGCGGAACTTTATTTCGGGAAACTGGCGTTCCAGCGACGGGATTACTTTGAGGACGTTGTTGGAAGCGTCGACTTCGCTACCGGTCGACGCCTTCTGCACCTGCATGAAGAGGCCGGGCCGGCCGCTGATATGCGCGTACTGCGTGCGCGGCTCGTAGCCCTCGGTGACCGTCGCTACGTCGCCGATGCGAACCACCGCGTTACTCGCCGTCCACGGGTTCACCGCGCCCGCCAGGGCGCTCAATCCGCCGGCCAAGTCTTCGACCTGCGAGAGCGAGGGGTTCGACGCCGTTCCGGTCGAGGGAATGATCGGAAGGTTGCGGACCGAGTCCAGATCCTGAATGTCGCCGCGGACGTCGATGGTCGTCTGGCGGTTCGGCTCGTACGCGTAGCCGCCGGGAACGCGCTCGTTGTTCTCGCTCACCGTGTTGATGACGTCTTCGATCGTGAGATTCATCGCGGCGAGCTTGACCGGATCGACCGTGATCTCGTACGCCGGCGTGACGACGCCGCCGACGTTTACGAACGAGATGCCGGGGACTTGCTCGAGCTTCGGCGCGATGACGTTGACCGCGTAGAAGGCGAGCTTGGCGAGCGAGAGCTTCTGGGAATAGAGCGCCAGCGTTACGACCACCGACTGGGTCGGATCCTGCAAATTGACGGTGGGCGGGGTCAGGTTGGTCGGAAGGTACTTCTCGGCGGCTTGGACGGCTTTGTTCGTGAGCGCGAGGTCGGTCGCGGTGTCGGACTCGAGATCGAAGATGGCGGTGATCGAAGCCTGCCCCTGTTGAACGACCGAGTTGATCGTTTGCAGGTCGGCGGTTCCGGAGAGGTTCTGCTCGATCGGCTGCACGATATTGTCGCGCATCTCGGTCACCGAGGCGCCGTTGTACTGCACCGAGATCGTCGCGGTCGGCTGGCTGACGTCGGGATAGAGCTCCTTGACGATGGTCGCCGTCGAGAGCACGCCCGCGAACGTCATCAGCGAGATGATGACGAAGACCAGCGTCGGCCGTTTGATGAAGAGCCGAGTCAGGCTGAAGTTCACTGCGGCGTTACCTGCTCGCCGTCGCCGACGCTGATCTGCCCGTTGTCGACCACGCGCGTTCCGGAGGGTATGCCCTTGACGACCGAGTCGGTCCCGTCGGTGGCAAGCTCCGTGACCGGGACCGTCTTGACAACGTTGCCGGCGACGACGGTAAGAATGCTGTCGTGGTTGTCGTCGATGAAGGCGGTCGTGGGGATGGCGACGCCGCGTGCCGCCGGCAGGGGAACGATTCCGAGCACCGCCATGCCCGGGCGCAGTTTGCGAAACGGATTGGCGATGACGACTTTGACTTGAAAATCGGTCGAGCCCGGATTGATCTCGTTGAGCACGCCGATCACCCGACCGTCGAAGGCGGCGTTGTTGCCGAGATCGGTCGCCTCGATGCGCGCCTCGACGCCGGCTTGGATCGGCGCCACTTCCTCGCCCGAGCCGTGCAGCACCGCGTACACCGGGTCGACCTGCTGAATGGTGAAGATCTGGCGGCTCCCCGGATACTCGCCCGGATTGATGTTGCGATTGACGACGACGCCGTCGATCGGCGAGACGATCCGCGCCTTGGCGATCTGGACGCGCACTTGGTCGGCCTGCGCGAGGGCCACCTCTTGTTGAGCCTTCGACTGCTCGATCGAGGACTCTTGAAGGCCGCCCGAGCCGAGCGTTCCGTTGGCGACGACCGTCGACTTCGCCGAGGCGAGCTGCGAGTTCGCGTTGTTGAGCGCGCTTTCGTCGCCGCGCACCGTGGCTTCGTCCTGCTGCAGCGCTTCGAGCGAGACGTAGCCCTTCGCATAGAGGTTCTGGTCGCGCTGGAGCTGGGCGCGGTCGCGCGAGATATTCGCGTTCGCCTGCGAGACCGCCGCGTTGGCCGACTGCACGGCATCGTATCCTTGCGCGATCGAGAGCGAGCCCTGGTAGACGTCGTGCGAGGTGCTGGCCGCGCTGCTGTTGGCCGTCGCCAGATCGGCGTTGAGCTGGGCCTCGAGGTCGGCGACGTCGAGCACCGCCAGCACCTCTCCGGCGCGCACCCGGTCGCCTTCCTGCACGTCGACGCTATCGGCCGGCTCCACCAGCGTCGACTGGATCGCGACGTTCTCGAAGGGGGCAATGATCCCGGCGAGCCGCCGGCTCGGCTGGATCGTCTTGACCTGCGCGACCGTCGTCTGAACCGAGACCGGAGCCGCCTTGGCTTCCTTGTGGCCGCAGCCTGCGGCCGCCGCGAGCGCGCATGCAAAAAAGAGGGTTGGCGTTACCCGGGCGATCGTTCTGCTCTCCAAAAGGACTCCATCATAAAGGGCGACTCTTAGAAAATCCCGAGCCCGCGCCTCCCTGGCGAGCCTCGGCGTCCGCCAGGCTCGGGCGCGGGCGGCACTGAAGGTACTACCTCCGGCTCCGAGCGGGGAGGCACGGACGCATGAAGCGAGTCCAGGGCAATCCCGAACGCGAACGCTTGTATCAAGCGCGAACCGGCATTGCCGATTGGCGGCACTGGGGGCCGTACTTGAGCGACCGCCAGTGGGGCACCGTGCGCGAAGACTACAGCGCCGAGCAGACCGCCTGGGAGTCGTTTCCGTTCGATCAGGCTCGCCTGCGAGCGTACCGCTGGGGCGAGGACGGAATCGCCGGAATCTCCGACGACCGCCAGTATCTCTGTTTCGCCTTCTCCTTTTGGAACGGCGCCGATCCGTTTCTCAAAGAGCGCTACTTCGGCGTCACCAACAGCCAGGGCAATCACGGCGAGGACGTCAAGGAGTACTACTTCTACCTCGACAACACGCCGACGCACGCCTACATGAAGGCGCTCTACAAGTATCCGCAGCGCGAGTACCCGTACCGCCGGCTGCTCGAAGAGAACGCGCGCCGCGGCCGTAAAGATCCCGAATACGAGCTGTTGGATACCGGCATCTTCGAGCGCGACGAGTACTTCGACGTCTTCATCGAATACGCGAAGGCGGCCCCCGAGGATATCGTGATCCGGCTCACGGCGATCAACCGCGGGCCCGCCGCGGCGCAGCTGCACCTGCTGCCGACGCTGTGGTTCCGCAACATGTGGTCGTGGCAGGGAAGCCATCCGAAGAAGCCGTCGATCGAGCTTTGCGCGGCCGGCAGCGCGCTGCACGCGACCGATCGCAAACTCGGCGAGCGTTACCTCGCCTTCGAGCCCGGAGGCGAGCCGCTGTTCACCGAAAACGAGACGAACTTTTCGGCGCTGTGGGGAGCCCCCAATCGCGGCGCGTACACCAAGGACGCCATCGACGCCTACGTGGTGCGCGGCGACGCGACCGCCGTCAACCCCGCCAACGTGGGAACGAAAGCGGCGATCCACTACGCGGCGGCGCTCGAACCCGGCGAGCAGCGCGTCTTGCGCTTGCGCTTCTCGAACGACGCCGCGGCGCAGGTGCTCGGCCCCGCTTTCGATCGCGTCTTCGACGAGCGCATCGCCGAGGCGGATCGCTTTTACGAAACGCTCTCGGCGCCGTCGTCGCCGCCCGAGCTGCGCGCGGTCTCGCGCCAAGCCTTTGCGGGGATGCTGTGGTCGAAGCAGCTCTACCGTTACTCCGTCTTCGAGTGGCTCAAGGGCGATCCGGCCGGGCCCGAGCCGCCCGAGTCGCGCTGGCGCGGGCGCAATCGCGAGTGGCTCCATCTCTACAACCACGACGTGATCTCGATGCCCGACAAGTGGGAGTACCCCTGGTACGCGGCCTGGGACCTCGCATTCCACGCCATCACCTTCGCGCTGATCGACCCGGATTTCGCCAAGCACCAGCTCGAGCTGCTGACGATGGAGTGGTACATGCATCCCAACGGGCAGATTCCGGCTTACGAGTGGGGCCTCTCCGACGTCAACCCGCCGGTGCTGGCGCTGGCCGCCTTTCGCGTCTACGATATCGAGCGGCGCCTCTACGGCTTGCCCGATCGAGACTTTCTCAAGCGCATGTTCAAGAAGCTCGCGCTCAACTTCACCTGGTGGGTCAATCGCAAAGACGCCGAGGGCAACAACGTCTTCCAGGGCGGCTTTTTGGGGCTCGATAACATCGGCGCGATCGATCGCGGGGCGCCGCTGCCGCCGGGGTACCGGCTCGACCAATCCGACGGCACCAGCTGGATGGCGATGTTCTGCACGTCGATGATGGAGATCGCGGGCGAGCTCGCCGAGCTCGACCCGACCTATCTGGACATGTTCGCGAAGTTCCTCACGCACTTTATCTACATCTACTCCGCGATCCACAAGTTCGGCGGCAAGGGGCTGTGGTGCGAAGAGGACGGATTCTACTACGACTACATGCAGTTTCCCAGCGGCGAGCGCTTCCCGATGCGCATCCGCTCGGTGGTCGGGCTGATCCCGCTCTTTGCGGTGCTGGTCGGCTCGGCCGACGGGACGGGGCCGCTGCTGCGGGTGCGCGAGCGGTTGATCTGGACGCTCGACCGCCGTCCCGATCTCGCCGAGTTCGTGCGCACCTTCGACGTGCCCGGCCCGACCAACCGCCAGATTGCGGCGATCGTCGACGAAGCTCGCCTGGGGCGGATCCTCGAGCGGCTGCTCGACGAAGACGAGTTCTTGAGCCCGTACGGCATTCGCGCGCTCTCGAAGGTCCACGAGCGCGCGCCGTTTGTGGTGCGTGCCGGCGAGTCGGAATACCGCGTCGGATACGAGCCGGCCGAGTCGCAGACGGAGCTCTTCGGCAGCAACTCGAACTGGCGCGGCCCCATCTGGTTTCCGACCAACTACCTCATCATCGCCGCGCTGCGAGCGTTCCACCGCTACCTCGGCGACGAATACACGGTCGAGTTCCCGACCGGGTCGGGTCGGCGGCTTCCGCTCGACGCCGTCGCCGACGAGCTGGCGCGGCGGCTGATCGCCCTCTTCCTTCGCGACGGCCAGGGACGGCGCCCCGCGCACGGTGGGGTGGAGAAGTTGCAAACGGACCCGCACTGGCGCGATCATCTGCTCTTCTGCGAATACTTTCACGGCGATACGGGAGCGGGGCTGGGCGCCTCGCATCAGACAGGATGGACGGGACTCGTCGCCAACCTCATTCACGAGATGGAGCACCCCGATCTGTACGCGACGGCCCGGCCGTATCTCCACGCATGAAGCGTTCGCTGCGCTGCTGTACGGCGCTGGTCGCCGCGGCCGCCATGTGCGCGTGCAGTCACCGCAACGCTAACGTGACGACGCAAAGCGCGTCGACGACGAGCTCGAGCGGCAGCATCGTCGCGGCCGCCGGAACGGAGTTCACGGGGAAGCTGCGCGAGGCGGTCGGAACGAAGACCGGCACGGACGGCCAGCCCTTCCAGATCGCCGAGACGCACTCGATGAGCTCCGCGCTCGACGGTTCGGTCTTGGAGGGGCACCTCGCAGGAGTGCAGCCGGCCGGTCCGATGCGCCCGGCCAAGATGACGCTAGTCTTCGACGATCTGCGGCTCGCCGACGGCAGCAAGGTCCCGGTGAGCGTCGAGATCCTTTCGAGCAAGGCGTTCGATCCGGCGACGCATCACTGGCGCACCGCCGGGATGATGCTGGGCGGCGCAATCGCGGGGCACGAGCTCGCCAAGCACGCGCGCGTGCATCACGGCGCGCTGGCGGGGGCACTCGGCGGCTACGCCCTATCGCAAGAGCTCAAGACCGACGTCGACGTGCCGGCCGGATCGGTCATCACCGTGCGCTTCACCGCGCCGGTACGCGCCGGCGCCGCCGGCGCCGGCTACTGACAGCGCGCGCAGAGGCCGTGAAGCGTCACGCGGGCGGCGTCGATGCGCGCCCCGGTCTGCTTGCGCAGCGCGGCGAGCGTCCGCGGGGCTAGCGCGAACGAAACGTCCGCCACGTTCGCGCAGCGCTCGCAGCGGAAGTGCGCGTGCGGCTCGGCCGCAAGCTCGTAGACGGCGGCCTCGGCTCCCGGCACGATGATCTCGTCGATCAGAGCGAGGTCGCGCAAGCGCTGGATGCCGCGGTAGACGGTCGAGAAGCCGATCGCCGGGCGGCGCTGCCGAGCGCGCGCGAAGACTTCGCCCGTGGTCAGATGGACGCCGT
>DATJRF010000030.1:0-5523 GCA_035505015.1 Verrucomicrobiia bacterium | reverse complement strand
GTCGTCGTGACGATCGCGATCTGCGCGATCCTGCTCTGCTGGGTGCTCGGGCGCTTCTTCGCCGCCGCGGCGCTGCGGCCGATCGGCGAGGTGGGCGAATCGTTGCGGGCTCTCGCGGACGGCGACTATGCGCTGCGCCGTTTCGTCATGCGCGGCGGCGACGAGATCGCCTCGCTCACGGAGGCGTACAACGCCGCCGTTGCGGGCGTCGCGCACGCGATGGAGGAGCGCCGCCGCGCCGAGGAGCGCATGCGCCAGTTTGCCGCGGACGCCAGCCACGAGCTGCGCACGCCGCTGACGGTGATCGGCGGCTACATCGACGTGCTGCGCCGCGGCGCTATCGAAGAGCCGAAGATCGCCCGCCAGATCCTCGGCACGATGTCGATCGAGAAAGAACACATGCGCACGCTGATCGACCGCCTGATGCGGCTCGCACGGATGGATGCGGAAGCGCCGCCCCAGACCGAGAAGATCGACGTCGCGGAGATGCTGCGCGGCCAATGCGAGGCAGCGCGGCGCCTCGACGATCGCCGCGCCATCGACTACAGCGTCGAAGGCGTCGAGAGCGTTCAGGGCGATCCGAGCGAGCTGGGCGAAGCGCTCTGGAACATCGTGGAGAACGCGATGAAGTACGCTCCCGAGGCGCCGGTACATCTGCGCGCCGTGCGCGATAACGGCAGCGTCGTCATCACCGTGCGCGACGAAGGGCCCGGCATGTCCGAGGCGGAGCGTCTGCACGCGTTCGAGCGTTTCTATCGCGGCGACAAGCGCGGCGAGATCGGCGGGGCGGGCCTCGGGCTCTCGATCGCCAAGCGCGCGGTCGAGCGCGCGGGCGGAGAGATCGCCATCGACAGCGCTCCGGGCCAAGGCACGGCCGTCACCATCAAACTCGCACCTTCTACGACGTAAGAGGACCGATGAAGAACCTGGTCGCGGCGGCAATCGCCCTCGCCGTGCTGTTGGCTGCGCTCCCGGCGCGCGCCCCCGCACAGTCCGATTCGGGCGAGATCGACATCGTCGTCGTCGACGCCGCGACCAAGGCTCCGCTCGATCTCGCGCGGGTGCTGCTCGACGGTCCGGTCATCACGAGCGAGCTCACCTCGGCCAAGGGCGAGGTGAAGTTCGTCGACGTTCCCGACGGCATCTACCGCGCGCACGTCTTCAAGCGCGGGTACGGCGGGCTCACCTCCGCGTCGTTCGAAGTGCTCGACGGCCGCGTCGTGACGGTGGCCGTCGCGCTGGTCGAGCAGAACGAAGGGTTGAAGATCATCGGTACGGTCTCCGTGAAGGCGACGGCGTCGATCTCGACCACCAGCATCACCGCGAACTCGCCGCAGCGCCGCCTCTCCGACGATCTGGCGGGCGCGCTCAACAAACTCTCGGGGGTGAGCGTCTCGACCTCGGACGACACCAGCGACGCGACCCAGACGATCTCGCTCGAAGGCCACGACGCAAGCCAAACCGCCCTCACGCTCGACGGTATCCCGCTCAACGCCCCGGGAACGGCCGGCAATCTGCGCGGCTTCGCAACCGATCTCTTCCAGGGCGCGAGCGTGCACATGGGCGCCTCGCTCGGCGGGCTCGGCGGCTCGGTGAACTTCACCACGCTCGAGCCGACGCTGAGCTGGGTCTCGCAGATGATGCTCTCCGCCGGAAACAACGGGAAGTACAACTACTCGCTCGCCGAGACGGGATCGTTCGACAAGCTCGGCGTCGCCGTACAGAGCGTCTATCGCGTCGTACCCTCCCTCGCCGACGGGCTGGTGTATTTCGACGCGAGCGGCCAGCTCTACGATCACGACGGCGACAGCTCGTACTCCGGCAATTTGCTCAAGCTGCGCTACGAGTTCGGCGATACGCAAACGCTGACCGGAACCTTCCTCAACTCGGCGCGCGATACCGACATCATCTGCTTGCGCAGCTACGGCGGGTCGGCGTTGCCCTGCGGCGTCGGTCCGAACAGTACCAACGACGGCAGCGTGCAGCTCTACTCGCTCACCGACAACGCGCTGCTGGGCGCGACGCAGGTGCAGGGCTCGCTCTTTTCGACGACGTCCACCAACGCGCTCGACGAACTCGAGCGCACGATCGCGGTCGAAGCGTACCCCAATCCGATCCCGAGCGCGGCGCCCAACGGCTTCTCGACGCTCTCGAAGACCAACGGCTTCGTGCTCAACGCGACGCTGCCCGCGCAAGAGCGGCACACGATCTCGATCTCCGCCTACGGCAGCCAGTCGAGCAACGCGACGACGCCGCTGGTCGAGCAATCGCAAGAGTTCTACACCGGCAGCTACAACACGGCCTACGACTCCCTCACCCTCACCGATACCGTGCACTCGAGCGACAAGCTCGAGCTCGCGGAGTCGGTCGGCGCGAGCACGGCGACCGGCGCGAACGGCCCGACGGCGCTCGGCAGCCTCAACGCAACCTGGCGCCCGACCAACGCGGACACCTATTTTGGATCGTACGCCGTCGGCGGCGTCGCCGCGAGTGCGGGGCACTCGCAGATTCTCACCGATCCCGCCTCGCTGCGCTTCAACTGCGACGGCACCGCTTCGCCGGCCGACGACTACGCCTACGGCAACGCGCCGGGCCAGGAGCCCGGACCGAGCTCGTCGATCTCGTACCGCGCCGGCTACACCCGCGCGCTCCACGGCGGAAGCCTCACGCTGCAGCTCTACCGCCAGATTCAGGCCGGCGTACTGCTGCCGGTCGAGGTGAACGGCGCGACGCTGCAGCAGATGGGCCTGCTGCCGCCGCTTTACCTGGCCCAGGTCGAGGCGCTCTTCCAGTCGCCGGCCGGTTGTAACGTGAAGGCGGGTACGCTCTTCGGCCCGCAGCAGCTCTACTTCTCGACGCCGATCGGCGGTTTGCGGCGCATCTACCAGGGCGGCGAGTTCAGCGGCTACGCGACCTTCGGCGATCTCGTCGTGCAGCCGTACTACAACGTCACGCAGTCGACGGTCGTCTCGAACGCGGCGTTCTTCACGAGCCCGTACGCGATCACGCTCTCGGGCCAGCAAGTTCCCAACGTGCCGCTGCAGAAGGCCGGCATCGTCTTCGATTACAAGGCGCCGCATTCGCTGCTCGAATGGCTCGCCGACGCGCAGTATACGGCCAAGAACAATCCCAACAACCTTCCGGGGTACGCGACCTTCGACGCGGGCGCGACGATGAGCCTCGAGCGCGGCGATCTGACGCTGGCCGTGAGCAACATCACCGACGCCGACGCGGGGATCTTCTCGGGTCCGCGCGGTGCGGTTCCGTACGTGACGCTCGACGGCCTGAGCGTTCCGACCATCGCCCGGCCGCTGACGCCGCGCTCGCTCTCGGTAACCTACGGCGTGAAGTTCGGTCAAGGCGCCGTGACGTCGCAGACCGGCTCGGCGTTCAACGTTCCGCGCGGTGCCCGCGGCGGACCCGGCGGGCCGGGTGGGCCGGGTGGGCCGAACGGCCGGCGTGGCGGATTCGCAAGCCTCTTCGCACCGCTGCCGGCCTCACCGCCGCCCGATCCGCTCGCCGTCGTCGAAGACCCGCAGCGCTGCAGCGCCGCCGGCGCGGCCTCGGCGCGGGTGCTTTCCACCGAGCTCAAAGCGTTCGTCGCGGCGATCGAAGCGGCCAAGACGGCCGCCGGCTATCCGGCGGCGATGCCCGCCCCGGCGCTGGCCGACGCGACCGTCACGTATCACGGCCTCGGCTCCGCCTACGCGCTCACGATCGTGCCGAAGGGGTCGGCGCGGCTGCGCGCGCTCGCCGGCTGCTTTGCCCTCCACATCGCGCGCGCCGACGACGTCGCGCAACGCAAGCTCTACGCACCGTCGAGCTCGCTCTTCTTCGTACCGCAAATCAACTTCATGCCGGCGGTCGGGCTCTATCTCGTCGCGCGCCCCCCGCAAGCGGGGCAGGAGCAGTTCCGCCTCTACAAGCTGCCGGCGGCGGCACCGAAGCAGCCGTTTGCGGTGTCGGCGGTGCAAGAGTGCACCGCGCAGGCGCGCGCGCTGGCCACGCAGGCGCTCGGCGAGTTGCAGGCGTACTTTGCGCGCGGCGCGCCCACGCCGAGTTGGACGATCTCGCCGCATCCGGCGAAGGGCGGCACGTGGTACGAACTCGATCCCGGCGATCCCGAAACGATCCCGGCGCTGCTGCAATGCGGTCGCGTCGCCGTCACCGATGCCGCCGAGCTGCAGGGCCGCGGCTTCGACGGAAAGCCGGCTCCGGAGCTCAACTACGCCGCGCCGCTCGGGCTCTATCTCATTCGGCCCGGGCGCCCGCCGGGAGCCCGGGGTCCGGGAGGCTAAGAACCTCGAATGGACGATTTGTACGCTCCCAGGGAGTTGCGCCGCGGCGAGCGTCGCGTAGCGGAGCGGCGCCGCGTGCTCCCCGACGCCTTGATGCACCACCTCGGCTGGATGCTCACGCAGGAGCGGCGTAAAGGCGAGCGCCGTCAAGGCGAGCGGCGCGGCCGCACGTCGTAGACCGCTGCTAGTACTCGCGCGAGCGGCCCGCCGCGCGGGCCCGCTCGACCATCTCGCGCATCCGCGGATGCTCTCCGCGAATCGTCGCGACCCAGCCTTCGAAGCGCGGAACGGGGAAGCCCGTTCGAAAGAGCACGTACCAGACGTTCATGTCGCCGAGGTAGGAAAAGCGCTTCTTGAGGTCGCGCGCGAGCGCGTCGTAATCGGAGAACGAGGCGACGTAAGCCGCGAAGTCGCCGAAGGTTGCTTGCACCTTGAGCAAGGCTGCCGCGTTGGCGATCGTCGCGCGTACCTTGCGCTCCACGCGTAAAACGCCGGGCGTCGCCAGCACGCGCGCTACTTCCGCATCGCCGTAGGAGGCGACCGCCGATGGGTCAAAGGCCCCAAAAGCGCGCCGGTAAGCGCCCCAGTGGCTGGCGATTTGCTTCCAGCTCACGCCCGCCTGAAAGACGGCGCGCGAGATCACTTCGAGGTAGTCCCGTGAGTTTTGAGGCTCGATGACTTCGGGTATCGTATCGACAATGTCGGTCACTTCTGGCTGCTTTCGGCGGTTGCGTGCGGTCGCATTCGCGGTGGTCGCGGCTGCACTGCCGGGTTGCGGCGGCATCGGGCACGCCCCCTCCGCCTCGGCGGTTCCGGCCGTGACGCTCGAGCCCGCGGCGAGCGCCAACCCGATCTCGCACATCGTGCTCATCGTCCAAGAAAACCGCAGCTTCGATAATATGTTCGCCGGCAGCGGCGTGCCCGGGATCGACGTCGTGAAGAGCGGCTTGAACCACGAGGGCAAGAGCGTCGCGCTCAAACCCATTCCACTGGCCGGGTACTGCAGCGCGGCCGGCTGCGAGGACCTCGATCACGTCCACACCGGCTTCGTCGAGGAATACGACGGCGGGAAGATGGACGGTTTTGATTTGGCGCATCTGGGGGCGCTGGGAGGCGGCCCCTCGGCCGGCGATTTCGCCTACTCGTACGTGCGCAGTTCCGACATCGCTCCATACATCGCGATGGCGAAGACGTACGCGATCGCCGACCATCTCTTCGCCTCGGA
>DATJRF010000029.1:0-7397 GCA_035505015.1 Verrucomicrobiia bacterium | reverse complement strand
CGTTGCCGCGTCGGGTGCGAGCGTGAAGACCGCCGAACCGGAACCGGAGAGCAGCGCGTTCGCCGAACCCGCCGCGCGCAGCGCGTCGAGCGCGCGCGCGACCTCGGGCGTGCGTGCCGCGATGACGTCGTTGAAATCGTTCGAGAGTCCGCGTTCGACCTCGGCGAAATCGCCGCGCTGTAACGCCGCGAGCAGGGTCAGCGAGACGGAGCCGTTGCGCGGCCGCGACGAGCGCGCCGTCCGGTCGAGCTCCGCATACGCCGCGACGGTGGAGACGGCGGCGGGCGGCTTCACGACGAGCACGTGCCACGGTGGAATCGTTCCGGCGGGAACGACGCGCTCCCCGGTCCCTTCCACCAGCGCGGCGGTTTGCGCGAGAAAGAACGGCACGTCCGAGCCGAGGGTGCGCGCCGTGCGCATCCAGTCCAGCGCCGGGACCGCGCCGAACGCGCCGTCCATCGCGGCCCGCAGGACGGTTGCGGCGTCGCTGGAGCCGCCGCCGAGCCCGGCTTGGGAGGGGACGCGCTTTCGCAGCGAGAGATGCGCCGCCGGCGGACTCCCGAGCGCGAGCGCCGCGCGAACCACGAGATTCTCGTTTCCCGCGAGCTCCGGCGCGTCGCAATCGAACGCAAAGCGCTCGCTCGGCGAGACGACGAGCTCGTCGGCCAGCGCGAGCGGCACCATGACGCTGCGGAGCGTGTGGTAGCCGTCTTCGCGTCGCGCGAGCACCTCGAGGGTGAGGTTGATCTTCGCCGGGGCGGTGTAGCTGCGAGCCACCGAGTCCTAGTTTGCCGGATTCGAGGGAGGCGCCTTCGGACCGGGCGCCGCAATCAGGCCCTCTGGGAAGTACATGTGAAAGCCAGCTACGACGCTCAGAGAAACGAGTTTTGCGCGTACGTCCTGCGCGAATCGCAGACGCCGTACGGACTCCTGCTCGGGAACTACAAATCCTACGCGCAGGCCACCGCAAAGGGGGGCGTGCGCGGCCTTTGGGATGCCGATACCGATCGCATCATCTTCGGCACGCAGCACGTCGCCTACCGTCTGCGCGAACCGGGCGGCGACGCGAACGCCACCGTCTTTCCGCATCAGATCGAGAGGGAGCTCACCTTCCTGCCGTACGCGCAGATCTCGGAGTTCACGCTCGAGCATCGCGCGCACGTGACGGAGGCGTTCTACGTGCCGCACGGGCCGGCGTTCGAGCGCGCGGTCTCGTTCGTCGTCGACGTGACGCTCTACAACCCGAGCGCCGACGAGATCGAGATCGCCGTCTTTCCCTGGGCGATGCTCGTAGGGCAGCGTTTCTACGGCGAGCCCGAGCACCAGGTGCGCGCTTGGAACGACGGGCGCTACATCTGCTCGAAGAACTTGGAGACGGGGGGCGAGCGCTGGTGGGGCGGCTCGCGCGAACCCAGCGCCGTCGAGCTATCGCTTCGCGAGCAGGTCTTGCTCGGATACATGCGCAGCGCCTCGCTGCTGCCGGATCCCGCCGCCGCCGCCTTCGGCGACGGCAAGCCCGAGGATGCGGCACTCGTCGGCCACCGCATCTTCGGCGCTTTCGAGTATCGCGTGCGGGTCGCGGCGGGGGCCCGCGAGTCGCTGCGCCTGGCCGTCGTCTACCACCGGGACGGAACGGCCCAGAGCCGGCCCGTGCTCGACCGGCTCCTGCGCGATCCGCGCGCGCTGCACGACACGCAGAGCTACTTCGCGCGGCGCCTAGCCGACGCGCGCTTCATGACGCCGGTTCCCGAGATCGCGCGCGGGGTCGCTTGGGCGAAGGCGAACATGCTGCGCATCGTCAAGGAGTATCCGCAAGGCTGGGGCTCCACCAACTCGCCGCCTTCGGATATCCTCGTCTCGCGCGATACCTCGTGGTTCGTGCACGGCTTCGACTACTTTTGGCCGGAGTTCAGCCGCAACGCGCTCGAGGTATTCAACCGCAACGCCGAACCGTCGGGCCTGATGATCGAGTACGTGCGCGGGGTGAGCGGCTACAAGACGGCTTACGATCTCAACGTCAACGACGACACGCCGCTGCATCTGATCGCGATGCTCCACCACTACAACGCCACCCACGACGACGCCTGGGAGCGCGATCGCCTGCCGCTGACGATCGCCCTGGCCGACTACCTGCTATCGCAGCGCGACGAGCGCGGGCTCGTCTTCTGCCACGCCAAGGGCGTCGACATGTACGGCATCACGTCGTGGCGCAACATCATCCCTTACTACACGCTCGACGGCGCGGTGACGGAGATCAATGCCGAGAGCGTCTTCGCGCTCGAGGCGGCCGCGATGCTCTGCGCGGTGGTCGGCGACACCGAGCATTGGGAAAAGTACGCGGGGCAGGCGCAAGCGCTGCGCGACGCGACCATGGAGCACCTCTTCAACGACGATACGGGAGCCTTCGTCCTCAACTACGACGCGGACGGAAACTACCAGGATAACTTCACCGCCGACGAGGTCTTTCCGGTGCTCTTCGACGTCGCGGGTCCGAGCGAGCGCGAGGCGATCCTGCGCCGTTTGAACGAGGCGGATTTCGTGACCGGCGTGGGCCTGCGGACGATCTCGACGGCCGACGCCTGGTACTTCCCCTCGTACGGCTTCGGCTTGCTCGGCGGCATCTGGCCGGATCTCACGCTGTGGTATGCGGTGGCGCTGGCGCGCAACGGGATGACGGATCGCGCCGTGCACTTCCTGCAGATCGTCTACGCAGCGATGGAGGGCGGCAGCCGCCGCAACACGGTCCCCGGCGAGTTCGGCGAGTGGTTCGACGGCGGTTCGCTGAGCAACCGCGGGATGTACCTCTCGCCGTGGACCGGAGCGAAATACCTGTGGGCGGTCGCCGAGACGGTCGGCGGTTTGGACGGCTACCGCACCAGCGGCCGCCCCCACCTCGTGCCGCTGCGCCCCAAAGGCTGGCAGTGGGTGTTCGCGGCGCGCGTGCACTGGGGCGGGCGGCGCTGCACCTATGCGATCGATCTGCGCAACGACACGATCTACGCCGACATGCCGGAGCTCTCCGCGGAGGAGCCGTTTCGCTGCATCTTCGCCGGCCGCGACGTCAGCGACGAAGTCACCACCTCGCCTTGCGAGGTGGCGGCGGTCGCTTTCGAGGACGATGCCGGCGCGGTACGCATCTTTTTGGGCAACGCGCTGGATGCGGCTCGCAGCGTGGCGGTAGAGTTCCGCGCTCGCACGACGCGCACGCGCATGGAGCCCGGCGAGCTGCGCGAGGTGCACCTTGGCGGGGAACCGAGCAACCGCCGCGCGAGAGCGGCACGTCTCGACGTGCTCCGCCAGGCGGCGCGCGCGTAGCGCCCGAATGCTGGAAGACCCCGTGCCGGAAAAGCCCAACCGTCTCCCGACCCTGCTCCTGGCAACCGGAGCCGCGGTGCTGCTGGTCGCGATCCTTTTGGGAGAGCGCATGGGCGACCGCGTGCTCGGGCAGGTCGCGCATCGGCCGCAGGAGGCGCTCGTCGTCGTCTCACCCGAGCCGGAGATGACCAGCGGTCCGTACGGCCCCGACTGGAAACGCTCCGAGACGCTGACCGCCGCCCCCGATCCGCGTTTCCCGGACCCGCGCGTTCCGCCGGTTCCGCTGCCGACCCGGCCGCCGGCCACGCCGACGCCCGCCCCGCCGTCGACGCCCACGCCCAATCCGAACATCCCGATCTGGAGACAGCAGCCGTTGCCCACCGTACCGCCGATCGTTCTGCCTTCCACCTCGCCCGCCCCGAGCTTGACGCCGTGAGACGCGTCGTGCCGGCCTTGGGCATGCTGCTCGCGATCGCGACCGGGACGGCCTGGGCGCGCTCCCTCCCCGACGCCCTCTGGCCGATGCTCCAATACTCCCCCGATCGGAACGCCGTTTTCGATACGCCCGACTGGAACGTGTCGTGGAAGGTGGATACGGCCAAAGACTGCACCGCCGACCCGAGCGATTGTTTCCAGAGCGCGACCTACGTGCTGGCGGAGATCAACGGCGGTCTCTCGATCGTCGGGACGACGCTCTACGCGGAAAGCTACGACCGCCGGCTCTATGCCTTCGATGCGCGTACCGGCGTGGAAAAGTGGTCGGCCAAGCTCGATAACATCGCGATGAACGCACCGCTCGTCGCGGATGGGCGCGTGATCGTAGGGGGCGGCGGAGCGAGCGTCACGTCGGTGGACGCGCGGGGCGTCGAGATTCTGGGCCGGCCGGGCGGCGACGACGTTCTCGCCTTTGATGCCGCGACGGGCGCCCCGGACTGGACCTATCACACGGGCGGCGAGAACATGCCCACCGGTGCGGTCGTCGGCTCGACGTACGTCTTCACCGACGGCGATCAGCTGGCGCGGGCACTCGACGTCGGCAGCGGACGGGAGTTGTGGTCGACCGGCACCGACGGGCGCGGCGTGATGAGCTCGCTGGTGCAGCAGGACGGCGTGATCTACGGAAACACCGGGTTCGGCCTCAACAGCTCCGTCATGAAGAACATCTATCTCAAGCGAGATGCCGCGGCCGCCGAGGCGGCGGGGCGCACCTGGGCGATGCGTGCGGCCGACGGCACGTACCTTTGGCAAGCTCCGTACGGGCACGGCCTGGGATCGCCGGCCCTGGGCGGCGGCATGGTGTTCGTCGAGTCGAGCGTCCCCGCCGACTGGAGTAACGGGCTCGTGGCGCGGTCGGAGGTCGTTGCGCTCGATGCCGCGACCGGCCGCCTCGCGTGGAAGTACGAGAGCGGCCCCGGTATGGCGCTCTCGCGTGGGACGAACGAAGACCAGATAGCCGGAACCTACGCGGACGGCGTCCTCTATCAGTCGCTGCCGTACACGAGCGAGTTCGCAGCCTTCGATGCGGCGACCGGCCGGATACGGTGGAAGATTCCGACGCGGGGCATCGTCAAGATGAGCGGCGTGGTCGCCGGCGGCCGCGTCTACGTCGGCGACACGAAGGGCAATCTCTACGTCTTGGACGCCGCCACCGGGGCACCGCAGCAAATACTGGCCTTCCCGTCGATCTTCGACTGTTCGAGTCCCCTCGTCGTCGGCCGCACCCTCTTCATCGCCAACGGCTCGGCCCTCTACGCGATTCGCCTCTCCGATCTGGCCAAGGGGATCGTTCCCAGGTAGCGTCCCCAATGTTCTTATTTGATGGTGTCTATTTTGGATGCTAGGATAGGAACATGGAAAATACTGGAACGGTAACGGTCAAGCGCGGCCTCGCCCAGATGCTCAAGGGCGGCGTGATCATGGACGTGGTCACGCCCGAGCAAGCGGTGATCGCTGCGGAGGCCGGCGCGGTCGCCGTCATGGCGCTCGAGCGGATTCCCGCCGACATCCGTGCCGCCGGAGGCGTCGCGCGGATGAGCAGCCTCGAGCTGATCGCGGGGATCATGGAGGCGGTGACGATCCCGGTGATGGCCAAGGTGCGGATCGGCCACTTCGCCGAGGCCCAGGTGCTTGCGTCGCTCGGGGTCGATTACATCGACGAATCCGAGGTGCTCACGCCGGCCGACGAGTTGTACCACGTCGACAAGCACGCTTTCACGACGCCGTTCGTCTGCGGCGCCCGCGATCTGGGCGAGGCGCTGCGCCGCGTTGCCGAAGGGGCCGCAATGATCCGCAGCAAGGGCGAAGCCGGCAGCGGCAACATCGTCGAGGCGGTGCGTCACATCCGGGCGATCTCCGACGCGATTCGCGAGCTGACGGTCGCTCCCAAGGAAGAGCTCGTCGCTCGTTCGCGCGATCTGGGCGCTCCGCTCGAACTCGTGCGCGAAGTAGCGGCCTCGGGCCGGCTCCCCGTCGTGCTCTTCTGTGCGGGCGGCGTTTCGACGCCCGCAGATGCCTCGCTGATGATGCAGCTCGGCGCCGAAGGCATCTTCGTCGGGAGCGGCATCTTCAAGTCGCGCGATCCGAGGGCGTTCGCGAAAGCGATCGTCGACGCGACGACGCATTACGACGATCCCAAAATCGTAGCGGATGCGTGCCGCTCGCTCGGCAGCGCGGAGGCGATGCCGGGCATCGACCTGCGCTCGCTCGACCCCTCGCAGCTGTTGGCCGCGCGAGGCAACTAATGCCCGCGAAGGCGCCGCTCGTGGGCGTGCTCGCTCTCCAGGGCGACTTCGCCGAGCACCTCGCGGCGCTCGAGCGCGCCGGCGCGCGGGCCGCGGCGGTGAAGAGCCGCGGGGAGCTCGACCGGATCGAGGGGCTCGTCATCCCCGGCGGCGAGTCGACGACGGTGATGAAGCTGCTCGCTCGCTTCGGTCTGGGTGAGGCGATCGTGGCCCGCGTGCGTGCGGGGATGCCGCTCTGGGGGACCTGCATGGGGATGATCGTCGCCGCGGCGCAGGTTGCCGGCCTCGACCAACCTTCGCTCGGGCTGCTCGACGTGACGGTGCGCCGCAACGCGTTCGGACGCCAGAACGAATCGGCCGAGATCGACCTGCCGATCCCAGCGCTCGGGCCGCGGCCGTTTCCGGCGATCTTCATTCGGGCGCCCTGGATCGAGCGCTCCGGCCCCTCGGTGGAGGTCCTAGCGCAGCGCGGCGGGCACGGCGTTATGGTGCGCGGCGGCAACGTCCTGGGAACCTCGTTTCATCCCGAGCTCACGCAGGATCCGCGCGTGCACGCGTACTTCCTCGGGATGGTCGCCCAATCGCAGGAGAACGTAGGGAACACCGGCAGCGCCGCGTAACTCTTGCGCCATGAGCGCGCGCGCGGACGCTTCGGAGACGGAACGCTCCGGGTTCGTCGGGCAGATCCCGCCGGTCGAGCCGTTGATCGGTGAAGTCATCTCGACGCTGACCCTTGCAGCGCACGCCTATCTGACCGAATCCGACGGCAAAGCGCCGGACCATGCGTCGGCGGAGGTTGCGATCGACGTCGCCACCGCCGCCTTCGAGCGGGTCAAAGAAAGGTTGCGGCCACAGGAGAGGTTAGCGATAACGCAGATGCTAACCGAGACACGAATGACGTTCGTCCGAAAGCGAGGCATCTAAAAGTGCCTCGCTTTCGCGCTTTTGGAGGCAGGCGGTCTTGAGCGAGGTTCTCGTCCTGAACTTTACGTACGAGGCGCTGAACGTGACGAGCTTTCAGCGCGCCGTCAAGCTGATCTTTGCCGGCAAAGCCGAGATGCTGCACGGCCGCGACCGGATGCTCGCTTCGGCGCGCTACGAGATGCGGATGCCCTCGATCATCCGCATGCTCTACTATATCCGCCGGCCGATGCAGAAGGTCGCGCTCACGAAGAAGAACGTGCTGATCCGCGACAACCACGAATGTCAGTATTGCGGCCTGCGCGGCGAGCGGCTGATGACCGTCGATCACGTCACGCCCAAGAGCCGCGGCGGCCCGTCGACCTGGGAGAACCTCGTCTGCGCCTGCATGCGCTGCAACAACCGCAAGAACAACCGCAC
>DATJRF010000028.1:0-2886 GCA_035505015.1 Verrucomicrobiia bacterium | reverse complement strand
GCGCCGGCGGAAACATTAAGAATCTCTACGACGATGCCGCATTGAGCCTCGGAGGCTCCATCGCCGGAGGCGGGACCGCGAGCACGGGCTCCGACGTTTCGAACGACGGGACGCTGACATCGAACGACTACAACATTATTCAGACCCCAGTGGCGGGAACGGCACTCTCCGGGACCACGGCGCACGATCTTCAAACCGACCCGGATCTTCTTCCCCTCGCCGATAACGGCGGACCGACGCCGACCGATGCCGACCTGCCATCGAGCCCGGGAACCGATTACATTCCGTTCGCCTACTGCAAGGCGAACGGCATTCTCGTCGACCAGCGAGGATATCCGCGCGACGACGGCGGCGACGGCTTTTGTGACGTCGGAGCTTTCGAGTACCAGTCCGTGCACGCGCGTTGACCTCACACGAGTTTCTCGTCGTCGGCTCGGGCGCAACGGGGGCGATGGCGGCACAGACGCTCCTCGAAGGGGGAGCCCGCGTCCTGATGATCGACGGCGGTCAGGCGGATCCCGAGTACGCGGCGACCGTCCCCGAGTTGCCGTTCGTCGAGCTGCGGCGACGCGACGACGAACAACGCCGGTATTTCCTGGGCGAGGAGTTCGAAGGCGCGATGCAGCTCTCGACGGCAGCGGGAGCGCAGCTCACGCCACCCCGGCGATTTGTGGTCGCCGGCGTCGAGCGCTTCTTGCCGCTGCGGTCGGCCTCGTTCTTTCCGATCGAGAGTCTCGCGCTCGGAGGGCTCGGCAGCGCGTGGGGACTTGGCTGCAACGTCTTTTCCGAAGCGGAACTCCTGCGCGCATCGCTGCCCCCCGCAGCGATGACCGCCGCGTACGGCGTCGTCGCCGGGCGCGTCGGCATCTCCGGCGAGGCGGACGACGCTCGCCCTTACACCTTCGGGACGATTGATGGAATCGATCCGGCAACGCCGCTGGATCCAACCGCAGCGGTGCTGCACCGGCGATACGCGGCGCGGCGAGCGCAAATGCAGCGCGCCGGGTTCTATCTGGGGCGCCCAGCTCTGGCCTTGCTGACGCGCGAGCGCGCGGAGCGGCACGCGACCTCGCTGCGCGATATGGATTTCTATTCCGATGCAGAGCGCGCCGCGTGGCGCCCGTGGATCACGATCGAAAGGCTGAAGCGCTCGCCGAACTTCGCCTACGCGGGCAACCTGCTCGCGACCCGCTTCGAGGCGACTGACGGCAGCGTGGAGCTTTTCGCGCTCGACATGCGCACGCTCGAAGAGCGCCGCTTTTCTTGCCGCCGGCTCGTCTTGGCAGCCGGCACGCTGGGCACCTCGCGTATCGTGCTGCGCTCGCAAGGCGGAGATGCTCGCCTCCCGCTGCTCTGCAACGCGTACACCTACATCCCGTGCGTCGTACCCGGACGCGCCGGCAAGAGCATGCCCGACGCAAATCTGGGTCTGGCCCAACTCCAGCTCTTTCACGATGCCGGCGCTGCCGGTGCCGACGTAGCGCAGGCCTCGATCTATACCTATCGCTCTCTGTTGCTCTTTCGTCTCCTGCGCGAGATACCGCTCGCGATCGCGGACGGCGCGCGCTTGGCGCGTTTCCTCATATCGGGTTTGCTGATCGCCGGTATTCATCACCCGGCGGATTACTCGGAACACAAACGCCTCTGGCTCGAAGCCGATTCCGGCTCACCCACGCGCGACCGGCTCGGCGCCGAATATGCCTTCACTCACGAAGAGCTGCGCGCATACGAGCGGCGCGAGCGCGCGTACGAGCGAGCCCTTTTTCAATTGGGAGCGTGGCCCGTCCGCCGCATCCGCCCCCCAGCCGGCGCGAGCATCCACTACGCCGGCACGCTTCTTCGCGATCGCGGCGATCCGCGCTACCGGCTCTCGCCGGACGGGCGGCTGGGCGAGACGCGCGGCGTTTACGTCGCCGACGGCTCCGGCTTTACGTACCTCCCGGCGAAGGGCCTCACGCTCACGCTGATGGCGAACGCTCATCGCGTTGCGCTGGGTCTGCTCGGCGCTACGCCGGCGGCTCGCCCGTGATACGCAAAGCCTGGCGGATCGGCGCGGCGCACGGTCCCGTCGTGCTGGTGCGCCGCGGCCTGGCGCGTGCGAAGCGCTGGATCGCCGAGCGGCGGCACGCCACTCGTTTGCGACAGGCCGCGTGGCACCCGCGGCGTCTTCCAAGCGAGCCGGAGTTTGTCGCTTTCGCGCCCGCCGGCCCGTCGCCGTTGCTCTCCATCATCATCCCGGCCTTCGAACGATGGCCGCTGACGAACGCTTGCCTCACGGCGCTGCGCGAGGCGTGGGACGACGAGATCGACGCAGAGGTGATCGTCGTCGACGACGGCTCGCGGGACGAGACGGCGGCGCTGCTCGCGGGATGCCCGAACGTGCGCGCGATCGCCCTTCCCGAGAACCGCGGATTCGTCGAGGCGGTCAACGCCGGAGCCGAAGCCGCGCGAGGACGCCTGCTTTTCTTTCTGAACAACGACGCATTCGTAACCCCGGGCTGCATCCGGGCGCTGATCGAAACGCTCGAGCCGGAGTACGTCGGCGCGGCGGCCGCGCAGCTTTGCTACCCCGGCGGCACGATTTCCGAAGCCGGCGGCATCGTCTGGCGCGACGCGCGAGGCGTCAACTACGGTCGCGGCGACGACCCGCGGGATTGGCGCTACCGCTACGCGCGGGAGGTCGATTACGGGTCGGCGGCGGCCCTCATGGTTCGTGCGGACGCCTTTCGGGATACCGGCGGCTTCTCGCGCGAATTTGCCCCGGCATACTACGAAGATACCGACCTCTGTTTCGCCCTGCGCGATGCCGGCCTGCGCGTGGTGTATCAGCCCCGCGCCCTCGTTTATCATCTCGGCGGCGCGAGTTACGGAAGCGACGCCGACGCC
>DATJRF010000027.1:0-5528 GCA_035505015.1 Verrucomicrobiia bacterium | reverse complement strand
GTTGGCCTCGATCACCGCGCTCGCGTCGTACGGCATCGCGACCCACCGGCTCGCCTTCTCGGTTCCGCTCCTGCTCTGCACCGCCGCGACGCTGGGAGCGATCGCCGCCTACCATCCCTCGCTTGGAGCCGTCGTCGGCATCCTGGTCGCCGGAAACGCGGTCACGGCGCTGGCGGCGGCGCTCTCGCTTGCCTTGCAATATTGGAGCGCTCGGAGATCTGCCACATGAAACGAGTACTTTTAATTGGAGGCTCCGGCCAGCTCGGCACCGAGATCCGGCGTCATTGGAGCGACTGCGAGATCGCGGCGCCCAGCCGCGACGCTCTCGAGTTCGAGGATACGATCGGGCTCGCGGAGGCACTCGACGAGCGCCGCCCGGAGGTCGTCGTGAACTGCACGGCATTTCACAACGTCGATCGCTGCGAAGACGTGCCCAACCGCGCGTTCGAAGTCAACGCCCTCTCGGTCGATCGCGCCGCGCGCCTCTGCCACGACCGCAACGTCGTCTTCGTCACGATCAGTACGGACTACGTCTTCGATGGAACCGCTTCGCGCCCGTACGTCGAGAGCGACGCGCCGCATCCGATCAACGCGTATGGGGCCTCCAAGCTTGCCGGCGAGCTCTTGGTCGAGCGGCTGCACTCGCGCGCCTTCGTCGTGCGCACCTGCGGTCTCTACGGCGAGCACGCCTCCGAGGGCAAGGGCTACACGTTCGTCGACCGTATCCTCGCGCAAGCGCGCGCAGGGCAGCCGGTCCGCGTCGTGCGCGACGTGATGGCCTCGCCGACCTTCGCCGGTGATCTGGCCGTGGCGCTGCGGGCGCTGGTGGAAACCGAGGCGTTCGGCACCTACCATCTAGCCAACGCGGGCCCGGTCAGCTGGTACGACTTCGCTCGCGAGGCGCTGCGGCGGGCCGGCGTCGCGTGGGAGATCGAGCCGATCCGGGCCGCCGAATGGAAGGGCGGCGCGCGCCGCCCTGCCTACTCGGCGCTAGCCTCGGAGCGGCTGGGTGCTCTGGGCATCGAGATGCCCGCCTGGGACCAGGGCATCGCTCACTACTTGCGCCTCAAATCCGGCAACTAAGCGACGAAGCGACAAAGCCTGCAGCCGCCCGAAGCCTCAAGGGCTTCTCGGGCCGGGCGATTAAGCCCTAAACGTCATGGAACTCCGCATCGATCGCGACAGCGTGGACCGCTGCCGTGGTCTGGCAGCGTCGATCGTTTCGCCGGTCGAGGACTTCATCGTGTCGCATTCGACGGTCTCGGTCGAGCGGGCGGTGCTGCGCTTGCTCGGCGTCGACGGCGTCACCTCCGACGAGGTTCCGGTTCCCAATGCGATCGTCGACGCGCTCGGCCCGCACGAACGGGCCGGCGGCGCAGCCCTGCCGTTCGGAAGGGCCCTGGCGGAGACCGGGCTCGAGCCAAGAGCGCTGGGCGAAGCGCTGGGCAAGGGCACGCTCACGCTCGCGCAGTTTGCGGGGGCACCGGCCGAAGCGGCGCTGGGCGCGCTGCGGCCGCACGTCGAGGCGGGGCTCGCGCGCGTCCGCGCCCGCCGGGCCGAGCGCGACGAGCGTCTCGCGCGGCTGCCGCAACTTGCGCCGCCGCTGCTCTACGTCATCGTTGCGAGCGGGAACATCTACGAGGATCGCACCGCGGCCCTCGCGGCGGTTGAGGCGGGCGCGCAGATCATCGCGGTGATTCGCTCCACCGGGCAGTCGCTGCTCGACTTCGTGCCATACGGCCCTACGACGGAAGGCTTCGGCGGCACCTACGCGACGCAGGCCAACTTCGAGATCATGCGTGCGGCGCTCGACGAGGCATCCGAACGCGCCGGCCGCTACGTCATGCTCACGAACTACGCGAGCGGCTTGTGCATGCCCGAGATCGCGACGATGGCCGCGCTCGAGCGCCTCGACATGCTCTTAAACGATTCGATGTACGGCATCCTGTTTCGCGACATCAACATGAAACGAACCTTCGTCGACCAGCATTTCAGCCGTATGCTCAATGCATACTCGGGCATCATTATCAACACCGGGGAGGACAACTATCTCACGACCGCGGACGCGGTCGAGCAGGCGCCCGCCGTTCTCGCTTCGCAGTTCATCAACGAAGAGTTCGCACATCGCGCCGGCATGCCCGACGCCCAGATCGGCTTGGGAGACGCCTACGAGATCAGCCCGGATCTCGAGGACGGCTTTCTTTATCAAGTCGCGCAAGCGCAGCTCACGCGCCAGATATTCCCGGAAGCGCCGCTGAAGTACATGCCTCCAACCAAGCATATGACCGGCGACATCTTCAAAGGGCACTTGATCGACGCGCTCTTCAATCTCACGTCCGTGATGACGCGTCAAACGATCCACCTGTGCGGAATGCTCACCGAGGCTATTCACACGCCGTTCCTCGGCGACCGGGCGCTCGCGCTGGAAAACGCCCGCTACATCATGAACACGGCGCGGCATTTCGGCGACGAGATCGTCTTTCGGCCCGGCGGGGCGATCGAGCGCCGCGCGCAAGACGTGCTCGCGGATTGCGAAGCGCTCCTCGGCCGCGTCTCCGACGTGGGGCTCATGGAGGCGATCGAGGCCAAAGCGTTCGCCGACGTTTCGAGGCCGCCCGACGGGGGGCGCGGCTTCGACGGCGTCTTCGCGCGCTCGCAAACGTATTTCAATCCGTTCGAAGCGGCGTTGCGCGGCGGGGTGCCGGTGTGAGCGATCTCGTCAGACCCTACGGCGATACGATGAACGACGGAAAGGTGCAGCTTTCGTTCACGCTGCCGATCGAGTGGAGCGAGGCCGCCGACGAAGCCGCGCGCCAGCTCGTCGCCAAGATGGGCTTTACCGACGTGCAGGTCGTCGAAGGAAGGCGTATCGCCTCGGGTTTTGCGTTCTTCGTCGTTTATGCAAGCACGACGCAGTCGATCGACGCCTCTGCCATCAAGGCGCCGAGCGCCCGCGGGCACGCGATGTCGATGGAGGAGATCGACGCGTACATCGCAGAACGCGTGGGGCGCAAAATTCGCATTGCTGGCGCGTGCATAGGCACCGACGCGCACACGGTGGGAATCGACGCTATCTTAAACATGAAGGGCTATAAGGGAGATTACGGCCTGGAGCGTTATCATGGATTCGAAACGTTCAATCTCGGCAGCCAAGTCGCGCCCGAGGATTTGGTGCGCTTCGCCAAGGAGAGAGAGATCGACGCCATCCTCGCTTCGCAGGTCGTGACCCAGAAGGGCAGCGACGTTCGTAACTTCACCGAACTCGGCGAGATGCTCGAAGCGGAGGGGCTGCGCGACCGCGTCGTGCTCGTCTGCGGCGGGCCGAGGGTCACCAACCTGATGGCGAGCGAGCTCGGCTACGACGCCGGTTTCGGCCGCGGGACGCTGCCCAGCGAGGTGGCGGCGTTCGTCGCGACGTCGCTTGCCGAGCGTCGCAAGGGCGGCGCGCCGTCAACCGGATTTTGAACGAGTGAATCGACTTGCCGGAATCGATCGCGCGAGGGTGCGCGATCTTCTCGCCGTTGCCTGCGGCGTGCTCGTTTGCGTTGCGGTTCCTATCGGATGGGTGCGAGAGGGCCGCGTCTTTTATAGCGGCGACGCGTTCTTCTTGCCCGATCCTTGGAACGCGATCGTCAAGCAACTCTTCGTTTGGAACCAGTATTCCTCGCTGACCGGCGAGCTGCGATCCGGACTGTTGCTGGCACCCTGGTACCTGATGCTCTCGGCGTTCTCGTGGCTGACGGGCAGCTCGCACGCGCAGATGCTCGTCGTGGGATGCGCGTTTGCGCTGGGATGGGCCGGCATTTACGCGGCACTGCGCCTGCTGCGTTTTGGAATGCTCCCCTCCATTCTCGGGGCGACCTGCTACGCGTTCAATCCGTGGACGCAAACGCTTCTCCCGACGAATATCACGATCCAGTGGTGTTTCGGGGCGGGTGCTGCGACGACGGCGTTGTTGGTAGCGGCGGCGCGCTACCCCGCGCGCCGCCGGTGGATTTGCGCGGCACTCATGGTGGTCGCCGCCTTCCCGGCCGCGATCGTTGCGAACAACCTCGGAGAGCTCATGGTCGAAGGCTTGTACGCCGTCTTCGGCTGCGCGCTCGCGCTCTTCGCCGTGGAAGACCGGCGGGCGTTCGCGCGCTGGCTGCTCGGGACGGCCCTCTTCGCGGTTGCCGCGGCGTTGTGGTGGCTGCTTCCGGCGGCTTTCGAGTTCGTCTTTCAGCCGCCGGCCGGAACGATCGTGGGCGCGCAAGACTGGTCATGGGTCGTCGCGCGCGCCGGTTTCGATAACCTGCTTCGCTTCCTGGCCTTCTGGGCGTGGCCGTTGGTTTCGAGCTTCGGCTACGCAAGCGCTTACGACGCGAACCCGCTCTTCTACGCCGCGGGTTTTGCCCCGATCGCGTTCGGCGCGCTCTCCGTCGTCGTGCGCGACCGTTCGCGGGCCCGGCTCGCGCGCGCGGCGCTGGCAACCGCCCTCGTCCTCATCTTCTTGTCCAAAGGCTTGCACGCGCCGCTGGCGTGGGTCAACGCGCTCTTCTACAAGCTGCCGCTAACCGAAGCCTGGCGGGAGCCGACGACGAAGCTGCCGCTCGTCGCGCTCGCAGCCCTGGCGGTCTGCACGGCGATCGTCTGCGAGCGGGCGATGGCGCTCGTTCGCGCGTTCTGGTGGCGCGCCGCTCTCGGTGCGCTCGTCGCGCTCGCCTTTGTCGTTTCCGCCGAAGGACTCTTCGGTCAGCAAGCTATCGGCGAGGAGTCGATGACCATCGCCTCGCCGTTCGCTGCGATTCCATCGTATTGGTTCGATGCCGCGCGCTGGCTCAACGCGCAACCTGGCGACGACTCCATGCTCGTGGTACCGGCGGTCTCGTTCTATCAGGTCGACTACTACTGGGGGTTGCACGCGGTCGACGCCTTCGTGAACGACCTGTTTCATCGTCCGACCACCATTCTGGGCAACTACGGCTACGGTTACACCTCTCCCGCCGAGGAGCAGCAGCTCTTCAGCATTATCGCAAAACTGATGGACGATCGGTCCGGCGACTTGGCCGCGATGCTGCGTCTGCTGGGCGTGCGCTACGTGCTCTATCGCGGGGACGTCGCGCAAGATGTCACGGCGCCGAGGATGACGCTTGCGGATCTGCGGGCGCACCTGCCCGGCGCGAAAGTCGAGCGCTTTGGTCCGCTTGCCGTCCTCGACCTCGGTCCAGCTCTGCCCGAACTCTCGACCGGGAACGCATGGATCGCCGGAAACTACGGGACGCTCCCCGTCGGGCGCCGCATTCAGCTCGCGAGCCTGCTCGAGCCGCTGCCCCGCATCGACGTGACGCAGCTCCGGCGCGTACCTTCGGCTCCGCCGGTTCGCTACGAGATCGACGCGAGCCAGATCGATGGAATCTTCCCCGGCGGCGATCTCTCGCGCCGCGCCATCGCCGGCGTTCCGGTGCGCTACCTCTGGTCCTACCCCGTCGAGAGCATCGCTCCGGCCGTTCGCACCGATTCGCGGATCGTTGCGGTGGTGCTGCACGACG
>DATJRF010000026.1:0-7054 GCA_035505015.1 Verrucomicrobiia bacterium | reverse complement strand
GCGCGCCGCGCTGCCTTTCCTGGGTGCCGCGGTCGCGGCCGCCGGCTTGATTGCCGGCGGCATCCTGCTCTCCGAACGAGCCTCGACGGATCAGGACCGGCCGCCGACGCCGCTCGACGAACTCGGCAAGCGTTTGCGCGGGAGCGGAACGCCGACGCTGGCGGCCTACTCGCGCGATCTCACCGAGCTCGCGCGTGCCGGAAAGCTCGATCCCGTGATCGGCCGCGACGACGAGATCGAGCGCGTCGTTTCGATCCTGGCGCGGCGCAGCAAGAACAACCCCGTCTTGGTGGGCGAGCCCGGCGTCGGCAAGACCGCGGTCGTGGAAGGCTTGGCGCAGCGTATCGTAGCCGGAAACGTGCCGGCCGGCTTGCGCGGCAAGCGCGTCCTCGCCCTCGGCCTGGGCTCGCTCGTCGCCGGCACGAAATACCGCGGCGAGTTCGAAAGCCGCGTCAAACGAATCCTCGACGAAGTCAAGCGCAGCGCGCGCGACGTCATCGTCTTCATCGACGAGCTGCACACGCTCGTCGGCGCCGGCGCCGCGGAGGGCGCGCTGGACTTGAGCTCGATGATCAAGCCCGAGCTCGCGCGCGGCGAGCTGCAGTGCATCGGCGCGACGACCTTCGACGAATATCGCAAGTACGTCGAATCCGACGCCGCGCTCGAGCGCCGCTTCCAGCCGGTCATGGTCGAGGAGCCGAGCATCGAGCAGACGATCGCGATCCTGCGCGGCCTGCGCGACGGCTACGGGGCGCATCATCGCGTCCGCATCACCGACGACGCCGTCGACGCGGCGGCGCACCTCTCGGCGCGCTACATCGCCGATCGCTTTCTTCCGGATAAAGCGATCGACTTGATGGACGAGGCCGCCGCGTCGGTCGCGCTCGCCAATCGCGGCGCCGTCGACCGGCCCGAGGTCACGCGCGACGCCGTCGCCTCGGTCGTGACGCGCTGGACGGGGATTCCCCCCTCGTCGCTCTCGGCCGCGCAAGCGGGCGTCCTGCTCGATCTCGAGCGCACGCTCGGCCAGCGCGTCGTCGGGCAGAGCCGCGCGATCGCCGCGGTCTCCGACGCGATCCGCCGCGCTCGCGCCGGATTGCACGATCCGCGCAAACCGCTGGGCAGCTTTCTCTTTCGCGGAGCGAGCGGCGTCGGCAAGACGGAACTGGCGAAGGCGCTCGCGCAGACCCTCTTCGGCAGCGAAGCCGCGCTCGTGCGCGTCGATCTCTCCGAGTTCACCGAAGCGCACACGGTCTCGCGCCTGCTCGGCGCTCCGCCGGGGTACGCCGGGCACGACGAGCCCGGGCAACTCACCGAACCGGTGCGGCGCCGGCCCTACTGCGTCGTGCTCTTCGACGAGCTCGAGAAGGCGCACCCCGACGTCGCCGCGATCCTGCTGCAGATCCTCGACGACGGTCGCGTGACCGACGCGAAGGGCCGCACGATCGACTTCCGCCACGCGCTCATCGTGCTCACGACGAACCTGGAAGCCGAAGAGGTGCCGTTCTCGCTGCGCCCGGAGCTGATCGACCGCATCGACGAGGTGGTCGCATTCGAATCGCTCGAGCTGCCCGAGATCGAAGCGATCGTTACGATTCACGTCAACGCACTGGCGCAGCGCCTCGGCGCGCGCAACGTCACGCTGAACCTCTCCGACGAAGCCAAGCTCTATCTCGCACGCGTCTCGATGGGCGCCGGCAGCGGCGCGCGCTACGTCGGCCGCACCGTCTCGCACTACGTCGCTACGCCGCTCTCCGCCGCCTTGCTGCGCGGCGAGCTGCGCGAAGGCGGCAGCGCCGAAGTAACCCTCGACGGCGACGACCTCCGCATCCGCGCGGCATAGGCCGCCCGCCCGCGCACGGGCGAGGGCGGGACTAGTGGAGGATGGCCAGGAGGTTCGTGCGGATCTCGTCGGGCTGCATCTCGCCGACGACGATCTTTTGGACGACGCCGGTGCGGTCGATGAAGACGTGCACGGGCAGGCCGTTGACGTTGTACTGGTCCCGCAGGTCGCCCGAGTCGACGACCGCCGGATACGTAAGGCCGTGATCTTTGACGAACTGACGAGCCCTGGCGGCGTTCTCGAGTTCGTCGACGCCCACGACGCGCAGGCCGTCCTTGAAATACCGCCGCTGCAGCTTTTCGATCGCCGGCGCTTCCTCGTTGCACGGGGGGCACCAGGTCGCGAAGAAGTTGAGGTAGACGGCGTCGCCGCGCAACGAAGCGAGCGAGAGCTCGGCGCCGCTCGCGGTGGGTTCGGCCCATGCCGGCGCCGGCTGCCCTTCGCGCGCCATCGTATGGTCGGTTTGCGCCCCCCCGGCGTTGGACGCAGCGCCTTTGCTCGAGGTGCCGCAAGCGGCCAAGAAGGCGCTTGCGAGCAGCGCCGTCGCGATTCGTAACACCATGACGCCTCTAACCATAGCTGGGATATGCGACCGCCGCAAGATCGCGGCGCATCTGCTCGATCAGTTCGTCGACGCCCGCGAAGAGCTTCTGCTCGCGCACGTAGCGCAGTTCGCGCAACGCGATCTCGCGGCCGTAGACGGTATGATGAAAGTCGCGCAGCCAAGCTTCGACCGTGCGGGCCGAGCCGCCGAACTGCGGATTGCTCCCGATCGAGACGAGCGCCGCGAAATCGCGCCCGTCGTAGCGTGCGATCGCGCTGTAGACGCCGTCTTTGGGCAGCAGCTTGGAGGGAACGCTCAGGTTGGCGGTCGGAAAGCCCAAGTCGTGTCCGCGCCCGAAGCCGAGCGCGACGGTGCCGCGAAGCTCGTAGCCGTTGCCGCCGAGCAGGTCGTCGGCGAGCTCGAGGTCGCCCGCTTCGATCAGGCCGCGAATGCGCGTACTCGAGATGCGCTCGCCGTGCAGGCCGACGTTTTCAACCGCAACGAAGGCGACGCCGCGCGCGCCGAGGTAGTCGCTCATGAACGCCGCGTCGCCGGCCCGCTTGTGGCCGAAGCGAAACGTACTGCCGACGACGACGCCGCGCACGCCCAGGGCGATCAGCCGGTCGAGAAACTCGGCCGGCGAGAGCGTCGAGATGCGCTCGTCGAAATCGATCAGAAAGCACTCCTCGAACCCGGCCTCCGCGAAACGATCCACGCGCTCTTCGAGCGTCGCCAGCAACGGCGGCTCCCCTCCCGGACGCAGAAACGCCGCCGGGTGCTCGGCAAAGGTCAGCACGCCGCTTCGCCACCCCGGCTTGCGCAAGCGCATGGTACGCCGCGCGATCTCGCGGTGCCCGCGGTGGAACCCGTCGAAGAAGCCGACCGCCAAGACCAGCGGCCGGTCGTTCTCGCGAAAGATCTCGTGGTAGATCTTCACTAGACGAAGACCTTGCGCGGCGCGAGCAGCGCGCCGATGGCTTCGCCGACGCCGACGAGCGTGCGGGACTCGTCGCGCACGAAGACGTGTTGCGCGGCGGCGCCCTGCGGGAGCGGGACGACGCGCCCGGCGCGAAAGTCGGCCGAGCCGCGCAGATCGAGCACGATCGTCGGGAAAGGGATGATGTGCTCGGGAGCGATCAGCGACCCTTGCGGGTCCTCGGCGATCTCCTCGAGCGTGCGCGCCTCGTACAGAACGAAGGGTCCCGAAGCCTCGCGCACCAGCGCGCCCATGTGCGCCGGCACGCCCATCGCGACGCCGAGGTCGTGACAGAGCGAACGCACGTAGGTTCCCTCGCCGCAGGCGATGCGCAAGCGCGCCGCACCGCGCTCGAGACCGAGCACCGTGATCGCGTAAACGGTAGCGCTGCGCGGCTTGCGCTCGACCTCGCGCCCCTCTCGCGCCAGTTCGTAGAGGCGCTTGCCCTCGTGGTGAACGGCGGAATACATCGGCGGCAGCTGCTCGATCTTTCCGTGAAACTGCGGCAGCACGCGCTCCAGGCGCTTGGGCCAATCGGCCGGCACGCGCCCTTCTTCCACGGTCGCCCCGAGCGCGTCCAGCGTCGCGGTCGATCTTCCGAGCACGAGCGTACAGGCGTAGGCTTTGCGCTGGTCCTCCAGCAGCGGGATCAGCCGCGTCGCCTTGCCGACGGCGACCGGAAGGACGCCGGCGGCCTGCGGGTCGAGCGTGCCGAGGTGGCCGACCCCGATCTTGCGGTCGCGGCTATACAGCCCGTAGATGCGGCGAAGGCGCGCGACGGCGTGTGCGGACGAAGGACCGGCGGGCTTGAAGACGTTGACGAAGCCGAGCAATCACAGGCCTTCGGCGACCAGCGCCGCGTCGACGGCCGCGTACGCGTCGTCCAGCGCTCCGACGAACGTCAATCCCGAGGCGCGGAAGTGCCCGCCGCCGCCGAGCCGCTTCGCCGCGGCCTGCACGTTGACGCGGCCGTTGGAACGCAGGCTCACGCGAATCTCGCCGCCGTAGGCTTTGAAGAGCGCGGCAACCTCGACGCCGTCCTGTCCGCGCAGGGTGTTGACCGTGTCCTCGGTGTCCTCGCCGTCGGCGCCGGTTTGCTCGAGCATCGCATCGTCGACGTGCGAATAGCAGTAGCGGCCGCCGTACGCGAAGCGCATCTCGTCGATGATGCGCCCGAGCAAGCGCGTCGCCTCGACGCGGCGATTGAGGAATATCTCCTGCGTGATCTCTTCCTTGTCGGCGCCCAGGCGCATCAGCTCGGCGGAGAGCTCCAGCACCTCGGGCGAGGTGTTGGAGTGCATGAAGCCGCCGGTGTCCGTCATGATCGTCGTGAGGATGCAGGTGGCGATTTCGCGGTCGAGCGTCACGCCCAGCTCGCGCAGCAGATGCATGACGGCGGTCCCGGTCGAGCACTCCGTGGGAATGACGTAGTTGAACTTGCCGAACATCGCGTTGCCGAGATGATGATCGATGTCGAGCACGTGCTCGCGCGCCACCTCGGGCAAGTACTCGCCGGCGCGCGCGGCGTCGGCCATATCGCAGAAGACGTAGAGCGTGTCGGGCGGAAGATCCGCGGGGAGCTCGCGCGCCACCGCCTGCGTATCCGGCAGAAAACGCAAATTGCGCGGGACCGGATCCTGCTGAAAGTAGCAGACGCGCTTGCCGAGCTGCTTGAGCGCCAAACCGAGGGCCAGGCCGGCACCGAGCGTATCGCCGTCGGGCTTCACGTGGCTGACCATGACGAAGGCCGAGCGGCGGCGCAGCTCGGCGGCAACGTCGGCGGTCGAATCCGCCACCGGCGTCTCTTGAATCATCCTTCCCCCCTGGCGGCGGCGGCCCGTTCGGCGTCCTCGCGCAGGGTCTTGGCCAGCTCGATGGCGCGCTCGGTCGAACGGTCCTCGATGAAGATCAGCTCCGGCGTGTGCCGCAAGTCGATCTTATGACCGAGCTCGCCGCGCAGAAACCGGCTCGCATGTTTGAGCGCGTCGAGCGACTGCCGCGCCGCGTGCCGGTCGCCGATCACCGAAACGAAGACCTTGCAGTGCTGTAGATCGTCGCTAACCTCCACCCGCGTGACCGTGACGAACGCCAGGCGCGGATCCGAGAGCTCCTGCGAGATCAGGGTCCCGAGGATGCGCTGAATCTCGTGATCGATCCGCGCCAACCGTTGCGATTTCATATCCATCTCCCCACTGGGTCACGCGCGTGCCAGCTCGGCGGCGACTTGCTCGGTCGTGTAAGCTTCGATGACGTCGCCTTCCTTGAGGTCTTGGAAGCGCGCCAGCTGGATGCCGCACTCGAAGTTCTCGGCGACTTCGCGCACGTCGTCCTTGAAGCGGCGCAGGCTCTCGACCTCGCCGTCGAAGACGACCGCGCTGTCGCGCAGCACGCGCGCCTTGGCGTTGCGCGTGATCTTCCCGCTGGTCACGTAACAACCCACGATCGTGCCGACCTTGCTGACCTTGAAGACCTGCCGGACTTCCGCGCGCCCGAGGATGACCTCGCGCGTGACCGGCGCGAGCATACCGCGCATCGCCTTGAGCAGATCCTCTTCGATCTCGTAGATGACCTGATAGAAGCGCAAGTCCACGCCTTCGTTGTCGGCCAGGCGTTTGGCCGTCTCGTCGGGCCGGATGTTGAACCCGATGAGCACCGCGTTCGAGGCGCTGGCGAGGTTCACGTCGTTGGGCGAGATCGCGCCGACGCCGCCGTGGATGACGCGGATGTCGACGTCCTCGTTCGAGAGCGACTCCATGCGCGAGCGCAGCGCCTCGAGCGAGCCTTGCCCGTCGGCCTTGATGATCAGGTTGAGCGTCTTCTTCCCCTCGGTCGGCATCGACATGAACGACTCGAGCGAGACGCGCTGCGAACTGCCCGCCGAGATGCGGACGTCGCGCCGCCGGGTCGCACGCTTCTCGGCGGTTTCGCGCGCGACGCGCTCGTCGCTGACGACCATGAGCGTGTCGCCGGCCGCGGGCACGTCGGAGAGGCCCATCACCTCGACCGGAATCGAGGGGCCGGCCTTCTTGACTTGCTTGCCCTTGTCGTCGATGAGCGCGCGCACCTTGCCAAAGGTGCCTCCCACCACGACGACGTCGCCTACCCGCAACGTGCCGTTCTGCACGAGCACCGTCGCCACCGCACCGCGTCCGCGATCCAGCGCCGATTCGATCACCACGCCCGTGGCGCGGCGGTTCTTGTTGGCCTTGAGCTCGCGGATGTCGGCCTCCAGGAGCACGGTGTCGAGCAGGCTGCCGATCCCGTCGCCGGTCTTGGCGGAGACGGGCACCATCTCGATGGTGCCGCCCCAATCGACCGGCTGCAGGCCCTGTTCGACCAGCTGCTGCTTGACGCGATCCGGCTGCGCGTCGGGCTTGTCCATCTTGTTAATGGCGACCACGATCGGCACGCCGGCCGCCTTGACGTGCGCGATGGCTTCCTTCGTTTGCGGCATCACGCCGTCGTCGGCCGCGACCACGAGGATCGCGACGTCGGTGACGCGCGCGCCGCGCGCGCGCATCGCCGTGAACGCTTCGTGGCCGGGCGTGTCGATGAAGGTGATCTTGCGATCGTGCTGCTCGACGGTATAGGCGCCGATCTTCTGCGTGATGCCGCCCGCCTCGCCGGCCGCCACGTTGGCGGCGCGAACCTTATCGAGCAGCGACGTCTTGCCGTGGTCGACGTGACCGAG
>DATJRF010000025.1:0-7061 GCA_035505015.1 Verrucomicrobiia bacterium | reverse complement strand
ACGTAGAACCAGCGGTCGATCCGGCCGGTCGAAGAAAACTCGCCAACCGCCGGCAATACGGTGCGCAGCAAAAAGTCGTCGAAAGCCTGTTCGCCGAGATAGAGCTTGATATAGCTCCAGCTCGAGCCCAAGCCGAACTTGCGCCGTTCGCGCAACGTCACCGGCTCGGCGGCGGGCTCCTCGTGCGCCGCCACGTGCCGCGGCAGCAGCGCGGCGACGAACTCGACGGCGTAGCCGCCTTGTTCCCCTTCGAGCCACTCGGCGCCGGGAACGGGCAGGGCTTCGGTGACGATCGCCGTCTCCTCGCGTTCGTTGCGCTGGTCGAGCAGCAAGGCCGGCGCAATCGGCGAGTCGAGATCGAGCAGCAGCCGGTTGTCGCTCTCGGTAAGATAGACGTAGCGCGGCAGGTTCCACAGCTCGCGCCAGCGTTCGAGCGTGCGCGCCGCGGTCTGCGCCGTCGCGCCCAGCTCTTTCATGCGCAGGCGCCATTGGCGCGTCGCGAGGACGAGGTTCCCGCTGCGCACCCGCGGCAGATAGGCGAGCGTCGAGGCCGGGCCCCATCCAAACCAGCCCGGGAAACGCCGTCCGTCGCCGGCAACGGATGCCAAGAAGCGGCAGATGTTCGGCGCCGAGCGATCGGTATTGAAGACGTGCGTCTCGCAGGGATGCACGCGCCGCCGGCGCGACTGCGACCATAGATAGAAGCGCCCGCCGTCGAGGCCGACCCACAAGTCGTCGGGCGTCATTTCGCGCCCGGTGCGCGGACCGCCGACGCCGATGGCGATCGTCTCGCCCAGCAGCTCGGGACGCACCATGACGTTGTAGATGCGCGAGGCCGAGGGTACGAAGCAGAGCTCGGCGTTGAGCCGCTCCGGGTTCACGCTGCGGCGCGCGACCTCTTCGATGCGCCGTTGCAGCGGCACGTCGAAGAGATGTGCGAAACGCCCCAAGCTGCGCGTCGCGCGTTCGCTCGCGCCGAAGGCAGCCGGGATCACGCGATACTCGCCGCGATCGAGCGCCTCGCGCGACGTTGCGGCGAGGTGAAATCCGATCTCGAGCGAGTCGGGCAGCTCGACGCCGTCGCCGAGCGAGGGCGCGAGCGTCTCCAGCACTTCGGCGCTCAGCTCGATCTCCTCGCTGCCGCAGCGCAGCGCCTCGCACGCCATCGCCGTGAGCAGCGCGTCGCGCTCGGCCGAGGCCGCCTCGTCGCGCTCGAGGCCGTCGGGCAGCCCGAGCCCGACGTTGGGATCGACCAGTTCGAGCAGCGGCACGAGCCGCTCCGAGCCCTCGTAGCGCTGTTCGAAGCGCGAGCGCAGCTTTGCGAGCGAGAGCGTCGCTCCCTGGCGCATGCAGAGCTCGGCGAGCCGTTCGACGTCTTCGAAGATCGCCGCGCCCAACGTGCCCGAAAACGGCACGTACGTATCGATCTGCACGGCGTGGTCGGCCGGTTTTGCGCTCAGCGCCGCAAAACGCTCCACGACGTTGCGATACTGCGCGTCCGAGCGCGCCGCCAGCGGCTTCGCGTCGAGCGCCGCAGCGCCGGCCAGCGCTTTTTCGAGCGGCGCGGCGGCGTCGGGATCGATGGCCCGCACGCGCTCGCGAATGTAGCCGACCGGATCGCCGACCGGCGAGGCGCGCAGCTCGGAGATCAACACGCCCGATTCGATCAGGCGATCGAGCACCTTCTCGCACTCCGGCGCCGCCGCTTCGAAGCGCTCGCCCAGCGCCGCGGCGATCTGCTCGTACGGGCGCGGCGTTCGCGCCAGCTCGCGCACGAAACGCACCGCGTCGGTGTTCTTCAGCGAAACCGGACGTTGCGCGGTCGCAAAACTCTCCTCCGTCTGCTCGTACGACGTCAGCTCGACGTTGGTCACGTAGAGCCGCCCGCCGCGCTCGAAGGCCGCCTCGTTGGTTACGTACGCGACCCGCCGGCGCGAATCGCCCGATTCGATCGCCGAGACCAGCTCCCACAGCAGCCCCATGTCGGGGCGGGTGTGCGTGCGGCGGGCCGATTCGTCGAGCCGCAGCGTCGTCTCGTCGCCGAGCTCGACCGCCCCGATCCCCGCGAATATTCCAAACGGCGTCGTGCGTGCAGCCATGCGCGCCACGTAGGAGAGCGCGCGCAGCGGCGCGTCGGGATTGCGCAGCGGCTGCCCCGCGAGCCACGCGTCGATCGCCTCGGCGAGCGACGGCGAGGCAACGCGCAGCGCCTGCCGCACGAACGAGCTGCCGGCGAGCAGGGTTCGCAGCGCATCGAGCGGATCGTCCGCGGCATAGACGTCCGCGATCGCCGAGACGGGCAGCAGCGGCACGCGTCCTACGACCAGCGGCGTCCGGCGTGCGTCGTAGGGTGCGGGCGGACGCTTGCTCACGCGACGGCTCCCGAGCGTTCCAAGATGATGCGGCCCTCCTCCATCGTGACGATCCGGTCGAAATCCAGCACCGAGTCCAGCCGGTGCGTGATGGTAACGAGCGTGCGATCGCGCAGATGCGCGCGCAGGCGGCGCAGAATCGCGCGCTCGGCCTCGATGTCCACGCCCGAGAGCGCCTCATCCAAGATGAGCAGCTGCGGCTGTTGGAGAACGGCGCGCGCCAAACAGAGGCGCTGGCGTTCGCCGCCCGAGAGCCGGAAGCCGCGCTGCCCCAAGCGCGAATCGACGCCGCTGCGCAGGCGCTCGACGACGTCGGCGAGCCCGCACATTTCGAGCGCGGCATCGATCTCGGCCGGCGAGGCGCCGGGATTGGTCAGGGTGAGATTCTCGAGCAGCGATGCATCGAAGACCAGCGGATCCTGAAAAACGAGCGCTACGGACTCGCGCAGCGACGGCAGCGCGAAATCGCGCAGGTCGGTGCCTGCGATCGCGATGCTCCCCTGCGGCGGATCGTACAGCCGCAGCAGCAGCGCGGCCAGGGTGGATTTCCCCGAGCCGCTCGCTCCGACCAGTGCGACGTGCTCGCCGCGCTCGATCGCGAGGGACGCGTCGCAGAGGATCGCCCGCCCGTCGCGCTCGAGCGTCACGTTCGAGATCGCGACGCGGCCCGGCGCGAACGGGAGCGTGCCCGAGCGCTCTTCGGGCAGATCGACGATGTCGAGCAGCCGTTTGGTCACGACCGCAATCGTTGCCATCATCACTTGCATCGAGGAGAGCGTGTTGAAGGGCGCCGCCATTCTCGCTTGATAGATCAGCATCGTGACGATCGTTCCCGGCGTCATCTGCCCTCGGGCGACGAGGTAGGCTCCGATCGCCATGATCGCGGCGGGCCCCAGCATGTTGACCAGCGACGACGCCAGGCCCGTCGTCTCGCTCACCACGGTCTGCGCGATGCCGAGCTTGAATATCCGCTCGACGATGCCGGCGAAGCGCTCGAAACGGCGCTCGCTCGCGCGCTTGTTGCGCAGCAGCGCGAGGCCGCCCAGCGTCGCGCCCTCCTGCAGATAGCCGTTGAGCTCGTCGGCCGCCTCGGATTGACGCCGGTGCATACCGGCGATCCGGGGCGCAGAGACGCGCAGCGGCAGCAGCGTCAGGAGCGCGAACCCGATCGCGACGGCCGCCAAGCGCAGGTCTACGCGGGCCATCGCGGCGACGGTTGCGACGAGCGTGCACAGGCTGAGCAACGTCGGGAAGAACGTGTATTCGAACTGAACGGAGAGCGACTGGACGTCGCTCGTCACGCGGTTGCTCAACTCCCCCGGCGTTCGCGCGGAGAGCGCGTCGAAGCAGACGCGGTCGAGCTTGCGCACCAGCGCGGCCCGCAAGTTGCGCGTAAGCGTCTCGCGAAAGACGCTGGTCGTGTAGCCGTCGGCGAGCTGAGCGATGCCGAATCCGGCCGTCACCAATGCGTACAGCGTGAGCTGGTGGATGACGCTCGCAAAGTCGCGCCGCGTAAGCCCGTCGATCATTCTGCCGATGAAGAGCGGCGGCAGGACCGAGAGCGACGACGTCGCCAGGATCGTGAGCGGTACGACGATCAGCGTCCAGGCGGGCGGCCGTCCGAGCGCAATCAGCCGGCGCGCGCCATCGATCACTGGCGGTAAACGAGAAGACGCCGGCGATACTCGGACGGCGTCTCCCCAACGACTTCTTTAAACGCTCGCGTCAGCGTACAGGAGCTGCCATAGCCGCTGCTACACGCGAGCGACTCAATCGAGCAATCGCGCAGCTCGAGCGCCTCGACTGCGCGCTCGATGCGCAATATCTTCAGGATGCTCGAGAACGTCATGCCGATCTTCTCGGTGAAAAATCGCGAGAAGCTGGCGGGCGTCATGCCGACGCGCTCGGCGATCTCGTCGAGGCGCACCGTTTCGGGAAGCATCGATCGTGCGAAGAGCACCGCCTCGATCGCCCGGGGATAGTAGTGCAGCCGCTTCAGCGTCACTTCATCCAGAAAGCGCGAACCCAGTACAGCGCTCTCGTTGTACGTCGATGTCACTATGCGCGTAACTCCTACGTCTGGGCCGAACGACCCATGCCCACCCGCCGTGAGTATGCCGCGGGGTCGGCTCCTCCTGCTTGGTGAACGCCGCAGGAATGGCCGCCGTCGCCGCCGCGTTCGGCCGCTCGCTTTTTCTCGCGCTCGCACCGATGTGCCACGAGCAGGGCGCACTCGGAAAGCGTGCAACCATCAGCGCCATGGAGGAGCCGGCGCCTGCAGCGCAAGCGCACGAGTCGCCAAACGCCTTACCGATAAAGGCCTTGGCGCCGATGGCGCTCGCCGCGCTCGGGGTCGTCTTCGGCGATATCGGAACCAGCCCGCTGTATGCCCTCAAGGCATGCTACCTCACCGCGTCGGCGGCGCCGACGCTCGAAAATACGCTCGGGATCGTCTCGCTTATCGCGTGGGCGCTCATCCTCGTCGTCTGCATCAAGTACGTCGCGATTCTGATGCGCGTCGATCACGAGGGGGAAGGCGGCATCCTCGCGCTCTTGGCGCTGGCATCGCCGCCCAGGCTCCTGGGCGCGCCGCGCCACGCGCGCTGGCTCGTCGTCGTCGTCGTGATCGGCGCGGCGATGCTCGTGGGCGACGGGATGATCACGCCGGCCATCTCGGTCGTTTCGGCCGTCGAGGGACTCGGCGTTGCGACCAGCGCCGCGCAACCCTACGTCGTGCCGATCTCCGTGGGCGTTCTCCTGGCGCTCTTTCTCGTTCAATATCGCGGTACGCAGCGCGTCGGTGCGGCCTTCGGCCCGGTGATGGCGTTGTGGTTCGCGGCGATCGCCGCTTCGGGCATCGCGGCGATCGCGCAGCGGCCGCAGATTCTCGCGGCGATCGATCCGCGGCACGCGCTTTGGTTCGTCACGCATCACGGTTGGTCGGGCTTCCTGATTTTCGGCGCGGTGATCCTTTGCCTGACGGGCGCGGAGGCGCTCTACGCCGATCTCTCCCATTTCGGCCGCGTTCCGATCGCGTGGGCCTGGTATGCGATCGTCTTGCCGGCTTTGCTCCTGAACTATTTCGGGCAGGGAGCCAACGCCATCGGCAACGCGCAAGCGCTCGAGGCACCGTTCTTCGCCATCACCGGCGGCTGGGCGCTCGTCCCGATGGTCGTGCTGGCGACGGCGGCGACGGTCATCGCGTCGCAGTCGCTGATCTCGGCCGCATTTACGCTGGCCGAACAAGCGATTGCGATGAACTTGAGCCCGCGCTTTCTCATCGTGCATACGTCGAGCCGGCAGCGCGGCCAGGTGTACGCTCCGTTCGTCAACGTCGTGCTGGCGATCGTGTGCCTCCTGCTGGTCGTCACCTTCCGCAGCAGCGACCGCCTGGCCAGCGCCTACGGCTTAGCCGTCGCAGGCACCATGCTTTGCACGTCGATCTCCTTCTACGCGGTCGCGACGACGGTGTTCAAGTGGCGCAAGCGTTCGGTGCTGCCTTGGATGAGCGTCTTTCTCGGCATCGACACGCTCTTCATGCTCTCCGGCCTTCCGAAGTTTTTCGACGGTGCCTGGGTTCCGCTCGCCATCGCCGCAGTGATTGCGACGATCTCGCTCACCTGGCTTCGCGGACGGCGGGCGCTGGCCGGCGCGATGGCCGAGGATCAGGTACCGATCTCCGACTACCTGAAGCGGCACGGGCGCCCGGTCACGACCAAGGCGACGACGGTGCTGCTCACGCGCGATCCGACCGGCATCCCTTTCGTGCGCCATCACAACTGGATGCCGCTGCTGCTCGCCGACAAGAAGATCGTGCTGCTCTCGCTGACGCCGGCATCGCGGCCGCACGTGGAAGAGGAGCAACGCGTCAAGATCGAGGTCGTCGCCCCGACGCTGATCGTCGTGCGGGCCCAGTTCGGGTACATGGAGGCGCCCCGCATCGACCCCGTAATCCACTCGTGCGCGCGCCAGCATCTGCGCCTGCACGACCACGACACGATGTTCTTTTTCGCCGTACCGGCGATCGTGCGCAAGCCCAACGGCATGTGGCGATGGCAACGCCGGTTATTCGCATGGCTGCAGCTCGTCTCGCGCCCGCTTACCGAAGACCTGCACATTCCGCCCGACCGGCGCGTCGGGATCGGGATCAAGGTCGCGATTTAGTCCAGCAGGGGCGGCGTAGGCTGCGAGGCGTCCCCTGGTCATCGTGAGCGTAGGTTGCAAGGCGTGCTTGTCATCGTGAGCGTAGGCGCGCAGCGCCGGAGTCGAACGAGGGCGGCGCAACGGTTAACGTCGTTTCCCTTCGACTCCGGCGCTTCGCGCCTACGCTCAGGATGACAGGGGGCGGCGTGGGTTGCGAGGCGTGCTTGTCATCGTGAGCGCAGGCGCGCAGCGCCGGAGTTGAACGAGGGCGGCGCAACGGTTAACGTCGTTTCCCTTCGACTTCGGCGCTGCGCGCCTACGCTCAGGATGACAGGGGGCGGCGTGGGTTGCGAGGCGTGCCCTTGTCATCGTGAGCGTAGGCGCGCAGCGTCGGAGTCGAACGAGGGCGGCGCAACGGTTAACGTCGTTTCCCTTCGACTTCGGCGCTTCGCGCCTACGCTCAGGATGACATGGGGCGGCGTGGGTTGCGAGGCGTGCCCTTGTCATCGTGAGCGTAGGCGCGCAGCGCCGGAGTCGAACGAGGGC
>DATJRF010000024.1:0-6822 GCA_035505015.1 Verrucomicrobiia bacterium | reverse complement strand
GTGCAGCGGAACGTCGGGCAGGCGCTCGAACGCGACGACGCGCTCCTGCGGCTGCCCGCTCACGCGCTCGCCAAGACGTCGGCGTATTCGATGCCGGCCGGCGCGACGACGTAGGCGACGCCGCCGTTGCGCTGCCACAGGTGTTCGAGCGCGGCGCGCGGGTAGACGACGCGCACGTTCGGCGCGGCGGGATCGTTGACGGCGCAGTCGCCGTTGCTCGTGAATCCGCACAACACCGCGAGGTGGCCGTCGGAGTGCGGGAGCGGCGCGCCGGGCAACTCGCCGTCCGCCCACGAATAGGAGATCGCGAGCGGCAAGTTGCGCTCGATCAGCCGCTGAGCCGCGTCGAGATTGCGCAGGTAGGCGACCACCGCGCGCAGGCCGAGGCTTCCGCTGAAGGCGACGTTGAAGCACCAGTTCCCGGTGCCGTTGTAGGCGCGGTCGAAGACGGCGCGAGCGGTCTCTTCGACCGGAACGTCGATCCCGTGATAGGCGTGAATCATCGCGAGGGCCGCCGGGCTGCACCAGCCGCGCTCGCCGTCGCGAACGTATTGCGAGCGTTCCGGGACGTCGAGGATGAGCGCCGCGCGTGCGTACGGGAGCGAGGGCGTGACGCGGACGCTCGATGCGAACGCGATCAGCTCGAGCTCCGCGCCGCGCGCCCACGCTTCGATCCCGTCGAAGGGCAGCTCCGCCTCGATCTCGTCGACGGTGACCCGCACGCCGTCGCGCACCGGGCTGAGCGAGGTGGCGCCGCCCGGCTCCCAGCGAGCGTAATCCAGCCACGCCGTGGCCGGCGTGCGCGCCCGCAGCAGGCGAAACGCGATCTCGCCGCGCTGCGCGTACGTGTTCCAGCTCAGCACGCCCTTGCGCGCCGGCTCCAGCAGCAACTGCGCCGACTCGCCGGCGCCGAGGCACTGCGCGAAGGCGGCCGGAGTTAGATCCGCCATTGCCACGCGTTCCACGTGTCGGCGATGAAGGCCGCGGGGACGTAGTTCTTCACGTCGCTGTTCATCGCGTAGTAGTTCGTCGACCACGCGAAGAAGACGGCCGGCACCAGCTCGCGCAAGCGCTCCTCCTCGCGCTGATAGAGCGCTTTGCGCGCGCGCTCGTCGAACGTGCTCGCGGCGGCCTCGCTCGTTCGATTGACGATCGGGTCGTCGAGCCACGACGTGTTCGCGCCGCTCGGCGGAATGAAGGCGCCGTTCCAGCTCCCGGCGTTGTCGGGGTCGGCGCCGTTGGTCTCGATCGACCACTCCATGTCGTACTTGCCGGTGTAGAGCGGTCCGTCTTGGCCGAAGAGCAGCGGCGCGGGGTAGTTGTGGATCGCGACGTCGATGCCCACCGCGCGCAGCGCCGACTGTATCAGCACCTCGGATTGGTCGTTCTCCAGATGCCCGGTCGTCGCCGAGAGCGAGAGCCGCAGCGCGAGCGCGCCCTTGTGCAGGATTCCGTCGCCGCCCGGTCGCCAGCCCGCTTGCGCGAGCAGGCGCCGCGCGTCTTGCGGATCGTAGCGATAGGGCGGCAGGTGCGGAGCCGCCCACGACTGCGGAAAGATGTCTGAAACGGCGAGCACGTTGACGCCGCGGTAGACGGTGTCGTCGATATACCTCCAGTTCACCGCTTCGGCGATCGCGCGGCGCACGCGCACGTCGGCCAACTGCGGCCGGCTGATATTCAGGCCGAGATGGCGCCAGTTCGCGACCAAGCGCTTCGTCACCACGATGCCGCCGATCCCCGAGAGCCGCGGGATGGCGTTGACGTTGACGCCGGGATAGACGTCGACCTCGTGCGCTTGCAGCTGGCCGAAGAGCGTGTTGACGTCGGGCACGACCTTCCAGATCACTTCTTTGAGCTGGGGCGGCCCGCGGAAGTAGCGCGGATTCGGAACGAACTCGAGCGAGGAGCCGTGGTGCCAGGCGCGCAGCAGGTACGGGCCGCTCGAGATCGGATGCGCGTTGAAGTCGGCGTGGTTGATATCGGGCAGCCGCGCGAGTAAGTGCGCGGGAAGCGGCGGATAGGCCGACCCACCCATCGCGAGGATGCCGAGCGCGGCGACGTTCGGGCTCTTGAGATGAAGCACGATCGTGTACGGATCCGGCGTCGCGACCGAGGCGATCGTATCCCAGCCGTAGCGCGTCTTGACGTTGTTGGCGGGGTTCATCACGGCGCGATAGGTGAAGAGCCAATCCGCCGAGGTCAGCGGCGCGCCGTCCGACCACACGACGCCTTTGCGCAAGTGCACGACGATCGTCTTGCCGTCGCGGCTGATGCCGCCGTTCTGCAGGCTCGGCACGACCGTCGCGAGATCCGCAATGTAGTTGCCGTTGGGATCGTAGCGCAGCACGAACGAATAGAGCAGCCCGGCGACTTGATCGGCGGCCGCGGTATGCGTGAAGAACGGGTTGAGCCCGTCCGGCTCCTCGTCCTCGCCCAGGCGCAGGACGCCGGGAATCGTCCACGCGTTGCGCTCGCCCGGCGCCGCGGTTTGCCGCTTCGCGCAGCCGCCGAGGGCGAGCAGCAGGATCGCGGCCAGCGCCGCGAGCCGGCGCGCGATCACGCGCCCGCCGGCGCCGCGAGCGGCGGACGCCGCCGCAGCGACGCGGCGATCGACGCGTACAAACGATGCGGCCCGAAGCGCACGACGTCGTCGGCGGGCAGCGCCGTCTCGGCCCGCGCGCGCGCGATCTCGGCGCGGGCCTCGTCGTCGGAGAGGCCGCGCGTATTGAGCGCGATGCCGGCGACTTCGGCCGGCTTTACCGTCGCGAGCAGCGCTTCGTGCAGGCGGATCAACTCGCGGTAACTGAGCACCGGCGTCGCAAAATGCTCGATGCGGCGCTTGCGCGGCTCGCAGACGAGCACCAGCGCGTCGGGGGCGGCACCGTACATGAGCGCGAGCGTGACCGGCGCGTAGGCCGGATGATTGATGCAGCCTTGTCCCTCGACGACGACGAGCTCGGCGCCTTCGCGCGCGGCGTAGAGAACGAGCTGCTCGGCCGCTCCGGGCGCGAAGTCGGCGACGACGCGATCGACCGAGATGCCCCAGCCGGCGATCATGATGCCGGTCTGCCCGGTCGGCACGAAGCGCGCGTTCACCCCGGCCTCGCGCGCGGCGCGTACCAGCTCCAGTGCGGCCGTCATCTTGCCGACCGCGCAATCGTTCCCGACGAGCAAGAGCGTCGGAGCGGCGGCGTCGTAGACCGCGCCGGAGAAGAGCGGAACTTCGGGCGGCTTGCGCACGTCCCAGATCTCGCGGTGATGCTCTCGCGCGATCGCCGCGAAATCGGGATCCTCACCGAGCATGTCGTGCAGGCCGCTGACGACGTCGAGCCGCGCGTCGAGAGCGTCGAGCACGGCGCGGCGCCACTGCGCCGGAAGCGCGCCGCCCGGCGGCGCCGTGCCGATCAACAGTGCGGTTGGCGAAAACGCCAGGGCTTCGCGAACGCTCGCGACGATCGGCGCGTCGGAGTCCAGATACGGCAGCACCTCGCGCACCCTCTTGCCCGCTTGCGAAGGGTCGACGATCGCGACGACCTCGTCTTCGCCGTAGGCGATCACGCCGTGCGCGGTCTTGGCGTCGGTCGCGAAACGGTCGAGCGCGAGCACGGCGTACCGTCGCGTCACGCGCGCGCGGCCTCGCGAATGCCGAGCCCGGGGCCTTGGGGAAGCACGAGCCTTCCGCGATCGTAGGTGACGCCGGCAAACGGATCCTCGGCCACGAGGAACGGCCCGTCGATATCGGCCCAATCGACGAGCGGCGAGAGGTGCGCCGCCGCGGTCGCCGCGATCGCGCTCTCGACCATGCAGCCGAGCATCACCTTCATCCCCATCGCGCGCGCCGTGTGGATCATCGCGAGCGCACCGCGAATGCCGCCGGTCTTTGCGAGCTTCACGTTGACGCCGTCGACGCAGCCGTAGAGCGCCGGCAGGTCGGCGGCGGTGCACGAGTCCTCGTCGGTAACGATCGGGATCGAGACGCGTTCGCGAATCGCCCGCAGCGCTGCGGGATGGCCGGCGGCGATCGGCTGCTCGCAGAACTCGATCTCGTAGCGCGAGAGCTCGCCGAGAATGCGGATCGCGTCGACGGCGTCCCAGCCCTCGTTGGCGTCGATGCGGATCGTGCCCGTGTAGCGCGAGCGGATCGCCGCGATCGTCTCGATTTGCTCGTGCGGCGTGCCCGCTCCGAGCTTGATCTTGAGAATCGGATGCTCGCGCACCTCGTCGACCTTGCGCAGCGTCTCCTGCGGATCTGCGATCCCGATGGTGAACGAGGTCACCGGCGCGAGCGCCGGATCCAACCCGAGCAGCGCGAAGAGCGGAACGCCCAGCCGTTTGCCGATCAGATCGTGCAGCGCCAGGTCGAGCCCCGCGCGTGCGGCGGCCGGAATACCGGCGTGCAGCAGCGCTTCGAGCGCGAACGGATCGTCGCTCGCGAGCTCGTGCGACGCGAAGTAGGCCGCAACGCTCGCGTACGATTCGCCGTAGCGCTCGATCGGCGTCGCTTCGCCGAGCCCCTCTTCGTCGCCGGAGACAAGCCGCACCAGCGCAGTTTCGGCGACCGTCTCCTCGCCGCGAGCGATGCGGAACGGATGGACCAGCGGCAATCGCAGCGGCGACACCGAGACGCGAAGAGCCATGCGGGCGCGTTACACCCTGGCACGCCGCGTTCCTCGCCGGTGTAGGGCCGGTGCGCCGGTCGCCCGAAGCGATGCGCCGATGAGGAGCATTCCGGCGACGATCGCGCTCTGCTTCGCCGCTTGCGCGCTCCTCGGCGCGGCTTCGCCGGCGGCGCGTGTGGTCGACGAGAGCGCGGTCGCCTGCGCCGTCTCGTTCGACGGAGCGATCTGGTACGAGGTGCCGGCCGGGCGCTTCGCGCCGCTCGAGGTGCGCTACGAGCGCTGCGCGGCGCGCGCGCTCGGCCGAACGCTGCCGCTGCGGCCGAGCTGGGCGGTGCCGCGAGGGCGCACGCAGGCGCGCTTCGTCGCGCTCTCGCTGCAGCAAGCGTACTCGCTTTCAGGCATGAAGAGCATCGCGGCGGACGCGCATCGCTACGGCATCCCGGTGACGTGGATGATCGGCTACGAGGGGTACCTGCGCGACGCCGCGCTCTACAACGCCTGGCACGCGGCCTACGGCGACGACGTGCAGACGTTCGAAGACGAAGCGTTCATGGCGGCGATGCACCTGCTCTTTCCGTGGTATCGCGCTTCCGTCAGCGTAGCCGGCGCCGGCGCGGAGCGCCGCGTCGTCGACGCCTACGCGCACGGACGGCACGCCTTTTGGGGCATCGCTTGGAACAGCCACGGCGTCGACGGGACGTACGACGAAGGCGCGCCGTGGGGAACGTACTGCGCGGATCTGGACTCCTACAAGCGGCCCGCGCCCGACGGCAGCTGCGGCATGGTCGCCTTCGAATGGACCGCTCGCGATTTGACGCGTGCCTACCTGAGCGGCCACGAAGAGTGGTTTTCGACCGAACCGGACGACCTGCTCGACCGCGCCGGCTTCTCGGTCGCAGCCGCCGCGCGCTACGCGCGCGAAATCGTCGATGCGTACGCAGCGGCCGCAGAGACGCAGCCGCTGGTCGTGGTCTCGCAGCAGGAGAGCGCGCTCGGCGGCGCCGGGAAGTTCGGTACCGTTCTCAACGCGATCTACGGGCAGGCGGTGCGGGACGGCATGAAGATCGAGACGCTGGCGCGCGCGGCCCGCGACGCGGCGCGCTTCTCGGCGCGGCCGCGAGCGGTCGCTTTTCCGTTTCTTCCCGGCGGTCGCGAGGTGCCCTCGCCCCAACTCGGCGGCGATACGCTCTATCCGGCCACGATCGACTATCACGATACGCGCGCCGGCATGACGTTTCTCGCCGGGCACACGCTTCCGACGCGGGTGTACCGGTACGCCGACGCCAAACGCTCGCGCTTCGACCGCGCGCTGCCGCAACTGCCGGCCAGCGCGATGCCGCGGCTGCGCGGCGCGAGCGTGGAGCGCGGCGAACTCGTGCTGCGAATCGATGCTCCGCAGGCGCTCCATTTCGGCGTCGCGCTCTGGAGCGATCCCTCGCGGCTGCGGCTGCGCGGAGCCGGCGTCACGCCGGCCGGGCGCGCCGGCGCCGTGGTGACGTTCGACCTGCGCCCCGGCGAGAACCGCGTGGCGATCCCGTGCGCGGGCTGTACCTCGACCACGCTCGCCTACTCGACGTAAGCGCGGCCGCGCTTGCGGCGGGCTTGACCGGGAGTGGTATGGTTTTAAGGCTCGACTGCGCATGACGCGCACCGTGCCTAGGTGCTGAACCGACTGGTACGACCTAGGGAGCATCAGCTCCGGATACGACGGACCGGCTGGGCCACAGCGCTTGCCGGCCCGGCGCCCGGGCCGCACCCACCTGCGAGAACGCAGGTTCAATTACCTGGTGCGGCAGACGTTACGTGCGGTCGAGTTCTTTTTTTGCAAACGCCGTGCGCCAAGCGTGCACGGCGTTTTGCATCTGCACGGCGCTCGCGTCGCCGTTGCGGACATCGAGCGCGAGATGGCCTCGAAACGCCGGGAACTCGCCCAAGATCGCGGCGATCGCCGATTCGTCGCCGGCTTGCGACCAGAGCAGCACGGCATTCGCGGCGAGTTCCGGCGGGTCGCTGCCGGCGTCGAGCGCGCTCGGCTCCGGGCCGTAGCGCAGCCAGGCCGAATCGGCTTCCTTCGCGACGCGCCTGCAGCCGCGCGTGTCGCTCGCAAAGGTGCCCGGCGCGTTGCGCAGCGCCAGCGTCACGTTGAGCGATTTTGCGAGCGCGGTCGCTTCGCCGAGCTGCGCGAGCTGATCGCTCCACGATC
>DATJRF010000023.1:0-4879 GCA_035505015.1 Verrucomicrobiia bacterium | reverse complement strand
CGATGAGCTTCTCGCGCGGGAGCCCTAGCGCCGCGCGGATCTCCTCCTTGGTTCCGGTGACGTCGTCGAACTTCGGATGGATCGGATGGCCGAGCAGCCGCAGGCGCGCCGGCGAGACGCCCCGCGAGAGGGCCCGGTGGTAGACCTCGCGAGCCGGCACCACCACCGAGTCGGCCTCGGCGACGAGCCACGACTCGTGGACCTTCCCGAGATCGGTGATGACGGTGACGACCGGGACGTGGCGCATGTGGGCATCGGCCCGGGCCCGCAGGGCCGCGTGGTTGAGCAGGGGGTGCACCGAAACGATGACGTCGGGCTGGTAGGCGATGAAGAGGTCGCGCAGGCGTTCCCGGTAGAGCGGCTCGCAGAAGCGCACCAGCGCCTTATAGCGGCGCCGGCCGTTAGTCGCGTAGTAGAGGGCGCCGTAGACCGGCGGGGCGTAGCGCAGGGCCATGCTGTACCCCAGGCCGAGCTGGGTCAGCGGGAAGGCGCAGTGGGCGGCGACGTCTTCGATGCGGTGCTCGAACGGGTGGGGCGATTGGAGCTCGTCGAGCGCTGCGGTGATCGCGTTGGCGGCGCTTCTATGGCCGCCGCCCGTATCCGAGATCAAAAACAGCGCTCGCTTCGTCAAATCGCTCTCCGTTGGTAGACGGTCCCCCCTATGCGCGTGCGGGGGCCCGGCCGCGGCTGGTACGCCGGCCGGCCGCGTTACGGACGCGCCGGCTGGTCCATGCGAGTTTGACCATCATTACCCGAGCCGGGGCGTCGTAGAACCGGAAGATATCGCCAAACTCGATATCGGGGTTTCGGTGATGGCCGTCGTGGTCCTCGGGGAGCACGATCTGAAGGGGGCGCAGGACGGCCTTGAGCCAGGCCGGGGTGCGCCAGCCGATCTCGGTGGTATGGCGCCACCAGACGTGGAACTGCCCGGCCGCCAGGCCGAGCAGGGCCCCGGGCCAGGAGAACTGCGCTGCCACTGCCGCCACCGCGAGGTAGGGAAGGGCGCCGAGGATTCCGTCGAGCAAGACCGAGGGGTCGGCCGAGATCACCGCGTGATCCCAGTACGAGCGCCGCCGGTCGTGATGGGTGCGAAGGTGAAGCGTGAACCAGAGATGCTGCGGTACGTGATAGAAGAACGTAGAAGCGAAATCGCCCACGATCAAAACGACCACGGCAACCGTCAGCGCTACGAGTGCGCTCATCATGTTATGCACATCCTTCGTCTAGCGACGTTACTCGGTGGGACAACCGTCCTGTTGTGCGGTTGCTTTTCATCCACCTCTACTCCTGAACGTACAGGACGGTTGCGTGTTGAGCAAGTACGTTTGCCTCGTGCCCTTAACATCGCGTTAAGTTGGCCGGGCCCCTTCTACGCCGATGCCCTGGAGGGTGCGATGCCCCTGCGGGACGGTCCGCCGGTATCGTACCCGGAGCTCGCCCTGGCGCGTGCAATTTTGCACACCAATTTCCGCATCGAACCGGCGGACGCCTTATTGCTGGCGGTCGCCACCGCACGCGCCGCGCGCGAGAACGAACTGCCTCCCGAGTTTCTCGGCGCGACCTTGCTGCAGGAGTCGGCGTACGATCCGACCGCGCGCTCGGTGGCGGGGGCGATCGGCATCGCGCAGTTCATGCCCGAGACCGCGGCCGAAGAAGGCGTCGATCCCCGCGATCCGCTTGCCGCGATCGCCGCCGCCGCCGGCCTGCTGGGCGGATACGTGCGCGCCTACCGCACGCGATTCGCCGACCCGTTCGAGATCGCACTTGCCGCCTACAATGCCGGGCCCGAAGCCGTCGATCGTTACGACGGCGTGCCTCCGTACGCCGAGACGCGCGAGTACGTGGACTTGATCTTCGAGCGGCAAGCGCGCATCGTCTCGTACGAGGCGGGCGCCGCGCAGGCGCAGAAAGGCGCCCCATGAGGAGCAAGAATCATCGCCTCATCGCGGCGCTCGCTGTGGCGCTCGCGCTGTGCGGCTGCGGCAACCTGACGAAGAGTCCCGCCGAGGGACTCACCTTCAAAGCTCCGCCGGACTGGCATTCCTCCCCGGGGATCATGGGAATGATGCAGTTCTGGCTCTCGCCCGACGGCAAGCAGATGCTGATGCTCTTCAAGGCGCCCGCCGACTGGAAGAGCGACGAAGCGTTCTCGAGCGCCGACATGAAGGACGCGCACGTCGAGGTGCAGCGCGCCATCACGCTCTGCGGAAACCGGCCCGCTACGTATACCAAGGCGATCGCGACCTCGTCGCGGACGAACAACGACGCGAACGCCGAGATGATCCTTTCGAAGACCGCGGACGGTACCTACATGGCGCTCTACTCGTACCCGATCGGTACGCGTCCGGCGCCGGCGGCAGAGTCGGCGATTTACGAACTCTGCCCGGCGAAGACGTAGGCTCGATCCTGCTCAAGCAGCTCTTCGCTCGCCAACCGCTTGCCTGGACCAGCTCGGAAGCGGAGGGGCCGAGCTTGCGCCGGGTGCTGGGCTGGCCGGCGCTCACCGCGATCGGGCTAGGAACGATGCTCGGCGGCATCTTCCCGACGATCGGGATCGGCGCGCACGCCGCCGGCCCGGCGGTCATCCTCGCGTACGTGCTCTCCGGCCTGGTCAGCGTCTGCGTCGCGCTCTGCTATGCCGAGTTCGCCTCGATGGTTCCGGTCGCCGGCAGCGCTTATACCTACGCCTACGCGACGCTGGGCGAGCTGGTCGCCTGGGCGATCGGGTGGGATCTGATCCTCGAATACGGCATCTCGCTCGCGCCGACCGCGTCGTCCCTCTCATCCTACGTGCAGCACATCCTCCAGCAGGTCGGCATCGCCTTGCCGGGCTGGGCGCAGACGGCGCACCTGGCCGGCGCGCAGACGCAAGTCGACGTCATCGCGGCGATGCTGACGATCGGCGTCGCGGTGTTGGTCGCGATCGGCATCCGCGAATCGGCGAGCGTCAACGGCTTCTTCGTGATCGTGCAGATCGTTTCGATGCTGGTCTTCGTCGTGGTCGCGGCGGGCGCGATCCATCCGGCGTATTTGCATCCGTTTGCGCCGCACGGCGTCAACGGCGTGCTCGTGAGCACCTCGCTCGTCTTCTTCGCGTACATCGGATTCGACACGGTGACGGTCGCGTCGGAGGAGGCGCGCAAGCCGGAGCGCGACGTGCCGATCGGCATCATCCTCGCGTTGATCGTGGGCGGCTTGCTCTACGTCGGCCTGACGGTCTGTACCGTCGGCGTGATGAGCTACGCCAAGCTTTCCGACGGCGCCGCGATGCTCGACGCGATGAGCGCGGTCACGAGCAATCCCTGGCTCTACGCGATCGTCGCCTTCGGCGGCGTCGCCGGCAACTTCACGGTGATGCTCACCTCGCTGCTCGGGCAGGTGCGCATCTTCTACGTCATGGCGCGCGATCGGATGCTGCCGCCCGGCGTCGCGCGCATTCACCCGCGCTTCCGGACGCCGGTGCGCATGACGATGATCACCGGCGGCATCGTTGCGATCTTGGCCGCGGTCCTTCCGCTGGCCGATCTGCTGCTGCTCGTGAACATCGGAACGCTCGTTGCGTTCGCGATCGTCTGCACCGGCGTGCTGGTGCTGCGCTTCACGGCGCCGCACGCGCCGCGGCCCTTCCGCGCGCCGCTGCTGCCGATCTTTGCCGGCGCGGGCGTGCTGAGCTGCCTGGTCCTCATCACCAAGCTCGAGCCGACGACCTGGATTCGCTACGGCGTCTGGTTCGTCGTGGGCATCGTGGTCTATGCCGGGTACGGTTTCTGGCACTCGCGCCTGCGCACGCGTGAGGCACCACCGCCCCAGGTCGCCTGAAACCAGATGGTTCGCTGGAGCGTTGGGGTGGTATAACCGCCGCAAGGGAGGGTGTATGCACCCCGCAACCCACGTTAGCGACCGCTTCGACCTCGTTGAAGTCCCCCGCTCTCACGCCGCCCCGAGCTTTGCCGAAGAGGTTGCCGCCGGGCTGCGCGCAAGCCCCAAGCGGCTCTCGCCGAAGTTTCTCTACGACCGCGTCGGCTCGGCGCTCTTCGACGCGATCACCTACCTGCCCGAATACTACCTCACGCGGGCGGAGACCGAGATTCTGCGCGACTGGGGCTGGGAGATCGTGCGCGTCCTCGACGCTCCGCTCGATTTCCTCGAGCTCGGCAGCGGCAGCGCCAGCAAGACGCGCATGCTCATCGAAGAGGCGCTGCGCGTCCAGCCGACCCTGCACTACAGTCCGATCGACATCTCGACCGAGGCGCTGCGCGTCTCGGCGCGGGCGCTGGTCGAGAGCTATCACGGGCTCTCGGTGCGCGCCTACGCCGGCGACTACTTCGACGTGCTCGCCTCGGGCTCGCTCGAGCTGGAGCGCAAGACGCTCGCGATGTTCATGGGCTCCAACGTCGGCAACTACCAGCCGGCGGAGGCGCTGGAGCTGCTCTCGCTGCTGGCCGGCGCGCTGCGCCCGGGCGACGGGCTGCTGCTCGGCGTCGATCTGAAAAAAGATCGCACGACGCTCGAGCTCGCCTACGACGATCCGGCGGGCGTCACCGCCGCCTTCGACCGCAACGTGCTCGCCAGGATCAACCGCGAGCTGGGCGGCGATTTCGACGTGCGCTCCTTCGAGCACGTCGTGCGCTACGACGAGGAGCGCGGCTGCATCGACTCCTTTCTCGAATCGGGCAAAGCGTGCAGCGTCGCGCTGGCCGAGATCGGCGTCTACCTCGAGTTCGCTCGCGGTGAGCGCATCCACGTCGAGTCGTCGTACAAGTTCTCCGACCACGACGTCGCCGTGCTCGGCTCCAAAGCCGGCTTCGCCTTAGCCCGCACCTGGCACGACCACGCCCACCGCTTCAGCGTCCACCTCCTAGTAAGAAGGTAACCCCCC
>DATJRF010000022.1:0-6624 GCA_035505015.1 Verrucomicrobiia bacterium | reverse complement strand
GCGCCAACGGGACTATCCCGCGGCGCTTCGCGCCTTCCGCGCAGCCTTGGCGGCCTATCCCAACGACCCGCGAGCCCTCTTCGGACTCTCTCTGGCGCTCCAGGCGACCGGCGATGCATCCGGGGCGGCCCAGGCCGGCGCCGCCTTCGAGACGGTTTGGGCTGGCGCGGACACCATCCTCACGCCCGACGATCTCTAGGAGTACAATGGCTCCATGATCGTCGCGATCGGCCGCGAGCTCGGGGCCGGCGGACTCTCCGTCGGCGAAGCGCTCGCGCGCGATCTCGGCGCTTGCTTGCTCGACGAGCGGATGCTCGTCGGCGAGCTCTCGCGGCGCGGCGGGTTCTCGGCGGAGTACCTGCAGCGCATCGACGAGCAGCCGCCCTCGCTCGCCTCCTCCTTCCTGCGCGACATCGCACGCGCGGCGGCGCTCGCCGACGCCGCGGACGCGCGCTCCCCCGAAGGCGCGGTGCACGACGAGATTCGCGCCGTCGTGCTCGAGCGCGCGCGGCGAGGGCACGCCGTCCTGATCGGCCACGGCGGGGCCAAGCTGCTCGAAGGCCACGTCGCGCGCGGTGAGATATTCTCGCTGCTCTTGCACGCGGGCCGGCCATGGCGCGTCCGGCGCGTGATGGAGCGCTTTGCCATCGATCGCGCCGAAGCCGAGGAGCGCGTGCGCCGCACCGACGAGTTGCGGCGCCGCTATTGCGCCTACTTCTTCTCGCTCGACCTCTACGACGCGCACAACTACGACCTGGTCATCGACACCGAGCGCGTCGGGATCGCGTCGGCGATCCGCATCGCAACCGAAGCCGTCCGCGCGGCACTACCCGTCTCCGCGCACTCCTAAGGAAGCGTGTAGGCGACCATCTCGTTGGTCCGCGGGTCGTTGCTCCAGAAGCGCGAGCCGTCGTGCGTGATCGAGATGGCGGCGAAGCCGGCCGAGGCGACGTATTCGAAGGTGCCGGTCGCGAGCGAGCCCCGCGCGATCTTGCAGCCGCCGTCCCGTCCGTGCCAGGTGGAGAGATACAGCGTCTGCCCTACGAGCACGATACCGACGATCTGCGCGTCGAACGGTATGACGCGCGTCACCGCGTACGCGGCGTCGAGCTCGAGGATGCGCTTGTCGTAGCGTTGGCTCAGCCAGAGGTGCAGCCCGTCGAAGGCGAGGAACGAGCCCGTATCGTCCGGACACGGAACCTTCTCGTTCATCTTGAAGCCGTGCCCGGGGATGTAGCGGCGGATGAAGCGGTTGTCTTCTACGCCTTCGCTGCAGACGACGCGCAGCTCGTCGCCGACCGCGACCGCGCCGACCGGACGGCCCGGTGCGTTTGCCTCTTCGCGCACCGTACCGCGCTGCGGCACGATGCCGTAGATGCGCTGCGTCTCCCACGAGCCCATCCAGAGCAGCTCGCCATCGAAGGCGAGCGCCTGCGGAGCGGGCGCGGGCGAGGGCAAGCGCATGATTTCGTCGATCGAAGGAAGGTCCATGGGCGGGTTTTCGCCCGCCCATGGCATTCACACCCCTTCGCCGGCGCGCAGATTGCGCGCCAGGTTCGCAAGCGCGTCGCTCGCGAGCTGTACCGCGCCGGCCGCGTACGCGCGAACGCTCGAACTTCGGCCGCTCTCCGCCAGCCGAAGGTTCCGGCAGCGGCGGGCGGTTTCGAGCACGTTCTCGCGGCGCACGCGGAGCTCGGTTTCCAACCAGAGTTCCATATGACGCCTCTATTTCAAGCGGTGGTGAGAAATGAAAAGGCCCCCGGATCGATTCGGAGGCCTTCGGACGCTGGAGCGAAAACGACGAACCCTACGTCCGCCAGTCGTCCGAAGTACCCCAATTCATCGACCCGCCGCCGAATTGCGGCAGATTCGTCCAGACGTAAACGAGTTGGTTCATCGTGCCCCCCTTTCGTGGCGTGGAAAGTGTTTCGTCGACTCTATCACGCACGCAAACGCAAAGTCAAACCACGCAGGCATCCCGCCATCAGCCCGCGCAACCAAAACCGCGCCGGGCGTCCCCAACCGCGTCCGCCTTGTCATCGCGAGCGTAGGCGAACGTCGAGCGGAAGGGTCCTTCCCTATCGGCGGAAAACCGTTTGACGCCCAAGGGGCAGGGCTGCTATACTCCCCGGGACCCGGACGGGCGGTTAGCTCAGTGGGAGAGCGCTTCCTTGACACGGAAGAGGTCATAAGTTCAATCCTTATACCGCCCACCATTTTGAAAAAAGCCCGTCTCCGGGCTTTTTTCTTTTCGTTCGCTAAGGCGCCGTCGTCCGCAAGCGCAGTTACGGGCGTAAGACGACGCGGTTGGCGATGAAGGTGCCGTCGCTGTAGTACCCAACCAGGGCGGCGTGCTCGCCTTGCGTCGGCGTAGCGCCACGAGGGAAAATCAGCGTGCCGTTCTTGAGGTCGATGGTCTGGAAGTCTCCGCCGCGCCGTTGGATCGTGATGCGGTACGGCGAGAAGCCGGCGACGATGCCGAGGACGACGTGATGCTTGTCGTACCGATACGTGTCCCAGCCCGGCTGCCACGTCGTGTAGTTGGGCATGCCGTATGCGGGGTAGTTCTGAGCCGCCGTGGATCCGGCGAAGGATGCCGTTGCAACCAGGGCCGCGAGTGCCGCGGCGATCGCTATGTGCTTGTGCAGTCTCATGCTCGGTCGATACCCGGGCGCCTGCGCGCCTCAAACGCGTAGGAGATTAACGGCTCAAGAGTTTTGGCGGCGCAAGCAAGAGCAGCGTGCCGCGCGGTGGGTGCAAGCCGGCGAGCTCGATGCCGGCGAGCGCCCCTTTCTTCAGCTCGATGGCCGCTCCGCCGACGATGCGGCCGATCGTACGGCTCATACTCGGCTCGTGGCCGACGAGAAGCAGCGAGCCCACGCCCGCATACGACGCGAGCACCTCGGCCAGCCGCGCTTCGTCGAACGAGAGCGCCAAGCGCTCGTCCTGTGCCAGTCGCTCCGTAAGATCGAGCTTGCGCGCGGCGATCTCCGCCGTCTGCCGGGCGCGCAGCAGCGGACTCGTTACGATCGCTTCGATCCCTAGGCCCAGCTGCGCGATGCGCTTGGCCTCGCGCGCGATGCGCTCGCGCCCCGCTTGCGTGAGCGGGCGTTCCTCGTCGCTGCCCTTCCAGGTTTCGCGATCGGGGGCCACACCGTGTCGCAAGAAATACAGGCGCATGCCGGACGGCTTCCCCACGGGGCGCGTCCTCTCCGCCACCGCGACAGGCTCACGCCCCGCACGCGCGAATCCGACAATACGGATATGCGCAATCTCGCAATAGCCACCTGGTTCTGCTGCGCCGCACTGCTCGCGGCCTGCTCGGGGCCGGCCACCGGCGCGAACACCGCCGCGCTGCCGCTCGCCGCGCAATCGCGTCACGCACAGCCGCCGGTCGTCCGGGTCGTCGCCGATCCGCACGGCGCGCTCGTCTCGTCCGACGACTTTGGGGGCTCGCTCGACACCTGGTACGACTTCACGCAGAGCTTCGTCGCGCCGTCGCTCCGCGGCGCGCGAATGCACCTCGTCCGCTTCCCGGGCGGCTCGGAGTCGGATGCCTACCACTGGGAGAACGGCGGGTCGCTCTGCGACGGCATGGGCTACATCACGCCCAACGCGACCTTCGACCATTTGATGGAGGACGTCGCGCAACCGTTGCACATCGACATCGCGATCACGCTGAACTACGGGAGCAATCTCACCTGCAACGGCGGCGGCGAGCCGAGCGAAGCCGGCGCGTGGGTTGCCTACGCCAAGAGCAAAGGCTACAACGTCCGCTACTGGACCGTCGGCAACGAGGTCTACGGCTCCTGGGAGTACGATCTTCACACGCCGGCCCACGATCCCACGACGTATTCGAACGCCGTGCGCACCGGGTACTACCCCGCCGTCAAAGCGGCCGACGCGAGCGTCAAGCTCGGCGTCGTCGTCGATACGCCCAACGACACCGCGTGGAACGACGTCGTGCTCAAGCAGGCCGCTCCGTTCGACTTCGTGGAGCTGCACTACTATCCCGAATACACGGCAAGCGCGTCGCAGTCGAACGATAACGACGCGTTTCTCCTGGGCCCGGCGATCGAGAAGTTCGCGAGCGATCTTGCGGGCCTGCGAAAGCAGATGACCGCTGCCGGCGTCGCTTCGTCGGTACCGATCTATCTGGGGGAGTACAACTCCGACGCCGGCACGATGGGCAAGCAATCGGTTTCGATCGTCAACGGACTCTTTCTGGGGCAAATGATCGGAACGGCCATCAACGCCGGCGTGCCGATGGCGACCTGGTGGGTCGCATACGGGAGCTGCGATCAGAGCGGCGGCGACTATTCGAGCTCGCTCTACGGATGGCAGAACTTCGGCAGCGAAGCGCTCTTCTCCGACGGCCTGCCGGACTCGTACGAAGGCTGCGCGACCACGCCGACGATCCCCGGCGGCACGCCGTTCCCGCCCGCCCGCGTGCTCTCGCTCTACGCGCACAGCGTGCCGGCCGGATCGCGGGTGGCGCATCTCGCCTACTCCGCCGGCTTCCCGCAGCACGTTCGCGCCTACGCGTACACCACGGAAAAAGGCGCGGTGCTGGTGCTCTTCAACGACACGCTCTCACCGGTCGCCTTGGACGCGCGGCTTGGGTACAGAGGGACCGCCCGGCTCGCGACTTACGACAAGTCCGATTACGACCTCTCGAAGAACAACGTCTGGGCGGGCCCCACCAGCCGATCGCTTGGAGCGTTTAGCGGTTCGGCCGCGCTGACGCTCCCGCCCTACAGCATGTCCGTTCTCTCGATCGAATGAACCGGCGGGGGTTCTTCGCCGCCTCGGCGTCGTCGATCGCAACGGTTGCCGCCGCGACGCCGGCTTCGGCGCGCCGGCGCCGCGCCGGCCGCCGCGCGCTCGTGCTGATCGGCGGCGCGAACCGCGGCGCTTACGAGGCCGGCGCGATCCAAGCCCTCGTGCAGATCCAAGGCGTCAAAGACGGCGAGCCGCTCGCCTTCGACATGGTCTGCGGCACCTCGATCGGCGCGCTCAACGCCTACCTCGTCGCGACGGCGCAGTATTCCAGTCTCATGCGGCTCTGGCGCAGCGAGATCGCCGCCAGCGACGTCTTCCGGCTCAAGGCTCCCTACAATCAGATCCCGGAGTCGAGCTCCGGAATTCTCTCGCGGGTCGCGGCCGCCTACCGTCTCGCGTCGGGGATGCGCAAAGACGTGGCGGGGGTGCTCGATCCCGCGCCGGTACGCGCGATGCTGCAGAAGTACGTCGACCCGCAGGCGCCGGTCGGGCTGCCGCTCTACGTCTCGACGACCGACATCACGCGGCAGCAAAACCAGCTCTTCTTCCGGCCGGCGACCACGCCCGCGGGGAGCGCGAAGCAAGCGCTCAACGACGAGCTGCTCGCCGCGTACCCGAAAGTGACGCGCCTGGCGAACGACGACATCCTGCGCGACGTCCTCTTCGCTTCCGCCGCGATCCCGCTCTTCTTCGATCCGATCGACATCGCGCGCGACGACGGCTCGGGGAAGATCGACCAGTACGTCGACGGCGGCATCACGCAGAACATGCCGATCGACGTCGCGCAGCTCTGCGTCGACAGCATCCACGTGACGCTGCTCGCACCGCCGCCCTCGCCCGCCGACGAGCAGTACTACGACGACGCGCTTTCGATCGGGTACGCAACCTTCGAGACGATGCAGAACCGCATCCTGATCTATCAAGTGCGCCTCGCCTACGCCCTCGCCGACACCTTACCGATCTCGGCGTACATCATCCGCCCGCAAAAGCCCATGCCCGGCAGGGGAACGGAGTTCGACGACCAGGCGGCGCTCGAGGAGATGTGGCAGCGCGGCTTCGCCGACATGGTCCAAGGATGGGTGCCGTTCGTGCCGCCGACCGACCTGCTCGGCGCCGTCTCGGTGCATTAGGCCGTGGCCTACGATGCCGACGCCATCGTCGTGGGAGCGGGGCTCGCCGGCCTGGTCGCGGCGGCCGAGATCGCGGACGCCGGTAAGCGCGTCGTCGTGGTCGATCAAGAGGGCGAACAGAATCTCGGCGGGCAGGCGTTTTGGTCGTTCGGCGGGCTCTTCTTCGTCGACAGCCCCGAACAGCGGCGTCTGCGAATACGCGATTCGCACGAGCTCGCGCTGCAGGATTGGCTCGGGACGGCGGGCTTCGATCGCGCCGAGGACGAGTGGCCGCGCAAGTGGGCGTGCGCCTACGTCGACTTTGCATCGGGCGAGAAGCGCGCCTGGCTGCACGCGATGGGGATGCGCTGGTTCCCGATCGTCGGGTGGGCCGAGCGCGGTTCCGGCGCCGCGTTCGGTCACGGCAACTCCGTTCCGCGCTTTCACATCACGTGGGGCACGGGGCCGGCGGCGATCGCGCCGTTCGTGCGGCGGACGCACGCCGCACGGGAGCGCGGCACGCTCGCCTTCGCGTTTCGCCACCGCGTCGACGGACTGATCGTCGAAGCAGGCGCCGTCGCGGGCGTTCGCGGCGCGCTCCTGGAACGCAGCGACGCCCCGCGCGGCGCTCCGAGCACGCGCGCGCAGACCGGCGAGTTCGAGTTACGAGCACCCGCAGTGCTGATCGCCTCGGGCGGCATCGGCGGCAACGCGGAACTGGTGCGCTCGAGTT
>DATJRF010000021.1:0-8886 GCA_035505015.1 Verrucomicrobiia bacterium | reverse complement strand
TCGCGATGAAAATCCCAGCTTGCCGAAGATGTTCCCGAGGTGAGCTTCGACGGTGCGCTCGCTGAGGACGAGCGCTTCGGCTGTTTGGCGGTTGGTGGATCCGCTCGCTACCTGGCGCGCAACGTCCCACTCTCGCGTCGTCAATAGCGACTTCGTCGCGGTGGGGGCCTTTCGGCGCGCGGCTGCTTCGCGATCGCGAAGCAGCCCGAGCTTCTCCAGCAATATGACGTCCGAGGCTTGAGCTTCGCCCGCACGTTCTAACGCGTACGCCGCTAAGAGCGGAGCCCCAAGCGCCGATAGTGACCTCGCGGCGCCGCAAAGAGCCTCCTTCGCCGAAGCTTCGCCTAATGCACTCAGCGCGAGCCCGCGCGCGAGGTCCCAATTCGCCCGCGGCCACGCCGCCCGGTCGCGCCCATCCGGCTGCCCCGCGATGCACGCAAGCGCAGCCTTATCGCCGCGAGCGCTCGCCAAGAACGCAAACGATGCGGGAAGGTAACCGATCGCCGTCGCACGCGGAGGCGACGCGGCCAGCGTGGGAACGGCCTTCTCGACGAAGGCTTCCGCGGCGGTATCCCGCTGCCGCACGAGCCACCAGGGAGCGAGCTGCAAGGCGCTTTGACGATACCCCCCGTGAATCGCCGTCCGGACGGTGAGCGCGATTTCCTTCGCGTAGAGCGGCTCCCGGTCGCCCAGTGCCGCTATTGCGGCCGGAATCGAAAGCAGCGCTGCGCTTCGCGAAAGGGGCATCTCCGGGCGATATGTATCGGTCACGAGCGAGAGCGCTCGCTCCCACTCACCGCAAAAGAACGATATCCACGCCTCCCAGAGCCGCGAGAAGAATTTATTCTCCGATCCCAGGCGCGTGCGTCGGTTGAGGTCGGGAAGGCGCGTCGACGCGACCTCGCAGCCGTGCTCCCGGAAATCGTAAAGCGCGGAGGCAAACGCAAGCAGGTCGAGATTTCGAGGGTTGGCCGGGTCGACGTGCGCGTTTGCGGCGGCGAGTTCGCTATGAACCTTCGCAAACTCCCCGGTGGCCGAGAAGAACGTTGCGCGCGCCGCGTGGCGGCGCGCTCGAGCCTGGGCGCTCGCGCTTGCTTCGACCGCGGAGAACCCGCCGTCGAGCGATGCGAAGAAGGCGTCGTCGATCGAACTGGCCGCAACCGACATCGCCGCACTGACGAGGCTCGCAAGCTCGCGCTGGTCGACTAGCAGGGAGGCGTAACGTTTGTAGAGCTGGAGGGCCTGCTCGACCTGCTCCAGCTCGAGGTAGATCGACACGAGCGTCGCCACCAGCTCGCCTATCCCGCTTTCCGTAGCTGCGTCGTCGACGGCGGAGATCGCTCGCAGCAAAATCTCGGCGGCCTCGGGCTCGCGGTCGAAGGCACGCAGCGCCCGTGCGTAGGTTACGTAAAACGAGGAGCGCTGCTCGGCGGCCGGGGGCTTGATCGAGAGCGCACGTTCGCACGCATGAACGGCGGTCGCCCAAGCCTGCTGCCTTCTCGCTCGGTCGGCAAGCTCAACGTAGGTTGCGAACTCTCGCTGCCGGTCGCCGCACGCGCGCGCGTGCCTGGCGATGCGGTCGTAGTCGCTCAGCTCGAGGTCCAGATCGCCGTAGGCGTCGAGGATCCTTTTGTGAAGCGGGACCGTGACCGCGAGCGTCTCGCTCGCGGCATCGGCCACGAGCGCGTGGCGAAACCGGAAGTCCGGGCCCGCGCCGGTCAGGAAGCGCCCCCGCGCCTGCCGGAGATGGCGCTCTAGCACCGACGGATCCCGATATAGCTGGCTCAGCAGCCGGTATTCGATGGGATCGCCGATCAATGCGCATATCTGGACGAACTCCCGCTGAGCCGGTTCCAGGGCGGCGACGCTTTGCGCGATCCTGCCGCGCAGACTGCGCTCGACCTCCTCGGCGCTGCCGCTCCTCGCGAGCTCCTCGGCTATGAGGACGATCTCGAGAGGGTTCCCACCCGAGCGCTGCACCACCATATCCGGCCATCCGGCATGCTCGCCGGGAAGGTGCTGCGCCGCTAAGACGAGCGAATCGTCGTAGCCGAGTTCGCGGAGATTGATGTCGATCGAGGAGTGAAGCCGCGGCTGCTCGACGGCGGTATCCGAACGATCGGCGGCGATCAGCGCGATCGAGCCCATCGTCGTCTGGCGCACCAGGGCCGTGAGCGCGGCTGCACTGGCAGCATCGATCCACTGCGAGTCGTCGCAAAGGATCGCCACATCGTGATCCGCGGCAATTCCCTCGAACAGCCGCCGCAGGATGAGATTGTAACTTTCCTCATCGAGCGAGGCCGCATCGTACTCGCGACCGACCGCGCGAGCGACGGCAGGCGCGAATCGCGCCAGTCCATCTTCCAGGCCGCTTGCGTAGCGAGCCGCCTCCCCTCCGAGCGCCTCTAGCGCCGCTGCCGCGAGGCGAGTGGAGACGATGTGGACGGCGTGGCTTTGGGCGGGATGACACGCAACCTCGAGCGTCATCCAGCCGGTCGCGCCTAGACGCGCCAGCAGCGCCCGCGAAAAATAGGTCTTTCCAATGCCCGCGCCTCCCGTCACGCGCAATACCAAAGGGGCACGGTGTCTGTGCGCCTCTGCGAAGGCCGTCTCCGCGATTGCGAGTTCCTGCTGCCGGCCGATCATGGCAGGCTGGGGAACGGCCGTGAGGACGCGCGAATAGAGCGCTGCGTGAACCGCCGCAGCTTCATCGCCGGGTCATCGCTCCTGCCGCTTTACGCATGTAGCCGTCGTCCTCCGGGGCAGCGCCTCGAACTGTCGATCGTCACGGCCAGCGAGGAGATGGACCCATATCTCGATGGCAATCTCGTCACAGCCGAGCTGAGTTGGTTGTACGCTGACGGCCTCACCGGCGCGAACCTGTCGTTTCCACACGCCGGCGCTCTCTCCGTGCGTCCACCCGTCTTTGGGACTATTGGGTCGCCCAGCCGCCCTTCCTTTCACTACGAGCTGCGTGCCGGGATTCGTTGGCACGACGGCAAGGCGCTGACGGCACGGGACGTTGCCGATTGCTTCGCCCGCGTGCGCCAAAGCAGTTGGGCGCATCGGCGACCGTTCTCACTCGTCGAGAGCATCGACGTCCGCGACGACCACCGGTTTACCGTCGTGCTGGAAGAGCCAGACATGCGCTTTCCGCAGGCATTTTTCACGCCCTACGGCTCGCCGGGAATTCCGCTGATTCGCCCCGGCCGCATCCCGGTCGGCACCGGGCCGTTCGCGGTGCGTTCTCGCCGGCCCGACGCGGCCTCGTACGAGCGTTGGGAAGGCTCGCCTCGCGGAACGCCGGCCGTGCCGGGTGCGCGGCTGACTTTCCTCGGAGACGGGCGGACTCAGGAGCTGCTGCTATCGAGCGGGGACACCGATGTCGCGCTGTTTCTCTCGCACGAATACGTCATCGATCGGCGTTTGCCGTACTACCGGCGGCGCTCGGGCGTTGCCTACGCAATCCTCAACGCGATCGGCGCTCTCGATACGGTGGCTCTGCGCGAGGCGTTCTCCGCGGCCATCGATCGACGAGAAATCGAGGCAAGCCTCTATCGAGGCTGGTCTCCCCTCTACGACTCCGTGGTTGCACCGTCGGTTCCGGGTTCGGATATCCGCCTCTCGCGCCCGCTCGATCCCGCCTTTGCGCGGAGCGTATTCGCACGAGCGGGCGCCCGCTCGTTTGAGATCGCGACCACCGGCGGCATCGGCGTGCGCATCGCTTTGCTGATGCAGGTGCAGCTAGCGCGCGTCGGGGCGACCGCGACGATCCGGACGTACGCCGACGAAGCTTTCCTCGCGCCCGACGGGCCGCTGCGAAGCGGCCGTTTCGACGTCGTGCTCTTCGGGGAGTACTTCTCTGCGGATCCCGACCTCGAGGCCAGCTGGGGATGCGGCGCCAGGCCGCCGGCGGGGGGAAACTTCTCCAACCTGTGCGATCCGCGCTTCGACCGGTACGTGAAGTCGGGCGACTTGCGCGCCGCCCTGCGCGAACTGCGCTCGCAATGCGTCGTCGTACCTTTGGTGCGCTCCGTACAGTGCATCGGTCTGAGCGGGCGCCTGCGCGGCGCACGCGAACCGGCCGACCTGCTGTCGTCCGTATACCAGTGCGCCCAGTGGTCGATCGCTTGATGGTCCCCCACGATGAAGGGCGCAAGGCGATAGGCTCGTTCGATCGCACCGTGCCGCCGCGCGAGACGATCGCCACGGCAAGGCGGCTTTGCGAGCGATATGGCGTCACGCGATTGGCGGACACGACCCGCCTCGATCGGATCGGCATCCCAACGATCAACGCGATCGTTCCGGAGTCGCCGGCCGGAATCGGCGTCTATAGCGGAAAGGGGCTTACCCGCGATGCAGCGACGGCGGGCGCGCTCATGGAGGCGGTCGAGCGGCAGATCTGCGCGCGTTTCGAAGGGATCGCGACGCGCTCGGTCCCGGCCGGTGAAGTAGATCGAAAAATCGGTCTGCGCGCCCTGGGCTGGTTGGGTCCCGCGGAGCCGGTTGCCACGCGCCTGCAGTGCGCCGACGCGGTCGATCTCATCACGGGCGCGCCGGTTCCCGTTCCTCGCGGCACCGTTCAATATCCGCCGACCGGCCGTCGCGAGTTTGCGTACTACTCCACCAATGGTCTGGCGTCGGGAAATACCTGGCTTGAAGCCGTCTACCACGGTCTCATGGAGTTGATCGAGCGCCATCTGTGGTCGCAAGCGCACGTTCTGGCGCACCTTTGGCCGCGGATGCTTCGGGTGCGCTCCGGTCTCCAGGCGGAGGGGCCCGACGATCCGGTGTGCGCCGAGGTGCTGGGCGGCGATGAGGATACGCTTCTGGCCGATCCGATCGCGAGAGTTCGCGGAGCGGGCTTGCGCTTTCGTCTCCTGTCGCTCGCACGCGCGCGATGGCCCGTCGCCATGATGGCGACGATCGCTGAGCCGCGCGGAAGCCCTCTGTACTACCACATCGGATTCGGGTGCTCGTGGTCGCCGCGCCACGCCGCGATCCGCGCGATCACCGAGGCAGCACAAGCGCGGCTTACCGATATCCAAGGCTGCCGGGAAGACATCCTGGGAGCTGGGGCGCCGGCAAGGGGAGCGCTCGAACATGGCCGCCGCCCAGCGGCGCTTCCTCCGACCGGCCGGTGGTTCTACGACGGACCGGCCGGATCGGTGAGGCTCGGGGCGCTGCCGGACGAGAGCGCACCGCATCTCGGCACCGACGTGCAGCGTGCCCTCGATGTGATCCGGGGACTCGGAGGCCCCGTAGCCTGCGTCGATCTCGCGCCGCCGGGCTGCCCCGTCAGCGTCGTTCGGCTCGTGGCTCCCTACCTCGAGCGGACGCTAGTCGACGGCACGATCTCGGGGCCGATGGGGAAAATGATGGACGATCCCCTGGCGGCTCGGGCTGCGCCTCAGGATCTAGGGGTTTTCCCGGATGCCTCGCACACCGGCGCGCCGGTACGATGAGGAGGACTAAAAGGAGGCCGACAATGGATCCGAAGCCGGCGCCGCGCTGTTACATCCTCGACGAGTCGTACCGCCTGATTTTGGCATGCGTCCCGTCGCCCGACGACCCCCTCTATCCCCTCTACGATGCCGACTCTTCGCCGGAGGCCTTGCCGGCCATCGTCGAGCGCTCCGTTCGGGTGCTTACCGCGCGCTGGGGAGAGATGGGCCGCCCACGCGAGGCGACGACCGCAGTTGCCGGACTTCGCGTGACCGTGGCTCCTCTTTATGGCGTCGGCGGCCGTCACATCGCGGTCTTCATTGCGGCGGATGCCGCGGACCCGCCTCTGCGCTACGCCATGAGCGCGTAAACCGATTTGCCGGGGTGGGTGAAAGCAAACGAGGAGCGGCGTAGCCGCTCCTCGTGCGCGTTTCTCCTGGGGAACTAGCGGTAGCTGGGGCGCGATGCGAAGCAGTCGCGGCAGTAGACCGGCTTGTCGCCGCGCGGTTGGAACGGCACTTCGGCCACTCCGCCGCACTGGCTGCAGGTCGCTTTGAACAGCTCGCGGCGTCCGCCGCCGGCGCCGCCGCCGCCGCCCTGCGAACGGCCGGCCTTGCGGGCGGCCCGGCAGTCGACGCAGCGGTTGGGCTTGTTGGTGAAGCCCTTCTGCGCAAAAAACTCTTGCTCGCCTGCCGTAAAGGCAAACGTGCGGCCGCAGTCCATACAGGTCAGCGTTTCGTCTTGGTACATTCTAACGAGTCTCCTCGGGTTCTGGGGTTGGGTTGCATCGGATTCGACTCGCAAGAACTCGGAACGCGAACCATGCGGGCTTCGAAACCTTCCTCCACCTTACTACACCCGGGCCTGGGGGAAAAGGGTTCAGGCAAAGGTTCGTCCTTTCGGATGACCCATTTGACGCCGCCCCCCAGGGCGTGCGAAACTGTCGTGTCAGCGAAAGGAACGAAGAAGCAGAGTATGGCGAAACGCAGGCCACCGGCGCGCCCCCCACGCGAACGGGGCACCGATGAGGCCCCCAAAGAGGCTCCCCTGGAGCTCTACGGGACGATCAAGCAGGTCTTTCCGAGCACGACCTTCGCGGTCGAGCTCGAGAACGGCCACACCGTGCTCGCCCACATCGCCGGCCGTCTGCGCCGCCATCGCATCAAGATCCTGCTCGGCGACCGCGTCGAGCTCGAGATGTCGCCCTACGACCTGACCAAGGCGCGGATCGTCTACCGCTACCGCGCCGGCGAGGCCCGCCGCTCCTCCTAGCCCGGCCTTGCGGCGCCGCGCGAGAGCGTCGCCGCCGCGACCGCCGTCGACGCCGCGGCGAGCAGCGCGCAGCCGACGGCCACCACCCGGAACCCGTCTTCGTACGCCCCCAGCACCACCGCCCGGTCCCGGGGCGCCTTCACCGGCGTCGCCGCCATCGCCGCGCGCCCGCGCTCGATCGCGGCGCGGTTGGCCGGCGGGAGCGCGGCTTCGTCTATCCGCCGCTCGAGGCGCTGGTTGAAAACGGAGGCGAGCAGCGCCCCGAAGACGGCGATGGCGAGCAGTCCCGCTACTCGCGAGACCGCGTTATTGATGCCGGAAGCCAGCCCCACGTGATGCTGCGGCACCGATTCGATCATCGTCGCCGTGAGCGGTGCGACGGTGAGCCCCATCCCGATCCCGGTCACGATCGAGGCCGGAAAGATGCCGCTCCAGTAGTGCAGATCCGGCAGCAAACCGTACAGCGCGAAGCCGCAGGCCGTCGTCGCCGTGCCGGCAACGAGCATCGCGCGCGGCCCGATGCGATACGCGAAGCCGCCGGAAAAGCGCGAAAGCGTCACGATGAGCGCGACGAACGGCAGCATCGCGAGGCCGGCGATCGTCGCGGAGTAGCCGTCGACCAAGATCATGATGAACGGCACGAAGTAGAACGTCGCTCCGAGCGCGCCGTAGAGCAGAAACGTCATCGCGTTGATGCCGGAGAAGGCGCGATTGGCGAAGATGCCAAGCGGCATGACCGGCGCCGCGACGCGCGCCTCGGTGCGCAGGAAGCCGAGCAGCAGCACCACGCCGCCGATGAGCGCGCCGATCGTGCGCCCGTCCCATCCGCTCGCGCCGCTTTGCACGAACGCGTAAACGACGCCGCCCAAGCCGAGCGTTACCATTGCCGAACCGAGCCAATCGAGCGCGCCGCGCTCGCCTTCGTCGCGGCTCTCGGGGATGTGCCGCAGTGCTAGCGCAATTACGGCGATCGCGATCGGCAGGTTGAAAAAGAAGACCCAGCGCCAGCCGAAATGATCGATGACGGTTCCGCCGAGCACCGGCCCCACCGCGGTCGTCACCGCGGTGAGCGCCGACCACGTTCCGATCGCCTTTCCGCGGGCGGGGCCTTCGAAAAACGCACCGATCAGCGCTAGGCTCGCCGGCGCCATCAGCATGCCGCCGGCGCCTTGCAGCACGCGCGCGAGGATCAAGAAATGAATCGAGGGTGCCAGGCCGCAGAGCGCCGAGCCGGTCGCAAAGATCGCCGTGCCGAGCACGAAGATCCGCTTGCGGCCGTAGCGATCCCCGAGCGCGCCGCCCAAGAGCATCAGCGCGCCGAGCATCAAGGTGTAGGCTTCGACGACCCAGAGCGCGTCGAGCGCGGTCGCGCCGAGATCGCGCTGCAGCACGGGCAACGCGATCGAGACGACGGTGCTGTCGATGAAGACCATGCTCGAGCCCAGAATCGTCGATGCGAGAAGCCACGTTCCGCTCGAGCTCGCCGTCTTTGTTTGGCGCATGCCGCATCGCTTCGCGTTGGAAAGAACAAAGCCCGCGGCCGTGAGGCGACGGGCTTTGCTGTATCTCCGAGGGATTCCGCCTGTTTGGGACCGTTGCCGATCCCCCACTGACGCGAGCTCCGTTCGGTTCGACCGCCTACTCGGAGTGGCGCTGAGCGCGCAACTCGTCAACGTTTCGGGTCGCGGTTTTTTACGTTCCGCGCTTCGTCGTTACTCGAAGTGATTGCATGGTAGCAAATCGCAAATGCCGCATGCAAGCGCTTCGCGCGCCGCTCCACAAGCTCTCCACAAGAAAGTGCGTTTATTCACAGGTTATACGATGTCGTCGGGCGTGCCGTGGTGGGCGTCCCATTGATCGTCGCGGTTTTCGTCGGCGGTCGTGTCGCCGTATTTCTCCTGCTCGCGGTGGACGGCGTCGGCCGGCGAGAGCGGCCGTTCGCGTTCGCCGGCGACGTCGGGGGCGACGTCCTCGGTCTCGTCGTCTGGGTAGGGGAGTCCGTCTTTTCTCATGACCGTAGTATACCCGAGCCGGCAGGATTCCGACGGCCCCTACCATAGCCTAGGCGTGCTATGCGCACCAAACCGTGGATACTCACTCTTGCGGCCGCCCTCGTGCTGGCCGCGTGCTCGAACGCGCAGCAGGCCAACGGCGCGGCGAGCCCGGCAG
>DATJRF010000020.1:0-5197 GCA_035505015.1 Verrucomicrobiia bacterium | reverse complement strand
GCTCTCCTTGTGCCGCACGCAGGTCGACGGCGTCGCCGCCGGAGCTTCCGGCAGCGGCAGTTCGCACGTTCCCGAGAACTGCGCGAACCGCTGCGCGACGAGCTCGGTGAAGTGGTCGTGATCGACGTTGCCGGCGGCGGTCACCACGACCGAGTTGGCCGCGTAGTGCCGCGCCATGTGCTCGCGCAGCGCATCCGGCGTCGCCGCGCAAACGGTTTGCGCGAAGCCGATCGTCGGATCGCCCAGATTGGAGCCGCGCCACATCGTCTGCAGGAAGAGATCGTGGATCAACTCGTCGGGCGAGTCATCGTACATCTTAATCTCTTCGAGGATCACCTTCTGCTCTTTTGCCAGCTCGTGCGGATCGAACGAGGAGTGCAGGAACATATCCGAGAGCACGTCCATCGCGAGCGGCACGTGCCGGTCGATCACCTTGGCGTAGTAGCAGGTCGTCTCTTTGTCGGTGAAGGCGTTGAGGTTTCCGCCGACGCCGTCCATCGTCTCGGCAATCGCCCTCGCGCTGCGCTGCGGGGTCCCTTTGAAGAGCATGTGCTCCACCAGATGCGAGATCCCGCGGCGTCCCGGCTCCTCGATGGCGGATCCGACGTCGGCCCATATGCCGATCGAAGCCGAGCGCACCGCCGGCATCGTCTCGGTCACTACGCGAAGCCCGCTGGGCAGCGTCGTCCTTCGGTACATTTACGCCCTCACATTATAGAGCAAGCCGCGCCCAATCCTCGTCCCAAAAGACGCCGTCGTTGCCGGCCGCGCGCCGCGCCATCGCCGCCGCCGGCTCTGCGCGCCGCACCGTGATGCTGTAGACGACTCGCGACGTCGGCTTGGCCAGATCGCCGCTCACGATCACGCCCTTGCCCACCGAGATCGGCACGCTCGTCCACAGATCGACCTCTTCGGCCGAAGGCGCGGCCGCGAACGCTTGCTCGATCAAGGCTACGACCTCGGCGACGAACTGCGGGCGCGTGAGCGGGTGGTGGAACTTCACGCCCCACATGCGCACGCCCAGGACCACGTGCGAGCCCTCGCCGTTGGCCGAGACCTGAGAGACCTGCGCCGGCCACTTGGTTGCAAAGATGCGGTCGCCGACGTGCACGGCGAGATCGTGAAGGTTCCCCGAGGCGCGCGCCTGCGCGTCGAGCGACGCCACCGTCGGCATCTCGGCCCCCGCCGGCGCCGCGCTCGCCAAAAGCGCCAGCAGCAGGCCCAGGGTGCTAATACGATTGCGCAAAGTACGCTCTCACTTTCGCGGGTTCGCCGCAAGGGACACAACGTTCGTCGCCGGATTCGCGCTCGCGCGTGTTGCGCGTGGTCGCCCCGGTCTGCGCCTTGACGTGCGCTTCGCATTCGGCGCGGCCGCACCAAGCGACGTCGATCATCCCCGCCCGCTCCCGGCACTTCTCGAAGAACTCCGCCGCGGCGGCGACGCGCAGCGTGTGCGAAGCCAAGAACGCCTTCGCCTGCTCGAAAAGCGATTCCTGAATCTCCGCGAGCAAGGCGGGCAGCGCGTGCGCCAGCGTCTCGATCGTAATGCTCTTCTTGTGATCGGCGTCGCCCTTGTCGCGGTCTCGGCGCACCAAGACGGCGCGGTTTTCGTCGACGTCGCGGGGGCCGATCTCGATGCGTACCGGCACGCCGCGGACGTCCCACTCGGCGTACTTCCAGCCCGGCTGCTCGTCGCGTTCGTCGACGCGCACGCGAAAGCCGGCCTCCCCCAGCAGCCTGGCCTGCTCGCGGCAGACGTCGACGGCACGCGTGTCGTTCGAACGAACGATCGGCACGAAGACCGCTTCGATCGGAGCCATCTTCGGCGGGACGCGCAGGCCGCGGTCGTCACCGTGGACCATGATCATCGCTCCGAGCATGCGCCACGACATCCCCCACGAGGTGGTGTAGGCGTGCTTGATCTTTTGATCCGCGTCGGTGAACGTGATATCGTAGGCGCGCGAGAAGTTTTGCCCCAGATCGTGCGACGTCGCGGATTGCAGCGCCTTACCGTCGGGCATCAGCGCCTCGATCGAGAAGGTCTCGACCGCTCCGGGGAAGCGCTCGCTCGCGCTCTTGGCGCCGGCGTAGACCGGCACGGCGGCGACGTTCTCCGCGAAGTCGCGGTAGACGTCGAGCATGCGCAGGGTCTCCTCGCGCGCTTCCTGCGCGCTCGCGTGCGCCGTGTGCCCTTCCTGCCACAGGAACTCCATCGTGCGCAGAAACGGCCGCGTCGCCTTCTCCCAGCGCAGCACGTTCGCCCACTGGTTGATGAGGATCGGCAGGTCCCGGTACGATTCGATCCACTGTGCGTACATCACGCCGATGATCACTTCCGAGGTCGGGCGAATGGCGAGCCGCTCGGTGAGCTGCTCCTGCCCGCCCTGCGTCACCCATGCGACTTCGGGCGCGAATCCCTCGACGTGCTCCGCTTCCTTCACGAGCAGACTCTCGGGGATCAGCAAAGGGAAATAGGCGTTCTCGTGGCCGGTGGCCTTGAAACGCGCATCGAGCTCGCGCTGGAGATTCTCCCACAGGCCGAAGCCGTACGGACGCAAGACGACGCAGCCCCGCACCGGCGAATACGAAACGAGCTGCGCCTTGACGCAGACGGCGGTATACCACGCGGAGAGATCGGCCGCCTTGGGAGGAATCTCCTTGACGACCAGAGGCAGGGCTTCGGACATGACCGGCCACGCTTCGCGTGCCTAGCGTCGCCGGCCTCCTCGACCAGGCGGCGAGGGGACGCGTCTACTGGATGACGATGCCCGAGGTCGTGACGGTCACCGGGACCTTCGTGCTGCCGCCGGCGCCGTTGCTCACGGTGATGTCGCACTTCCCGGCGTTGGTCGGCGTCACTTTGCTCTTTCCGCTCGGGCCCTTGACCTTGGTCGGCGAGAGCGTCGCGATGCCGCTGCACGTGCTCGTCGTCGTGAAGGTCCCTTTGAACTTCGACTGCGAGATCGTCAGGCTCTGCAGCGCGCTCGTGCCGGTGGTATCGAAGCTCAGCGAGGTCGGCTTCACGGTGGGGTTCACCGGCTTGACCTTCAGCGCGGCCGACGCGCTATGCTTGGCGCTGTCGCTCACCGTGATCTTACAGCTTCCCGCTTTTTCCGGCTTCATCGTAAAGATCGCTTTGGGGCCCTTGCCGGTCGCCGGCGAGATCGTCACGATCCCCTTGCAGGTATTCTTCTGCGTGAACTTGCCCGTGTAACCCGTCTCGGTCGCGGTGATCGTTTTCGCCGCTGCCGGACCGGTTGCGTCGAACGTCACGCTGGACGCGGAGAGCTTGAGCTTGGGCGCAGCCGCGCCACCGAACCCCATCATGCCCGCCGAGGCGGCCGTCGGGGTGAATCCGGCGCTGGAGGGTCCCCCGTGACAGGCCGTTACCACCAGCAACGCGGCGGCGGCGACGAGCTTGACGTTGGTCGCAATTTTGTACACTCGCGTACTCCTTATGGACCCCAGGATCGCACGAGCCCGTCCACGCATCGTCCGCCCGCGAAAGGCGGCGCCCGCCGGCATGCCCAGGACCTATCTTTTCCAGCGGCGACGCGGTTCCCGCTATGGGTAAAGCGAGGGCGGCGGCGAATCCGGCGGCATGCCGAAACTCACCCGCATCTACACGCGAACCGGCGACGACGGGACCACCGGTTTGGTCGGCGGACAGCGGGTCAAAAAGACCACCGCACGCATCGCCGTCTTCGGAACCGTCGACGAACTCTCCAGCGCGATCGGCATGGTGCGAGCGGCGCTGCGGCCGCTGCTCGCGCAGCGCGAGCGGGCGCGCAGCCTCGACGCGTGGCTCGCCTGGACGCAGGACGCGCTCTTCAATCTGGGCAGCGACCTCGCGACCCTCCCGAAGGACCGGTGGGAAGGCATGCCGCTCGTTTCGGCCGCCGACGCAACGGCGCTCGAGCGGGCGATCGACGTCGCGCAGCGCGATCTGGAGCCGCTGGCAAACTTCATCCTTCCCGGCGGCTCGACGGCCGGTGCCGCCCTGCATCTTGCTCGAACGATCTGCCGCCGCGCCGAGCGCGAGCTCATCGCGCTGCGCGAGAGCGACGACGGCGTCGGCCCGCAGACCGCCCGGTACCTCAATCGGCTCTCGGACGCCCTCTTCGTCTGGGCCCGCTGGATCAACGCCGAGCTCGGCGAACCGGAGCACCTCTGGAACGCGGACGCCAAACCTCCGGCGTAACCCTAGCCGCTAGCGGTTTTCGAGAAGATACCGGTAGCGCAAGAGCGCGGCGACGGTGACCGCGTCGTCGATGCCGCCGCGCGCGGCGGCGTCGAGCGCCTCCCGGGCCGGTAGGCGAACCGTTTCGATGCACTCTTGCGCCTCGGGTTCGCCGTGCGCAATCTCGATCTCGCCGGCGAGAAAGATCTCGAGCGGATCGCTCATGATCGACGGAATTTCATAGAGCACGCCGAGCGGCGTCCAGCGCCGCGCTCGCAGGCCGAGCTCTTCGCGCAGCTCGCGCTTCGCACAATCCAGCCCCGATTCGCCCGGCTCGCATCCTCCTTTGACGATCTCCACGACGCTGGCGCGCGCGCCGAAGCGCGGCTGCCGCGTGAAGAGCAGCGCGTCGCCGTCCTCCACCACGACCGCCGACGCGCGATGGGTGACGATCAGCACGTGCTCGCCGGGAACGCCGTTGGGGTGAACGATCTCGTGTGCCTCGACGGCGAGCCACGGATTCCGATACAACTCGCGCCGCCCGAGTCGCGTGAACGCATCGCTCTCCATCGTCGAATCCTCCGCGGCGGCGATTTCCCCCACCGGGGGGACGGGGCCCCCTACGCTGCGAATCGGCCCCGAATGTCCTTTGCCAGCCGCCTCTTCGCAACCACCAACGTCGACAAGCTTCGCGAACTGGGAGCGCGCAGGATCTTGCGCCGGGCGCTCGGTGCCAAGGACCTCGTCGCGATCGGTCTGGGCACGATGATCGGCGGCGGCATCTTCACCACCATCGGGACCGGCGTCAAAGGCGCCGGTCCCGCCGTCATCGTCTCGTATCTGATGGCGGGCCTGACTTCGTTCTTCGCCGCGCTCTGCTATGCGGAGCTCGGCGCGATGGTGCCGATCGCCGGAAGCGCCTACACCTACGCTTACGCGACGCTCGGCAAACTCTTCGCCTGGATCATCGGCTTCGCACTGATCTTCGAGTACGGCATCAGCGCCGCACCGGTCGCG
>DATJRF010000019.1:0-22262 GCA_035505015.1 Verrucomicrobiia bacterium | reverse complement strand
CCACCAAGATGATCGTCCGCAAACGGAAGAGCAAGTAACATGGGCCGCAGTCTGAAAAAAGGGCCGTTCGTCGCCGAGCATCTCATGGAGAAGGTCGAGCGCATGAACGCGAGCCGCGAGAAGCGGGTCATCAAGACGTGGTCGCGCGCCTCGACGATCGTTCCGTCGATGGTCGGTCATACGATCGGCGTGCACAACGGCAAGGCGCACGTGCCGGTCTACGTCACCGAGAACATGGTCGGGCACAAGCTCGGCGAGTTCGCGCCGACGCGCCACTTCAAGGGGCACGGCGGCGATAAGGCGGGAGTGAAGTAATGGCCGAGCAGACCGAAACGGCGCAGCAGCACGCCGTCGCGCACCTGCGCTTCGTGCGCATGGCTCCGCGCAAGCTCCGCCGCGTCGCCGACGCGATTCGCGGCAAGAGCGTGCGCGAGGCTTTGACGTTGCTCAAGTTCGCCGGAGTTTTCGCCGCCGAGCCGCTCGAGAAGCTCGTGCGCAGCGCGGTCGCAAACGCCGGCAACAATCACGACATGAATACCGACGAGCTCTACATCGCGCGGATCACCGTCGACGGCGGCCCGGGCGGCCGTTTCACCAAGCGTCTCGATCCGCGCGCGCAAGGCCGCGCGTACTTCAAGCGCAAGCGCCTCTCGCACGTGACGGTCGTCGTGAGCGAGCAGCCGCCGGCCAAGTCCCGCCGCAAGCGCGCCGGAGCCGCGGTGCAGACCGCGCGGACCGCGCGCCGCACGCCGGGCGCGGCCGCCTCGGGCGTTAAGAAGAGCACCGCGCGTAAGCGCACTGCCAAAGCGGCGGCCGCCGCGTCGTAAGGGAAGTAACTCATGGGTCAAAAAATCCATCCGGTCGGCCTTCGCTTGGGCATCACGCGCACGTGGGACAGCCGCTGGTTCGAGAAAAAGCACTACATCGACTGGCTCCACGAAGACGTCGCGATCCGCAACTTCTTCAATAAGTGGATGCGCTCGGCCGCGATCTCGAAAATCGAGATCGAGCGGCGCGCCAACCAGGCGCGCGTCATCGTGAACACCGCCAAGCCCGGCATCATCATCGGCAAGCGCGGCGTCGGCATCGAAGACATCCGCAAGAACCTCGAGAAACTCACCGGCAAAACCATCGCGGTCAACGTGATGGAGATCAAGCATCCGGAGATCGACGCCCGTCTGGTCGCCCAGAACATCGTCGATCAGCTCGAGAAGCGCATCGCGTTCCGCCGCGCCATGAAGCAGGCGATCATGCGCACGATGAAGGCCGGCGCGCTCGGCGTCAAGGTGCAGGTCTCCGGCCGCCTCGGCGGCGCCGAGATCGCGCGCACCGAGCGCAACAAGGACGGCAAGGTTCCGCTGCACACGCTGCGCGCCGATATCGATTACGCCCACGTCGAGGCATTCACCACCTTCGGCCGCATCGGCGTCAAGGTGTGGATCTACCGCGGCGAGGTGCTGCCGGATCAGCGCGGCGAGGGACGCGGCGAGCGTGCCGAGCGCGGCGGATTCCGCGAGCGCCGCGAGCGCGGCGGGCGCAACCGCAGCCGCGGTCCGGCTCCGGCTCGTCCGAGCGGCGCGCCGGCCGCAGAGCCCGGCGAAGAGCCGATCGTCGCCGCGCCGGCGCTCGAGAGCGAGGCGGTCGCGCTCGATCAGGCCGCCGACACGGCGACGCCGTCGATCGAGACGTTTGCGACGCCCGACGGTCCGGTCGTGGCGGAAGCCGCTCCGGAAGCCGCCGCGCCGGTGGTTTTCCCGGAGGGGGAGGTTGTTGAGTAAATGCTGACACCCAAACGCGTCAAGTGGCGCAAAGTTCAACGCGGCCGCATGACCGGGCGCGCGCTGCGCGGCAGCACGCTGACCTTCGGCGACTACGGCCTGCAGGCGATGGAGCCGTGCTGGATGACCAACCGCCAGATCGAGGCGGCGCGTATCGCCATGACGCGCCACATCAAGCGCGGCGGCAAGGTCTGGATCAAGGTGTTCCCCGACAAGCCCGTGACGAAGAAGCCGGCCGAAGTCCGCATGGGCTCCGGCAAGGGCAACCCGGAGTTCTGGGTCGCGGTGGTGCGCCCGGGCCGGGTGCTCTTCGAGCTCTCCGGCGTCGAGCCCAGCGTCGCGCGCGAAGCGCTGCGCCTGGCCGCCGCCAAGCTGCCGATCGGCACCAAGATCGTCGCGCGCGAGGAGGCCTAAGGTGAAGAAGAACGATTTCAAGGAGCTGCGCGCGCTGACGGTGCCCGAGCTGCAGCAGAAGGCGCGCGACGCGAAGTCGGAGCTGTTCAACCTGCGGTTCGCGCTGCGCACCGGGCACCTCACGGATTTCAGCAAGATCCGCGAGATGCGCCGGACCTACGCCCAGATTCAGACCGTCATTTCCGAGAAGCGCATGGCCGAGGAGCAGAATGGAGCAGCATAGGACGTCGGCGCGCCGCGTCAAGCAAGGACGCGTTGCGTCGAACAAGATGGACAAGACGATCGTCGTGGTCGCCGAGACGCGCGTTCCGCACCCGGTCTACGGCAAGATCATCCGCAAGTCGACGCGCTTCAAGGCGCACGACGAGCGCAACGAGGCCAACATCGGCGACGTCGTCCGGATCATGGAATGCCGCCCGATGTCGCGCGAGAAGCGCTGGCGGCTGGTCGAAATCGTCGAAAGAGCGAAGTAAGCAATGATACAGCAAGAGACACGGCTCAAGGTGGCCGACAACAGCGGAGCTCGCGAGCTGCTCGTGATTCACATCTCGGGCGGCAGCCGCCACGCGTACGCGCACGTCGGCGACATCGTCGTGGGCACCGTCAAGAGTGCTATTCCCGGCGCGGCCGTCAAGAAGGGCCAAGTCGTCAAGGCCGTGATCGTGCGCACCAGCGCCCCGATCCGCCGCAGCGACGGCTCGGTCGTGCGCAGCGACGACAACGCCTGCGTCATCATCAAGGGCGAGAAGGACAACCTCGATCCGCGCGGCACGCGCGTGTTCGGGCCGGTCATGCGCGAGCTGCGCGACCGCGGCTTCCTCAAGATCGCCTCGCTGGCGCCGGAGGTGCTCTAGCATGGCCAAGCCGAGTATCGTCAAGGGCGACACCGTGATGGTGCGCCGCGGCAAGGAGAAGGGCAAGCGCGGGACCGTCAAGTCGGTCAACGGCGCGGCGCTCGTGATCGAGGGCATCAACGTCGTCAAGCGCCATACCAAGCAGGGCACGCAGTCCGGCAACATGGGCGGCGCGACGCAAACCGGCGGCATCGTCGAGAAGGAATCGCCGCTGCCGGTCTCGGCCGTCATGTACGTGTGCGAGAAGTGCAAGGCGCCGTCGCGCCTGCGCCGCGGCCGCACCAAGGACGGCGTGCCGCACCGCGTCTGCGTGAAGTGCGGCGAGCCGGCCCGCGAGTCGGCGAAGGGAGCGTAGCGTCGTGGCACAGCGTTTGCAAGAAAAGTACTTGGGCCAGGTCCGGGGCCATCTGCAGAAGCGGTTCGGTTACGAGAACGTCAACCAGATTCCGCGCTTGGAGAAGGTCGTCATCAACATGAGCGTCGGCGAGGCGATCGCCAACGCCAAGGCGCTCGACGCCGCGGTGGCGGAGCTGGTCGCGATCACCGGCCAGAAGCCGATCGTGACCAAGGCCCAGAAGTCGATCGCGGCGTTCAAGCTGCGCGAAGGGATGAACATCGGGGCGAAGGTCACGCTGCGCGGCGCGCGGATGTGGATGTTCCTCGACAAGCTCTTCAATATCGTGCTGCCGCGCATCCGCGACTTCCGCGGGCTGCCGTCGAAGTCGTTCGACGGCCGGGGCAACTACAACATGGGCTTGCGCGAGCAGTTGGTCTTCCCGGAGATCAACTACGACAAGATCGACAAAACCCGCGGCATGGACATTACGATCGTCACCACCGCGAAAACGGACGAAGAGGCGAGCGAGTTTCTCGTCGCGATGGGGCTCCCGCTGCGCGAGAGCAACGCGTCGAACTCCGGCCTGCGCACCGTCTCCCTTGGGAAAGAGGACTAGGTAGGACATGGCTAAGACGAGCATGATCGTCAAGTCGCAGCGCAAACCGAAGTTTTCGGTGCGCTCGCACAACCGCTGCAAGACCTGCGGACGCCCGCGCGGCTATCTGCGTAAGTTCGCCATGTGCCGCATCTGCTTCCGCGAGAACGCGCACCGCGGCGTCGTTCCCGGCGTCACCAAGGCTTCGTGGTAGGGAGGGAGATATGGCTGCAGTTACCGATCCCATCGCCGACATGCTGACCCGCATTCGCAACGCGAACACGGCCAACCACAAGTCGGTCGACGTTCCCGCGTCGCGCACCAAGGCGGCGATCGCGAAAATTCTCAAGGACGAGGGCTTCATCGAAGACTTCGAGCGCCTAACCGACGGTCCGCAAGGCACGATTCGGATCGCTCTGAAGTACGGCCCGGAGAAGGAAAAGGTCATCACCGGCCTGCGCCGGATCTCGCGCCCGGGCTTGCGCGTCTACACGGGCAAAACCGAGATTCCCCGCGTCCTGGGCGGCCTCGGGCTGGTCATCATCTCGACGCCGCAGGGCATCATGTCGGGCAAGCGCGCGAAAAAGGTCGGCGTCGGCGGCGAAGTGCTCGCCTACGTCTGGTAGATCAAGGGGTAGTTAGAATGTCTCGTATTGGAAAGTTGCCGGTGGCGGTTCCGAGCGGCGTCAACGTCACGATCGGCTCGAACGAAGTGCTGGTGAAGGGCCCCAAGGGCGAGCTGCGCCAGCAGATCCTCGCCGACGTGGTCGACGTGAAGCTCGAAGACGGCAAGGTGCTGGTGTCGCGCAAGGGCGACGCCAAGGCGCACCGTTCGGCGCACGGGCTCACGCGCACGCTGATCGCAAACATGATCGAAGGCGTCAGCAAAGGCTTCCGCAAGAGCCTCGAGATCCAGGGCGTCGGCTATCGCGCCGCCAAAGCCGGCGAAAAGCTCAACCTCACGCTGGGTTTCTCGCATCCGGTCGTCTTCGAGCCGCCCAGCGGCATCGCGCTCTCGGTCGAGGGCACGAACAAGATTCACGTCGAGGGGATGGATAAGCAGAGCGTCGGCCAGGTCGCGGCGGAGATCCGCGACTTGCGGCCGCCCGAACCGTACAAGGGCAAGGGCATTCGCTACGAGGGCGAGACGGTTCGCAAGAAGCTCGGTAAGGCCGGAAAGGCTGGCAAGAAGTAATGGCAAGCTCACGGGACGACGGGCGCCGCGCCCGCCACGTGCGGCTGCGCAAGAAGCTGGCGGGAACGGCCGACCGGCCGCGCCTGCTCGTGCGCCGCACGCTGCACCACATCTACGCGACCCTGGTGGACGACGCCAAGGGGCATACGATCGCGGCCGCGTCGACGCTGGACAAGGCGCTCGCCGACGGCCTCTCCTCGAACACCAACGTCGACGCGGCCAAGGCGGTCGGTGCGGCGATCGCCGCCAAGGCGAAGGCGGCCGGAATCTCGGCCGTGGTCTTCGACCGCGGCGGTTACCAATATCACGGGCGCGTCCAGGCATTGGCCGATGCGGCGCGGGAAGCGGGGCTGAACTTCTAATGCAGTATCGTGGCGGTCGCGATCGCGACAACAGCGGATTCGAAGAAACCGTCGTGCGGGTCAACCGCGTGGCCAAGGTCGTCAAGGGCGGCAAGCGCTTCAGTTTCAGCGCGCTCGTCGTCGTCGGCGACCGCAAGGGGAAGGTCGGCTTCGCAATCGGCAAGGCCGGCGAAGTGCCCGAGGCGATTCGTAAAGCCGTCGAGCAGGCGAAGAAGAACCTCGTCACGGTCCCGATGGTCGAGAAGACGATTCCGCACGAGGTGCGCTTGAAGATCGGCTCGGCGAGCGTCCTGCTCAAGCCGGCCGCTCCCGGCACCGGCGTCATCGCCGGCGGCTCGATGCGCGCCGTGCTGGAGCTCGCCGGCATCCACGACATCCTCACGAAGTCGCTCGGGAGCAACAACCCGATCAACGTCGTGATGGCGACGATCGAGGGATTGCGCTCGCTTCGTACGGCCGAATCGGTCGCCGCGATGCGCGGCAAGACCGTCAAAGACATCTACGCAGCGTAAGAAAGCAGATCATGGCAGAGAAGAAACCGACGACGAAGAAGGCGGCTAGCGCGAAGACCAGCGCGAAGGCTTCCTCGGCAGCCGCGATCGCGACCGCGACCGGCGCCGTGCTCGAGCTCGGCGCGCTGCGCCCGGCGGCAGGGAGCTGGCCCAAGCGACAGCGCATCGGCCGCGGCCACGGCTCGGGTATGGTCAAGACCGGCGGCGAAGGCGGCAAGGGTCAGACCGTGCGTTCCGGCGGCGGCAAGGGTCCGGCGTTCGAAGGCGGCCAAACGCCCTGGGCGCGCCGTCTTCCGCACGCGCGAGGCTACTCGCAGAAGGGCCGCGACACCGGCCACTTCGGCACGCGCTACGCGGTCGTCAACCTGCATAGCTTCGCGCAGTGGGATCCGAGCGTCGAGGTGACGCCCGAATCGCTCAAGGAGAAGGGCCTGGTCAAGGCCGCGCTCGACGGCGTGAAGGTTCTGGGCGGGCACAAGAGCGGAAAGACGCTGCCCACCGGCTTGCGCTTCCGCGACGTCGTCTTCTCGGCGAGCGCCCGCGAGGCGCTGGTCGCCGCCGGCGCGACGATCGAAGAGAACGCCTAGTGTTCAACAATCTCCGGGCGGCACTGCTGGTTCCCGAGATCCGCAAGCGCGTCGGGTTCGTCTTCTTCGCTTTCGCGTGGTTCGTCTTCATGATCCACGTGCAGCTGCCCAACGTCAACCAGGCGCGCTGGGCGCAAGTGCTGCAGAGCGGCGTCTTCTATAACCTGCTCGGCTTCCTCTCGGGCGGCGCGCTCCAGAAGCTTTCGGTCATCGCGATGGGGATCACGCCGTACATCAACGCGTCGATCATCATGCAGCTGATGACGGTCGTGATGCCGCAGCTCGAGGAGATGGCCAAGAAAGGCGGCGAGGAAGGCCGCAAGAAGATCAGCCAGTACACGCGCTGGCTCACGATCGTGCTTGCGACCATGCAGGCCACGTTCATGGCCGTGAGCATGCGGGCGTCCGGCGTTTTCTACGATTCGAGCACGTTCTTCCTGATCTACGTCGTGATCGCGATGGTCGCCGGGACGCTGTTCCTGATGTGGCTGGGCGAGCAGATCAGCGACAAAGGCATCGGCAACGGCGTCTCGCTGATCATCTTCATCGGTATCGTCCTGCGCTTCCCGACCTACGTCTCGCAAACGTTCGCCTCCACCTCGCAGGGCGGCGAGTCGATCCTCAACATCGTCCTCTACGTCGTCGTGGCGCTGATCATCATCGTTTCGATCATCTTCCTGTACCAAGGGCAGCGTCGCGTGCCGGTCCAGCAGGCGCGCCGGGTGGTCGGGCGCAAGATGTTTGCCGGCCGCTCGACGTACATCCCGCTGCGCCTGAACAACGCCGGCGTCATCTCGATCATCTTCGCGATTTCGATCCTGCTGCTGCCGCAACAGGCGCTCTCGTGGTTCGCCCACAACGGCGCGAACGCGACCTTCGCGCACCTCGTCGGCCCGTTCGAGATTCCCACCAACGCCGCGGCCCTTTCCGAGAGCCTCAACGTGTGGTTCGCGCCCAACGGCCCGCTCTACAACGTCGTCTACTTCCTGCTGGTCGTCGTGTTCACGTTCTTCTACAGCTCGATCGTCCTCAACACGCGCGACGTTGCAGACAACCTCAAGAAGACCGGCGCCTTCATTCCGGGCATTCGCCCGGGCCAGCCCACCGTCGACTACCTCAACAAGATCCTGATGCGCATCACCACGGCGGCGGCGATCTACCTCGGTATCCTGGCGGTGCTCCCGGGCGCGCTGCAGCGCAGCCTCTCGGTAACCACCTTCTACCTCGGCTCGACGTCGCTGCTGATCGTCGTCGGCGTTGCGCTCGATACCATCACGCAGATCGAGGCGCGCCTCGCGATGCGGGATTACCGCGGCTTCATCAAACGGTAGCCGGCGATGCGCTTGATCTTCCTCGGTCCACCCGGCGCGGGCAAAGGCACGCAGGCTCGCGCGCTCGAGGAGCGTTTCGGCGTCAAGCAGATCTCCACCGGCGACATCCTGCGCGAGAACCGCGCGCTGGGTACGCCGCTTGGCAAGGAAGCCGAAGGATATATGCAGCGCGGGGAGCTGGTTCCCGACGCGCTGATCCTCTCGATGATCGAGACCGAGCTGGAAAAGTATCCGGCCGGCTTCATCATGGACGGCTTTCCGCGCAACGTCGCGCAAGCCGAGGCCTTCGACGGGCTGCTCGGGCGCAAGGGCTGGGTGCTCGACGGCGTGGTGCTCTTCGAAGCCGACCGTTCTACGCTGATCGAACGCTTGAGCGCCCGTTGGACGAACCCGCGCAACGGCCGTACGTACAACGCCATCACCAATCCGCCCAAGCATGCCGGCGTCGACGATCAGGACGGCGGCCAGCTGATCCAGCGCGAGGACGACAAGCCGGAGACGGTCGCGCGCCGGCTCGACGTCTACGAGCGCGAGACCGAGCCGCTCGTCGAATACTATAAGAAGAAGGGCGTTCTCGTCGAGATCGACGCGCTGGCGCCGGTCGCCGACGTGACGCACGCGCTGCTGCACGCGGTCAAGCTGGAGCACGCTCACTGACGTGGTCGCTCTGAAGACCCCCCGAGAGATCGAGATCATGCGGCGCAGCGGGAAGATCACCTCGCGCGTGCTGACCGATCTCATGAAGGCGGCACGCCCGGGAATGACGACGGCGGAGCTCGACCGGATGGCCGAAGAGGGCATTCGCTCGCGCGGAGGCGTGCCGACGTTCAAAGGCTATCACGGGTTCACCGGCTCGATCTGCGCCTCGGTCAACGAAGAGGTCGTGCACGGGATTCCCGGTAAGCGCACGCTGCGCGACGGCGACCTGCTCTCGATCGACATCGGGACGACGCTGGAGGGGTACGTCAGCGACAGCGCCGCGACGATCGCGGTCGGGACGATCGCGCCGGAAGCGCGGCGCCTGCTCGAGGTGACGCAGGAGTGCCTGATGGGTGGGATCGCCGCGATGCAGGTCGGCAACCACGTCGGCGATATCGGTGCGGCCGTGCAAGCCCACGCCGAAAGCCACGGCTACGGGGTCGTCCGCGAGCTGGTGGGGCACGGGGTCGGCCGGGAGATGCACGAGGAGCCGCAGGTCCCCAACTACGGGACTCGGGGTGAGGGGATGAAGCTGCGGGCCGGCTTGGTCCTGGCGGTCGAGCCGATGATCACCCAGGGGGGCCGGGAGGTCCGGATCCTCCAGGACGGCTGGACAGTCGTCACGGCAGATGGTAAACTCGCAGCGCACTTCGAGCATACGATCGCCGTCACGGACGACGGCCCCAAGATCCTCACGCTGCGCGACTACGCGGAGCACCCGGATGTGGACCGGTACCGCCCGGCCCAGGAAGTCGTTGCGTAAAAGTGCGGTATCGGCGAGAGAAAGGCTCTAGATCATGAAGGTTCGTCCAAGCGTCAAAAAGATTTGCGAAAAGTGTAAGATCATTCGCCGCCACGGCAAAGTGCGCGTGATCTGCGACGTCAATTCCAAACACAAGCAGGTACAAGGATAAAGCATGGCTCGTATCGCTGGTATCGATCTGCCGCGCGAGAAGCGCATCGAGATCGCCCTCACCTACATCTACGGCATCGGCCCGGCCACCGCGAGGAAGCTCTTGGAGCGTACCGGCATCTCGCCGGACTTGCGCGTGAAGAACGTGACCGAGGACGACGAGAAGAAGCTGCGCGACGCGATCGATCAGCTGCAGTTGCGCGTCGAGGGCGACCTGCGCCGCGAGGTCCAGGGCAACATCAAGCGGCTGATGGACATCGGCTGCTACCGGGGCTTGCGCCACCGCCGCGGCCTCCCGGTTCGGGGCCAGCGAACCAAGACCAACGCGCGTACCCGCAAGGGTCCCAAGCGCACCGTCGCCGGCAAGAAGAAGGCCGCGACCAAGAAGTAGCGCGAATCGGGCTCGGCACCATGCCGGGCCCGATGGCTTTCCCGCAGCGATGATCTACGTCGGTACGTGCGGGTTTTCGTACAAGGACTGGATCGCAGCGTTCTATCCGGCCAAGATCAAGGCGCGCGAGATGCTGCCCTACTATGCGAGCGTGTTTTGCGCGGTCGAGATCGACTCGAGCTACTACGGCGTCCCCACGCGTGCAGCCGTCGAATCGATGGCGGCCCGAACCGGCCCCGAGTTCCGCTTCAGCTTCAAGGCGCCGTCAACCGTCACGCATCCCGCCGAGATCGCATCGGGAAAAATCCACGCCGACGCCGCCGCGCTGCTGCAGAGCCTGGCGCCGATGGTGCGCGAAGGCAAGCTCGCCTGCGTGCTGGCGCAGTTCCCCAACGGCTTCAAGCCGGAGCCGCGGAACGAGGCCTACCTGCGCCGCGTCGTCGCCGCGTTCGAAGGGCTTCCGGTCGTCGTCGAGTTCCGCAACGCCGGGTGGCAGCGGGCCGAGACGATCGAGCTGCTGCGCGAGCTGGGTGCCGGGTATGCCAACGTCGACATGCCGCGGCTCGAGGGGCTCCTCCACCCGTCCTCCGATGCGACCGCCGCGATCGGATACGTCCGCTTTCACGGGCGCAACGCGCGCACGTGGTGGCGCGGAAGCAACGTTACGCGCTACGATTACGCCTACTCGCTCGACGAGCTCGAACCGTGGACCGATCGTATCGCGGAGATCGAGGAGCAGACGCAGCAGACCTACGTCTTTTTCAACAATCACGCGAAGGGCAACGCGGCGCGGAACGCGCTCGAGATGGCCGAGCTGCTCGAGGATCGGTACGGCGAGCGCGAGCCGGGAGTGGTGGCCCGCCCCAAGCGCTCGAACCCGGAGCAAGCGCCGCTCGACTTCGCAGGCGGGCCCGGGTGAAAGCGGTCGTCACCGCGGGCGGCCGTATCGCGGGCGAGTATGCCCGCGCCGCCGGAACGGATATCAAAGCGCTCGCGCGCGTGCGCGGTGAAACGATGCTGGAGCGAATCGTCGGCGCGCTGCGCGGCGCCGGCGCGACGCGGATCGCGGTCGTGGGCGGCGCACGCGTGCGCGAGGCCTGCGCCGGGCGGGTCGAGCTGGTCGTCGACGAAGCGGCCGGCGGCGCCGAGAACCTCGTGCGCGCGATGAACGCGTGGCCGGAGGACGGCGAGCCGCTCCTCTACGCGACGAGCGACATGCCCTACGTCGGCGCGGAGGCGATCGCAGATTTTCTCGCGCGCGTGCCGCGCGATGCGCTCGCGATGCCGCTCGCACCGTACGATGCGTTCGCGGCGCGCTTTCCGGGCGCGCCTCCCTGCGGCATCACGCTGGCCGGCGAGCGGGTCGTCAACGGCGACGTCTTCTACGTGCCCGCCGGTTCGCTCCGGCGCGTCGAGGCGATCGCGCGGAAATTCTTCGACGCGCGCAAGGCGCCGTGGCGCATGGCCGGGCTCGTGAGCCCGCGCCTGCTCGTGCGCTTCCTGTTCCGGCGGCTCGGCGTCGCGCACCTCGAATCGCACGCGCAGCGCGTCCTGGGCGTTCGCGCGATCGGCGCGCGCGGCTGCGCGCCCGAGCTGGCCTTCGATGCCGACACCCTGGCCGATTACCGGTACGCCTGCGATCGTGTCTGAGGCGCAAAGAGGCCCCGAACCCAAGCCGTTCGCGCTCTCGCTGTGGATGCTCGGGATCCAAGCGGTGTGGGGCGCGCTGCTGGGAATTTCGCTGCAAGAGCGTATCACGGAGCTCGCGCCCGGGAACGCTTTGATCGCGTACGGCCCGCTGGCGGGCACTGCCGCGGCGGTCGCGGGGGTGACGCAGGTCGTTGCCGGCTACCTCTCCGATCGGCGGCGCCGCCGAGGCAGCCGGCGCACGGAGTTCTACGTCGTCGCGGCAATCGGCGGTGCGATTGCGGTCGCGGCCTTCTACGGCGCACGCGATTTCACCACGCTCGCCGTCGCTTACGTCGCGCTGCAGGCTGCGCTCAACGTCGGCATCGGTCCCTATCAGGCGATCCTCCCCGACTTCGTCGTACCGCGGCGCCTCGGCGTCGCCTCGTCGTGGATGGCGGGGATGCAGAGCGTGGGCAATGCGCTCGGTGCGGTCCTCGCGGCCACGCTCGCCGATTTTCGCCTGCTCGCCGCTTCGATCGACGCGCTGCTGATCGGCACGTGCGCCGCGACCGTCGCGCACGTGCGAACGCTCGCGCTGCGGGAGCCCGCGGCCGAGGTGCGCCCGAACCTAACGCGCGCCTTCGTCGACCTCTTCATCTCGCGCGCGCTGATCTTTTTCGGGTTTTACACGCTGCTCGGCTATCTGTTCTTCTACGTGAGCGGCGTCCTGGGCGCAAGCGGAACGGCGCAGGCGACGCGGCAGACCGGCGTGTTGATCCTGCTCTTCACCGTCGTCGGCGCTGCGGGCGCCGCCATCGCCGCCAAGCCGAGCGATCGTTTCGACAAGCGTTTGGTCGCCACGATCGGCGGCGGCACCACGATCCTCGCGTTGCTGCTCTTCGTCGCCGCGCACTCGCTCGCGGCTGCGGCGGCGGCCAGCGCCGTCGCCGGCTTGGGCTGGGGCATCTTCCTGGTCGCCGATTGGGCGCTCGCGTGCCGCATCATGCCGCCGGGCGGAGCCGGGACGAGCATGGGTATTTGGAATCTGGCGGTCGTGGGCCCGCAGGTCGCCGCCCCGCTCTTTACGACGTGGTTCTTAACCAGGCTCGGCTCGGCAAACGCACAGGCAGCCCCTCGTGAGGCTTTTGTCCTAGCGGCCTGCGAAACGCTGGGTGGTATATGTTGGTTGTGGCGTTTGACCCGCCAGGCGGCGGGAAAAACGGAAAATGTGCCCGTATGCCGTGCTATACAACCTAGCGCAAGCCCGGCTACGGCGCGAATCGACCCTACAGGAGGCAAATCGTGAAACGAGTGAGCACCGGAATCCTCGCAACAATGCTCGTGGCTTGTTGCGGGCTCACTGCGGTGGCTGCTCCGTCGAACGCACCGGTTACTGGAAACACGGCAAGCAGTACCGTCGCGCAAGACAATGGCGCAGCTCCGCCGGCCAACTTCGGAGCTCCGCCGAGCGGACAGATCCCGATCCTTTATAACGACCATCACGTCTACAGCAAGCCCGACGTCCTCAAGCAAGGGCGCGTGCTCGCCGCGCTCGTGAAGGGCGGAACGATCCTCATCCCCCTGCGCTCGATGTTCGAGCAGATGGGTGCGACGGTTTCGTACGATGCGGGAACGAAGACCGCAACCATCAGCAAGCCCGGCAGCGAGGTCCAAGTGACCGTCGGCAAGCCGGAAGTCATCATCAACGGCGAGTCGCGCCCGCTCGACGTTCCGCCGATGATCTATCAGGGCAACATTCTGGTCCCGGTTCGCGTGATCTCGGAAGGCATGGGCGCGTACGTCCAGTGGGTTCCGGATCAGCACGTCGTCGTCGTTCGCTATATCCCGCCGACGCCGCCGCCGACGCCCGCCCCGACCATGGCGCCGACGCCGGTTCCGACCGTCGCACCGACGCCGACTCCCACGCCGAAGCCGGCCTACAAGGACATCTTCCTGGCCGGCGACTACATCATCTCGCCGAAAGTCTACAACGAGTTCAGCCCCGGCAACACCGGCAACAACTCGTTCGCGGCTCGCGGCGCGATGGAGTTCGACGCGCTCTCCATCCCCTGGATGATCGAGGGCACCTTCGAGCGGTACCAGTACCCGCACAACTGTAATGCCGACGTGGCAACGGCGACCTACTCGCCGGGCTGCTACGTGACCGCAATCGGCGGTCAGTTCTCGACGCCGGTGCTCACGAGCAACCCGCCGTCGGATCAGGACTGGGACGTACGCTTGGGCGGCCGGATTCTCAATCCGCGCGTCTACCTCGGCGTGAGCTACATGTTCATGTCGAACAACTACGGCTACCCGAACCTCCAGGGCTTCGGATTCGGCCTCGAAAAGCTGCCCGACCTCGACCACAACCTCTCGGCCTTCGGCAGCATCTACTACTACCCGAACCTCCACGGCACGTACACCAACTCGGCGATCACGCCGCCGTACTCGACCTCGTGGGGGCTGGGCTATAACATCCTCAAGTACCAGGCCGGCGCCAACTACGTGTTCGGGAACAGCCCGATCTTCATCGAAGCCGGCTGGATGGGCGATGCCTGGGGCGCCAAGGCCGGGGCTCCGGTCAACCGCTCCTACAACGGTCCCTTCGTCGGCCTGGGCGTCAAGTTCTAGGCCAAAGGGGGATCGATCCGATCTCCTAGCTGGGGCCCCTCGTGAGAGGGGCCCCTTTTTTCACTTGACCCGGAGGCGCTGCTGCGGTAGACTACCTCCTTGGCGCCACTCTCTCTCGCCCGCAAGGGCCCGGCGCCGCGCGGTCGACGAACGCCCTCGCCGAGCGTTCGATGAAAGATCCGGCCCGGTGTAACCACCGCGCGCGGGTCGAGGCGACGACACCCCGTCGTTCGGGGAAGGATAAACCGCGCCCGTCGCCTGGACGGGCGTCGAATCGGAGTGAACTCTTGGCTGCCAAGAAGCAAACGAAATCGCGCCGCAAGCGCGAGATCAAAAACATTTCCACGGGCGTTACGCACGTGCACGCGTCCTTCAACAACACCATCGTCTCGATCAGCGATCCGCACGGAAACGTCATCTCGTGGGCCTCGGCCGGCAATCTCGGCTTCAAAGGCTCGAAGAAATCCACGCCCTTCGCAGCGCAGATGGCCGCCGAAGCCGCCGCACGCAAGGCGATGGAGCACGGCATGAAGTCGACCGAAGTGCTGGTCAAGGGCCCGGGCGCCGGGCGCGAGGCCGCGATCCGCTCGCTGCAAGCCGCCGGCCTCGAGATCACGATGATCAAAGACGTTACGCCCATTCCGCACAACGGCTGCCGCCCGCCCAAGCGCCGCCGCGTTTAAGACGAGAGAGAGAAGAAGTACATGTCGCGTTATAACGGACCCGTCTGCCGCCTCTGCCGGCGAGAGACCGCCGCCAGCAAGACCGGCGAGAAGATCAAACTCTTCCTCAAAGGCGACCGCTGCCTCTCGCGCAAGTGCGCGGTCGAGCGCCGCGGTACCGCGCCGGGTCAAAAGACCGCCGGCAAGCAGCGCACGAAGATCTCGGAGTACGGCCGCCAGCTGCGCGAGAAGCAGAAGATGCGCCGCTACTACGGCGTGCACGAGACGCAGTTCGAGAACTACTTCAACGAAGCGGCGCGGGTGCCCGGCCAGACCGGCCGCACGTTCCTGCAGCTCTTGGAGCGCCGACTCGACAACGTCGTCTACCGCCTCAATCTGGCGACCAGCCGCGCTCAAGCGCGCCAGCTGGTGACGCATCGCCACTTCCGCGTCAACGGGCGCCTCTGCAACATCCCGTCGTACACGGTCAAGCCGGGCGACGTGATCTCGATCGGCGAGCGCAGCCTCAAATCGCCGGTCTTCGTTTCGAACCTCGAGCTCGCGTCGGGACGGCGTCCGCCGGATTGGCTCGAGTGGAACGAGCAAGAGAAGACCGCAAAGGTGCTGCAGATCCCGTCGCGCGAGCAGATCGACACGCCCGTCGACGAGCAGCTCATCGTCGAGTTCTACTCGCGTTAATCAACTCCCACTCCGCCGCTAGGCGTACGATCGGCTCGATGGGATCGAACCGGATAACGTAAGCGGCAACAAAGGAAACCACCACCACATCATGACCATGCTGGAAACGCCCGCGGGCGCCACCATCGAAGTCCGCGAGCGCCGCGAAAACTACGCCAAGTTCGTGATCGAGCCGCTCGAGCGCGGCTTCGGGATCACGCTGGGCAACGCGCTGCGCCGCATCCTGCTCAGCTCGATTCCGGGCGCCGCCGTCACCTACATGAAGATCGACGGCGTGCTGCACGAGTTCTCCACGATCCCGGGGATGGTCGAAGACACGATCGCCCTCATGCTTAACCTCAAGGGCCTGCCCGTGAAGCTCAATACCGACGAGCCGAAAGTGCTGACCCTGAGCGCGAACGGCGCACGCGACGTCACCGCCGCGGATATCACGCCGGACGCCGACGTCGAGATCCTCGACCCGAACTATCGCATCGCTACGCTCTCGGCCAAGGACGCGCGCCTCTCGATGGAGATCGGCGTTGAGAAGGGCCGCGGCTACGTGATGGCCGACAAGCAGCGCAACGTCGAGCACATGATCGGGCTGATCCCGCTGGACTCGATCTTCTCGCCGCTGCGCAAGGTGAACTTCTCGGTCGACGACACGCGCGTCGGCCAGAGCGTGGACTTCGACCGGCTCACGATCGAGATCGAGACCAACGGCTCCATCACGCCCGACGAAGCCCTTTCGACCGCGGCGGCGATCATGCAAGAGCAGCTCGATCTCTTCGTCTCGTTCACGAACCGCACGGAACCGCTGCCGGAGGCGCCGCCCAACGAGTGGGACATCCCGGTTGAGTCGCTCAATCTCTCGGTGCGCTCGTTCAACTGCCTCAAGCGCGCCGGCATCTCGAAAGTCTCGGAGCTTCTCGATTTGACCGAGGACGAGATCATGAAGATGCGTAACTTCGGCAAGAAGTCGCTCGACGAAATCAAGCAGGTTCTATCAGAGAGGGGGCTCGCGCTGCGCCAGTCGTAGCGTCCACGTACCATGCCGCACCAAATCGCGTACAAACGCCTCTCCCGCACCGACGGCCATCGCAAGGCGCTGCTGCGCAATCTCGCGACCTCGTTCTTCAAGCACGAGAAAATCGAGACGACCTCGACCAAGGCCAAGGAGATCAGTAAGGTCGTCGAGCGCTTGATCACGACGGCGATGGGCGAGGACCTCGCCGCTCGCCGCCAACTGGCCGAGTTCATCACGGAGCCGGCCGTCGTCAAGAAGCTCGTCGAACAAATCGCGCCGGCGCTCAAGGGCCGAACCGGCGGTTACACGCGAATTACGAAAACGCGCGTGCGGCAAGGCGACGCCGCCGAGCTCTCGCTGCTCGAACTTGTCAAGTAGTCCGGACCCCGGCCCGCAAGCGCGCGCCGGGGTCTTGCTTTTGCGCCGGCTGATCGCGGGCGATCACCTGAGCGAGGCCGAGTCGGCGGAGCTGATCGGCGCGGCGATGGACGGGAGCCTCACGCCCGTGCAGCTCGCCGGGCTGCTGGTCGCGATCGCGAGCAAGGGCGAGTCGGTCGCCGAGATTGCCGGGGCGGCGCGCGCGATGCGCGAACGCAGCGTGCCCGTCGAGCACGGGCTCGAGATGGTGGTCGACGTCGTCGGCACCGGCGGCGACGCGGCCAATACCATCAACATCTCGACGATGGCGGCGCTGGTCGTCGCCGCGGCGGGCATCCCGGTCGCCAAGCACGGCAACCGCGCCGCCTCGAGTGCGTGCGGCAGCGCCGACGTCCTAGAAGCGGCCGGCTTTCCGCTCGAGCTCTCGCCGGAGCGCTCGGCGCGGCTGCTCGAGCGCACGCACTTCGCCTTCCTCTTCGCCCCGCGCTACCATCCGGCGATGCGCAACGTCGCCCCGGTCCGCCGCGAGCTCGGCGTGCGCACGCTCTTCAACGTGCTCGGCCCGCTCACCAACCCGGCCCGCGCCACCCATCAAGTCGTGGGTGTTTCGCGGCCGGAGCTGCTCGAGCCGATGGGGCGGGTGCTCCAGGCCCTGGGCGTCCGCGCCGGCGCCGTCGTTCACGCCCAAAACGGGCTCGACGAGGTGGCCGGCGACGTCCCCACGCAGATCTACGCCTTCGACGAAAGCGGCGGGCGCCTCTGGACGCTGGAGCCCGAGCGCGTGAACGTTCGAACGCCGCTCGCCCAGATCGTCGCGACCTCGGTCGACGGCTGCCGTGCAGCCTTCTTCGGGATTCTGGGCGGCGAACGCTCGCCTCGCAGCGAGGTCGTGGCGCTCAACGCGGCGGTCGTCCTACACGCGATCGGTGCCGAGCCGAGCCTCGAAAGCGCGATGGAGCGGGCGCGGGCCCTGCTCGCGCAGGGATCCGCCCTGCAGACGTTTGAAGCCGCAAAGGAGTTAAGCCATGGCTAACACCCTGCAGAAGATCTACGCCGCCAAGGCGGCCCTGCTCGAAGCCGAGCAGGAGCGCGAGCCGTACGCCGCCGTGCGCGAGCGCGCGCTGGCGCGCGCCGGCGAGCGCCGCCCCTTCCTGCGCGCGCTGCAGCGGGCCGGCGGCGCGGCGATCGTCACCGAGATCAAGCGAGCGTCGCCCTCGGCCGGATTGATCGCGCGCAACTTCGATCCCGTCGCGACCGCCCGGCTCTACGACGCGGCCGGCGCCGACGCGATCTCGGTGCTCACCGAACGCGACCATTTTTTGGGCGAGCTCGACTTTCTCGATCGGGTGCGGGCCGTTACCAGTCGCCCGCTGCTGCGCAAGGACTTCCTCTGGACGCGCTATCACGTCGCGCAATCCGCTGCGTACGGCGCCGACTGCTTCCTGTTGATCCTCAGCGGCATGGACGACGAGGGGGTCGCGGCGTGCATGGAGGAGGCACGGCTCTACGATCTCGACGTGCTGGTCGAAGCGCACGACGAGAGCGAGCTGCAGCGTGCGATCGCGCTCGGCGCGACCTTCATCGGGATCAACAACCGCGACCTGCGCACGCTCGTGACCGATCTCGCCGTGAGCCAGTATCTCTTGCCGAAAGTCCCGCCGGGCGTCTTTGCGATCAGCGAAAGCGGCATGAGCTCGGCCGACGACATCGTGCGGTTGCGCGACGCCGGGGCGCGCGGCTTCCTGATCGGCGAGGCCTTGATGCGCTCGGACGATCCGAAGAGCCTGATCGAGTCGTTGCGGCGCGGCGCGGTTCCGGCTTGACCTGGGTGAAGTTCTGCGGCTGCACCAGCTGGAACGACGTCGAGCTGGCGATCGAGGCCGGCGCCGACGCGATCGGCATGATTTTCGCGCCTTCGCCGCGCCGGATCGCCTGGAGCCAGGCGCAGGCGATCGCGCGCCGCTTACCGCAGGATCTCGATGCGGTCGCCGTGTTCGTCGATCCGCAGCCGCACGAGGTCGATGCGGTGCGCGCGCTCTTTCCGCAAGCTTGGCTGCAGTTTTCCGGCAACGAAGAACCCGGGGCCTTGGCGCGCTACGGCGGGGCGAGGCTCAAGGCGATTCACGTCTCAGGCGAGGACTCGGAGGCCGCGCTCGAGGAGCGCGCCGCGAGGTACGACGGCGCCCGTCCGCTCTTCGACGCCTACGTCGCGGGTATGGCGGGCGGCACGGGGCGGACGTTTGCATGGGAGCGCGTCGCCGCCCTCGCGCGCCGGCGTGAGATCGTCGTCGCCGGCGGCTTGAATCCGCGCAACGCCGGCGCGTGCGTGCGCGCGGTACGGCCCTTCGGCGTCGACGTGCGCGGGGGCGTCGAAAGCGACGGAGCCAAGGACGCGGCGAAGATGCGCGCCTTCGTGCGCGCGGTACGGGCGGCCGATGCGCCCTGACGAGCGCGGCTACTTCGGCGAGTTCGGCGGGCGCTTCGTGCCCGAGGTGCTCATCGCCGCGCTCGACGAGCTCGAAACGGCGATGAACGAAGCGTTCGCCGATCCGCACTTCTGGCGGGAGTACGCCGAGATCCTCCGCGATTTCGTCGGCCGCCCCTCGCCGATCTATCGCGCGCAGCGCTACGCGAGCGAGGTCTCGAGCGTGCCGTTCGTGCTCAAGCGCGAAGACACCAATCACACCGGCGCGCACAAGATCAACAACACCGTCGGGCAGGCGCTGCTGGCGCGGCGGATGGGGAAGAAGCGGCTGATCGCCGAGACCGGAGCGGGCCAGCACGGCGTCGCCACCGCGACGGTGGGCGCGCGATTCGGCTTCCCGGTGGAGGTCTACATGGGGGCGGTCGACGTCGACCGCCAGGCGCTCAACGTGTTCATCATGCGCTTGCTCGGCGCGAGCGTGCATGCCGTGCAGGGCGGCACGCGCACGCTCAAGGACGCAACCAACGAAGCTTTTCGCGTCTGGGCGGCGTGCGTCGAGGATACCTTCTACGTCATCGGCTCGGTGGTCGGGGCGCATCCCTATCCGTACATGGTGCGCGAGTTTCAGAAGGTGATCGGGCAAGAGGCGCGCGCGCAATGCCTGGAGCGCTACGGCCGTCTTCCGAGCGACGTGGTCGCGTGCGTCGGCGGCGGCAGCAACGCGATCGGCATCTTTTCCGGCTTTACCGGCGACCCCGAGGTTCGGTTGTGGGGCGTCGAGGCGGCGGGAGAAGGCGTGGAGAGCGCGCGCACCGCGGCCTCGCTCGGCGCGGGCAGCGTCGGCGTGCTGCACGGCTCGCGCTCGTATCTGCTGCAGACGCCGGCCGGCCAAGTGCGCGAGACGCACTCGGTCAGCGCCGGGCTCGATTATCCCGGCGTCGGGCCGGAGCACGCGTTTCTCAAAGAGAGCGGTCGCGCGACCTACGTCAGCGTCACCGACGGCGAGGCGCTCGAGGCCTTCGGCGAGTTCGCACGCGACGAAGGCATCATCCCGGCGCTGGAGAGCGCCCACGCGATCGCCTTCGCGAAGCGGCTCGCGGCGCAGCGCGGCGCCGAGGATCTAATCCTCGTGAATCTGAGCGGGCGCGGCGACAAGGACCTCGGGCAACTGGCGTGATCGAGGCGGTCTTCGAGCGAGCCAAACGCGCCGGTCGCGCCGCGCTGATCCCCTACGTCATGGCCGGCGACCCGAGCTTGCAGACGACGGCGCTCGTGCTGCGCGCGCTCACCGATGCCGGTGCCGATCTCATCGAACTGGGCGTCCCGTACGGCGACCCGTTAGCCGACGGTCCGACGATCGCGGCGGCCGGTCAGCGCGCGCTCGGTGCCGGGACCGCCCTCCCCGACGTGCTCGCGCTCGTGCGCGAAGCGGCTGCCGGCGGCTGCGCTCCGATCGTGCTCTTCAGCTATTTCAATCCGGTCTACCGGTTCGGCATCGAGCGCTTCGCGCGCGAGCTCGCTGCGGTGGGCGCGGCCGGCGCGATCGTGCCCGACGTTGCGCTCGAGGAGACGGGCGAGCTGCGCGCGGCGCTCGCCTCCGCTGGGGTGGCGATGCCGCTGCTGGTCGCGCCCTCGACGCCGCCGGAGCGTGCCGCACGCATCGCCGCCGCAGCGAGCGGCTTCGTCTACGTCGTTTCGCGCCTCGGCGTCACCGGAGCGGGTGCGGCGCCGGCCTTCGGCCCGGTGCGAGCGCAGCTCGCCGCGCTGCGCGCGTTGACCGGCAAACCGCTCGCGGTCGGTTTTGGGGTCAGCCGGTCCGAGCACGTGCGCGAGATCGCGGGCGCGGCCGACGGCGTGATCGTCGGCAGCGCGCTGATCGACGCCTACGCGGGCCTCGACGGCGCCGCCGCCGCCGCCGCCGCGGGATCGTTTGCGCAGGCGTTGATGAACGGCCCGTCGTAGCGCGATTCATGTTTCGCCTGGCGCTGCTCTTCTCGGTGGTGGCGGTAGCGTACGATGCGCTCGCAGCCGGGATCGCGCGCGCGCTTTCGATCTCGTACGACACGTTTGCGATCCTCGCGTTCGTCTTGTTCTTCCTGATGGGGTTGCTCGCTGGGCGAAAGGCGCACGCCTGGACCGGCGTCCTGCCGGTGGCGATTGCGGCGCTCGTCGAAGCGACGGCCGGATGGTACGTTGCCGCGGCGATCGGTCCGGGGTCCGTTCCCGGTGCGACGCGCGAGTGGATCGTGTATGCAGGCCTCGCCGGCGCGGCCTATCTGATCGTCGCCGGCGCAGCCGGCGTGGCGATCGCCAAGAGAATCCCGAGCACGACCCGGTAGAGACGCCGTCTGCGGTCTTCTAGTAATCGTCGGGCGGCTTGTGCGAGGGCGGCCGGTGGAGGAAATACGAGGGCGGGTAGGGGGCCGGAATCGGCGTGAAACTGCGCGGGGCTTGCGTGAAGTCGAAGGCGTTGGTGATGCTGGTCGCGCGCGTGTCGGTGTAACCCAGCGCGGTCGGGCCGAGCGGCGGCAGGCCGAAGGTCTGTTCGATGAACTTGAGGATGCTGCCGAACTCGTACTGCGTATCGTCGACGTAGTGCTTCTTGGCGTAGGGCGAGATGACGATGCACGGAACGCGGATGCCCAAGCCGGTGAAGTCGAGCTGGGGTGGAGGTTCGCTGTCGTAGAAGCCGCCCCAATCGTCCCAGACGACGACGATGGCGGTGGATTTCCAGTCGGGCCCTTGGCCGATCGCGTTGACGACGCTTGCGACCCACGACGGCCCGGTATCGCTCGCGTCGCCGGGATGATCCGAGTCGATCGCGTCGGGAACGACCCAGGTGACGGCGGGGAGTTTCCCGCCGG
>DATJRF010000018.1:0-3388 GCA_035505015.1 Verrucomicrobiia bacterium | reverse complement strand
CTTCCTCGGTCCACTCGATCGGCGCCTCCTCGACCAGCGTCTTCCAGCGGGAGAGCACCCGATCCGGACGCCGTTCGAGCACGACGACGGTTTCGACGTCGGGCATGAACTCCGGAAAGCGCTCTTGCTCTTTAGCGAGCTCGTAGACGACGCGGGCCGGGGCGGCGATCGCAATCGACGTCTCGACGTACGGCATCGGCTAGAGGCGGCCCAGCTTCTCGTACGCCGCCGCCACGCCGCCGCGCAGCGCGCCGAGCGCGCGGTCGACTTCGGCTTCCGTGACGATCAAGGGCGGCTCCAAACGAATGACCCGCTGCAGGTTGAGCGTCCATGCCGCCGTCACGCCGGCCTTGAGCATCTCGGGAATCACCCAGCCGCCGTAGCCTTCGTTCACCAGCTCGACGCCGACCAACAGGCCGAGACCGCGCGCCTCGCGCACCACGTCGGGGTACTCGGCGGCGATCGCGCGCGCTCCCTCGAGCAGCCGCGCGCCGCGCCGGCGCGCGTTCTCCACTAAGCCTTCATCTTCCATGACGTTCATGGCTTCGAGCGCGGCGGCGCACGCCAGCTCGTTGCCGCCGAACGTCGAGGTGTGCAAGAGCGGCGCTTTCCCGAAGGCGCGATTCCACGCGTCGGGGCGCGCGACGAACGCGCCGACCGGCATCACGCCGCCGGAGAGCCCCTTGGCGACGGTCATGACGTCGGGCACGACGCCTTCCCGATTGCAGGCGAAGCGATAACCGCAGCGTCCGAGTCCGGTCTGCACCTCGTCGGCCACGAACAGCGCGCCGGCGCGCGCGCACGCCTCGCTGACGGCGCGAAGGTATCCGTGCGGCGGCACGTTGACGCCGCCTTCGCCCTGCACCGGCTCGACCACGAACGCCGCCGCGTCGGCGAGCGCTTCGTCTAATCCCTCGACCGTGCCGTACGGCACGTGCGCGAAACCTTCGAGCAGCGGCTCGAACGGCGTTTGAAAGGCGGCGCGTCCGCTGACTGACAGCGCGCCCATCGTCTTGCCGTGAAACGCGTCGATCGTGCTGACGATCTTGGTACGCCCGGTGGCCGCGCGCGCCAGCTTGATCGCGCCTTCGATCGCTTCGGTTCCGCTATTGCACCAGAACGAGATCTGCAAATCGCCCGGCGCGAGCTCCGCCAGCCGTTTGGCCGCGCGCCCGAGCAAAACGTTGAACATCGTCTTGCCGGAGAGCGACATGCGCTCGAGCTGCTCGCGCACCGCCGCCACGACGCGCGGATGTGAATGTCCGAGCGTGAAGACGCCATAGCCGCCCGCGAAGTCGAGATACGGCTTGCCGTTTTGATCCCAAATCGTGCAGCCGCTCGCGCGCACCTCGACCGGCGAACCCGAGAGCTTCATCACGCGCGCCAGCGGCGGATTGACGAAGTTCTTGTAATTTTCGAAGACCTCGGCTGCGAGCGCTTGCGGCGAGGCCGCGCCGTAGAGACCCGAACCCTCGTTGCGAGCTCGGGTTTGGTTGCGTGCCGTCACTTATGCGGCGACCAACCGCGACGCTTCGAGGTTGGCGATCGTCTCCTCGATGACGCCGACGGCATCGACGGCGCGATCGAGGTGCATGATGCGCTCGCGCAGTACGGCCGCACCCGGAATGCCTTTGAGATACAGCGCGACGTGTTTGCGCATCTGCGGCACTGCCCGCGACTCGCCCAGCTCGTCGACCATCGTGCGGTAGTGTACGATGCAGAATCGCAAGCGGTCGGCGGCGTTGGGGAGCGGCTGGGGCTCTCGTCCCTCCATCAGGTCCCGAACCTGCGAAATCAGCCACGGATTGCCGAGGGTCGCGCGGCCGAGCATGATTCCATCGACGCCGGTTTCGCGCATCCGCTCTACGGCCTCGAACGGATCGTCGAGATCGCCGTTGCCGATCACCGGAATGTCGATCGCCGCTTTGAGCCGTGCGATGTGCGCCCAATCGGCGCTTCCTTTGTAAAACTGCTTGGCGGTGCGCGCGTGCAGCGTCACGGCTTGCACGCCGGCCCGCTGCGCGCGGCGCGCGACGTCGACGTACACCAGCGCGTCTTCGGTCCAGCCCAAGCGCATCTTCATGGTAACCGGGCAGTCGACCGCTTCCACCACCGCCGCCATGATCGCTTCGCAGCGATCCGGATCGCGCAGGCAGGCCGATCCGCCGTTGGTCTTGGTGACCTTGGGCGCGGGACAGCCGAAATTGATATCCACGATGTCGGCGCCGCACTCGCGCACGATCTTGGCGGCGCGCGCCATGAGCTGCGGATCGTCGCCCCACAACTGGGTGGAAACGGGCTTCTCGACGCCGTGCTGGTCGATCATCTCCATTGTGCGGCGGCTGCCGAACTTCAAGGCATTGGCCGACACGAACTCGGTGACCGTCAGCCCCAAGCCGAACGGCTTGTAGAGCGCTCGCATGGTGCGGTTCGTCACGCCCGACATGGGCGCCAAGACGACCGGCGGCCAAACCTCGATCGGTCCGATCTTCAACGGGGCGGGAGCCATAGCGCCCCCTACTATAGCACGGGGAGCAAAAGGGCGACCACGGCGGCCGGAATCCACAACGCGTGCGCGCGCAGATCGGAAAGCGCGAGCGAGCCGCCGACGGCTCCCGCCAAGTAGCACGCCCATACGGCGACGTTGCTCCTTCCCTCGGCTCGAAGCGACGGCTGCGGCGCCGGCGTGCCGGCAAAATCGATGACCGCCCGCACCAGCGTCCCGGTAACGAAGGTCGTGGAGATGCCCGCAACGCCGGCGCGCGTCGCCACCACGCTCTGTAAGCCCATCACGGCCGAGAGCAGTCCGACCGCGAGCGGCCCGGCAAACGAAATCCGGGAGGCTTCGAGCTGCACGGCCGCCGCGACCGCCAGCAGAACCGCGACCGCAACCAAAACCCCGCGGCTGCGCAACGGCGGCCGGCCCGCCTCGCCGCGCAAGATCCCGGCTGCGGCCACCGCGGCGCCGACGAACGCGGCCACCGACAGCGCCGGCAACAGCAAGCCGATCGAGCCGGGCAGCGCCGGAACGAAGCGGGCCGCAATCGCGCCGCCGAGCAGCACCGTGTTGCCGGTCATATTTGCGGTGAAGACGCCCAAGCCGAAGAACGCAACCGCGTCGACGTAACCGGCGACCAGCGTCAGGACGACGAGCATCGTCAAGACGCGCGCGTTCATGCCGGCGCGCGCGCGAAGATTTGCAGTCCGAACAGGCTGAGGTTCTGCTCGACCGCGTCGATGACCGGCGTCTGCTTCGCAAACGTCTCGGCCAGACCGCCGGTTGCCACGACCTTCGCCGGCACGCCGAGCTCGGCGCGAATCCGCGCCACGATCGCGTCGGTCTGGCCGGCAAAGCCGTACACGATGCCGGATTGCAGCGCCTCGTTGG
>DATJRF010000017.1:0-8764 GCA_035505015.1 Verrucomicrobiia bacterium | reverse complement strand
TCGAAGGCCTCCTTCGGCGCGACGATGACGTCGATGAGGGTTTTCAGGCCGTTCGCCTTCGGTGCTTGCGTCGAGTCCAGAGCCATGAAAGAGTCCTCGCTTTCCTTCGGAAGCGCGCTTCGATAGCGTACTAGCCCGCAGCGCGCCCGATTGTTTCACTATGGAAAGGGGCTGGCCTCCAGGCAGCGCGGCGCGGCGCCGGCGGGGCGCATTTCCGGAGGGAGACGCGCCAGGATCGCCGCGCGCACGCAGTTGAAGCGCTCGTCCCGCAGCTCGGCGAGGCGCAGCTCGATCGCCAGCCGCATGCGGCGCAGGGCTTTGCTGGAGAGCAGGTGCTCGGGAAGGGCTGGGGAGATTGCGGCCGGCCGCGGCGAGCGGTGCGGGCGAGGGCCGTCCTTGGGGCGGGGCGTGCTGAAGGCGATGGCGGCAGCCAAAGGAAGAAGGCCGAGCATGAGAGGTCCCTCCGACGGGCCTCCTTTCACTCCCGCCCCTACGGACGACAAGACCAAGATTGACTAGCGACACCCTCATCGTTCCCCCCCCGCCCGACGAGCCGTTTGCCCGCGTCGTACCGCTGGGAGGCTGCGGCGAGATCGGCCGCAACATGACCGTCATCGAGACCAACGACGACCTGGTGGTCGTCGATTGCGGATTGATGTTCCCCGACGACGAGATGTTCGGCGTCGACGTCGTGATCAACGACTTCACCTACGTGCGCGAGCGCGCGCACAAGCTGCGCGCCGTGCTCGTCACGCACGGGCACGAGGATCACATCGGCGGGATCCCCTACTTCCTGCGCGACTTCCCGAACACGCCGGTGGTGGGGACGGCGATGAGCATCGCGCTGATCAAGGCGAAGTCCCGCGAGCACCGCCTCGGCGAGGTGGAGTTCGTGGCGGTCAAACCGGGCGATCGCGCCGCTTTCGGTTCGATCGAAGCCGAGTTCGTGCACATCAATCACTCGGTTTCGGGCGCCTGCTCGCTCGCGCTGCGCACGCCGGTCGGTACGATCTTCCACACCGGCGACTTTAAGTTCGACCAGACGCCGATCGACGGCAAGCCGGCCGACTTCGCGCGCATCGCGCGCATCGGGGACGAGGGCGTGCTGTGCATGCTTTCCGACTCGACCAACGCGGAGCGCCCCGGGCACACCCTCTCGGAGCGGATCGTCGGCGAAGCGTTCACCGCGATCTTCTCGCGCGCCAAGGGGCGCATCGTGGTCGCGTCCTTCGCCTCCAACGTCCCGCGCATCCAGCAGGCCGTCGATCACGCGGTCCGCTTCAACCGCAAGGTCGCCTTCCTCGGGCGCTCCATGCAGAACGTGGTCCACTTCTCGAGCGAGCTCGGCCACCTGAATATCCCGCCCGGCACGCAGATCAAGATCGAGGACGTCGAGAGCTATCCGCCCGAGCAGATCGTGGTGATGACCACCGGGTCGCAGGGCGAGCCGATGAGCGGCCTCGCGCGCATGTCGGTGCGCGACCACAAGAAGTTCCGCATCGTGCCGGGCGACACGATCGTCATCAGCGCGACGCCGATTCCCGGCAACGAAAAGAGCGTCTACAAGACGATCAACAACCTCTGCAAGCTCGGCGCTACCGTGATCGCCGGCACCGACGGGCGCTCGCACGTCTCGGGGCACGCCTCGCAAGAGGAGCTGCTGCTCATGCTCAATCTCGTGCGCCCGGAGTTCTTCATCCCGGTGCACGGCGAGTACCGGATGCTCGCGCAGCACGGGCGGCTCGCTACGCAGACCGGCGTGGCGCCGGAGAACGTTTTCGTGCTCGAAAACGGCGACGTGCTGGAGTTCACGCGCGAGTACGGCGACAAGATCGGCAAGACGTACGGAGGCCACGTCTTCGTCGACGGCTCCGGCGTCGGCGACGTCGGCGAAGCCGTCCTGCGAGACCGCAAGGCGCTCTCCAACGACGGCATCGTGATGGTCGTCGTAGCGATCGACAGCGAAGAGGCGCGCGTGATCGCCGGGCCCGACCTGATCTCCAAGGGCGTCTTCTATCTCCCCGAAGCCGACGGCGTGCTGGACGAGCTGCGCGCGGAGCTGCTCGCGAGCGTCGCGGATATCTCGGTCGAAGGGATGCGCGACGTCAACACCGTCAAGGAACACATCCGCAACGGCCTCTCGAAGGCGATCTTCGCGCGCACCAAACGCCGGCCCGTGGTCATTCCGGTGGTCATGGAAGTCTAGGAGCCCCGGGCCCCCTTGGACGTTACCCTAGCCGCTGCGGCCGAGGAACTCTCGCCCGCCTCGAGGACCTACGCCGTCGACGTCTGGCGGCGCTTGGTGCGGACGCCCGGTGCGATGGCGGGCTTGGCGGTCGTCTCGGTACTGGTGCTCTGCGCCGTCTTCGCGCCGCTGATCGCTCACACGGATCCGCTCGCCCAGAACCTCGCGCAGCAGTCGCTCGCGCCGAGCGCGCAGCATTGGTTCGGCACCGATAAGCTCGGGCGCGATCTCTTCTCGCGGATCGTCTTCGGCGCGCGCATCTCGATCCGCATCGGGGTGCTGGCGGTCGGCATCGCGATAACGGCCGGCACCATTCTCGGCGTGACCGCCGGCTTCTTCGGGGGCGCCGTCGAGAACGTCATCATGGGCGCGGTCGACGTGCTGCTGGCCTTCCCGTCGATCATCCTCGCAATTGCGATTGCGACGGTGCTCGGGCCGAGCATCGATCATCTCATGATCGCGATCGCGGTCGTCTACGTGCCGCAGTACGCGCGGCTCTCTCGCGCCTCGGTGCTGCAGGTCAAGGGGCTCGACTACATCGAGGCCGCGCGCGCGATCGGCGCCTCGCGCCGGCGTATCATCTGGCGGCACATCCTTCCGAACATTCTCGCTCCGCTCTTGGTGCAGGCGACGCTCGGCATCGCGACGGCGACGCTCGAGGCGGCCGGGCTTTCGTACCTGGGGCTCGGCGCGCGGCCGCCGACGCCGGAGTGGGGGGCCATGCTCAACGACGCGCGCGACTACTGGATGCAGTCTCCGTGGGCGCTGATCTTTCCGGGCATCGCGATCACCCTGACGGTGCTCGGCTTCAACCTGCTCGGCGACGGCATCCGGGACGCGTTGGATCCCACCCAAGCCGACCGATGATCGCGATCGTGCTCGGCCTCTCGTCGGCGGCGCTCTACGGCAGCGCCGATTTCATCGGCGGCATGGCCGCCAAGCGCGCCGCCGTGCTCTGCGTGACGGCCGTTTCGCAGAGCGTAGGACTGATCGTGCTCCTGGCGATGCTGCCGTTCTTCCCGGGCCGCGCCGCGCCGGGCGACTGGGGCTGGGGATTGGCCGGCGGCGTCTGCGGCGGCATCGGGATATCGCTGCTGTACCACGCGCTCTCGATCGGAAAGATGGGCGTCGTCTCCCCCGTCACCGCCGTCGTCGCGGCGGCGCTGCCCGTCGGCGTCGGCATCCTGCGCGGCGATCCGCTGCGGTGGTTTCAACTGGCCGGCATCGCCGCCGCGATGCTCGCCGTCGTCACCATATCCTTTTCGAAGGAAGAGTCGGGCGAACGCGAGATCGCCACGAGCGGTCTCAAAGAGGCAATCCTCGCCGGCGTCGCGATCGGCGGTTTTTTCATCGTCCTCGGCCTCTCGCGCCCGAGCGCCGGGTTGAGCACGCTGCTCGCCGCTCGCATCGGCTCGGTCGCCTTTCTGCTCCTGCTCGCCGCCGCCACGCGTACGAGCCTGCGCACCGGCGGCAAAACTTTTGCGATGCTCGCCCTGACGGGGGCGATCGACATGAGCGCCAACGCCATGTACGTCGTCGCCGCTCAAACCGGCGAGCTCGCGATCGCCTCGGTCCTGGCCTCGCTCTATCCGGCGAGCACCGTCTTTCTGGCACGCGCCGTCCTCAAAGAGCGCCTGCAGTTCGTGCAGCGCATCGGCGTCGCCCTCGCTCTGGTGGGCGTCGCCCTGATCGCGGCCTAGCGGGTGTTGCGGAGTTTGACGAGTTGGGCGGCGTGGGCGAAGCGGGCGATCTCTTCGCGCTGGTAGCCGTCGATGTCGGTGAATCCGACGCCGTAGCATTCGCGGCCGTGCGCGGGCTCCAGGCGCGCGAGCACGCGACCGCGCACCGTCATCTCCTCGAACGGGCGGCGATTGTCGGGAATGTGCACGCGGCGCTGGCCGAAGGGCGAGATCTCGACGCGGTCTTCGGCTTTGGGGTAGACGCTGAGCACGTCGTTGGGCAGCGTGAAGCGCAGCTCGATCTCGCTTCCGACCGGCAGCGCGTCGCCGCACAGCAGCCGCAGGCCGCCGGCCGAGACGTCGCTCGCCTCGCCGACGTTGGCCGAGCGGTTGGTCGGGCGATAGCGGACCGGAAACATCGCGACGGTGCGCACGGCCGTCCGGCGCTGGTTCCCCTCGCCGCCGGCAGCGGCTTCGGCTTCGCGCGCTTCGGCGCGGGCCGCCGCGGCGCGGCGCTGCATCTCGACGATCTCGCGCGCGAGCGCGTCCTGCGCGGGCGCGTCGAGCTCCTCGAAACTGACCCCGTACTCGTAGCCGGCGTCGCTATGCGGCGTCACGCGGGTGACGACGCGGCCGCGCAGCGCGATCTCGGCGCGGCCGGGCCGGTGCAGGGTGAACTCGACGATGCGGTCGCGGTCGAGCAGGATGAGCGAGCGGACGCGGCATCCGCTCTCCGAGATGTTCATGAGCGTGCCGTAAACGGGGGCCGGAAGACCGCGAACCGAGACGGCGACGGGCAACTCGATCGACTGACGGAAGAACCGCCGCTGATTTCCCCGCTGCTCCGCTCCTCGAGCGCCCTCCGGCCGCAACATCTCGTCGCTCATTCGGCCGATTCGGGACTCGGCTTTACCTGCTGCGGCATCTTGAGAAAATCTTTACAGAGTTGCCCATACGTCCAGCTTTCGTCGCACCCCGGCGATCACCGCGTCGGTGAACTCGGTCGTAGTTGCGTGGCCGCCGAGATCGGCCGTCGCGACGCCTTCGTGGACGGCCTCGAGGGAGGCCTCGTAGATCGCTCGCGAGGCGCTCGCCGCGCGCGGATCGTCGATGTAGGAGAGGACCGCCGCGCCGGCTAGGATCATCGCGAGCGGATTGGCGACGTTCTTTCCCTGCAAGCGGGGGGCCGTTCCGTGCGGAGCTTCGGCCATGACGACCGAGGTCGCGAGCTGCGCGTCGAACGAGAGCAGCACCGATTCGGCGCCGGCAATCGAGCCGAAGAGCTGCATGACCAGATCCGAGAGGCAGTCGCCGTCGCGATTGAGCGAGGGAATGACCAGCGGATAGTCGCCGGCGTTGGAGAGCAGCAGCGCGTAGGTCGCATCGATGAGCTGCGGCTCGTACGCAACGTCGGGATGCCGCGCGGCGGCGGCGTCCATCTCCTCTTTGAGCATTCCCTCGTAGATCGGGCTGACGGTGTATTTCGGGCCGCCGAAAACCTTGGCGCGCATCTTCTTGGCGTGGACGAACGCGTACTCGGAGACCGAACGGCAGACGCCGCGGCTGATCGTCTCGGTCCGGCAGGCTATCTCGTCGACGCCGCTGCCTTCGCGCCACTCTTTTGCGCCGTAGGCGTCGCCGACCGCCATCCGCACCACCGAGATCGGCGCGTGGATGCCGCCGATCGGGCGCACCCGCGGCAACCGGCGCCCGGTGCGCACGATCACCTTTCCTTCGATCGCGCGCCGCAAAATCGCGTTGGGCGATCCCACGTCGTCCTTGGTCTCGGGCGTGATCGTCGCGGCCTTGAGGCCGAGGCCGTGCCGGCGCATCGCCGCCGCACCGTCGAGCACGACTTGGTTCTTGGTCGCGCGGCGGTTCTCGAGCGAGAGATCGAAATGCACGAACGAAAGCTCGAGATCGGTGACCGAGCGGTCGAGCACGCGCAGCGCTTCGAGCAGCAGCTCTTCGCCGGTCTGGTCGCCGTCGAGGACGACGATGGTCGCGGGGGTCAAATGAACTCCTAAATTTGACGACGAAACGATAGCTTCCATGGCACGCGTGCGCCGTAAGGCCGGTGCGGGGAAGCGCCTCAACCTCGAGATCGTCGGGATCGCCGCGTTCGGGCTCTCCGTCCTCCTCGGAGTCTTTCTCGCGGTCCCCCACCGTGCGGGCAACGTCGGCGTCGCGACCGCCCACGTGCTCGATCAACTCTTTGGAGGGGCTGCCCCGCTTTTCCCGGTCCTCGTCGCGCTCTTCGGCGGAATCGTCTTCCTCGAAGTCAACGTCCCGTCGATGATCGCGGGGCTCGGCTGCGCCGCGCTGGTCTACTTTCTGATCCTCGATGCCGGGCTCGGTTCGGGCGGCGCGCAGCGCGGCGGCGTGATCGGCGCAAGCATCTGGTGGGCCCTGCGCTCGCTGGTCGGCGCGACCGGCGCTTGGATTCTGCTCGGGATCGCGCTGCTCTCGCTGACGCTCTGGCTCACGCAGCTGAGCCTGAAAAAGCTGATCGGCCGCGCCATCGTCTTTCTCTCGCAGCTCGAGCTGCCCAAGCTGCGCCTGCCGAAGATGCGCGTAACGATGCCGGAAGGTCACGCCTCCGTGCGCGACGCCTTTGCACTGCCCGCGACGCGCAAGGAGCCCAAGCGAGCCGAGAAGCAGGCATTCGATCTCGAGACCGCGGTGGTGGTAGAAGAAGAGGAGGTCGAGATCGAGCATGCCCCCGCGCCGGTCGAGCTGTTTCGCCCGACGCTCCCGCCGCCTGCGGTCGTGGAGCCGGCCGGCGAGGCCGGCGGCGAGGCCGTCGGCGAGTACGAGGCGCCCAGCCTCTTCGCCGAACCCGCCGAAGGGCGGCACTATCGCCTGCCGGATCTCGCGCTCTTCGACGTTCCGCAGATTCAAAGCGGCGACGAGGCCAATCGCGGCCACGTGCTCGAGGACACGCTGGCGAGCTTCGGCGTCGGCGCCAAGGTGGTGCACGTCGAGCGCGGCCCCTCGATCACGCGCTACGAGCTGCGTCCCGATCGCGGGATCAAAATCTCGAAGATCGCTTCGCTCGCCGACGACCTGGCGCTGGCGCTGGCGGCCACGAGCGTGCGCATCGAGGCGCCGATTCCCGGAAAATCCGCGGTCGGCATCGAGGTTCCCAACCAAACCGTTTCGGTGGTGGCGATCCGCGAGATCCTCGACGCGCTCCCCAACCGCGGCCAGGTGCCGCCGCTTTGGATGGCCCTCGGAAAAGACATCACCGGCCGCCCGGTCTTCGGCGATCTCTGCAAGATGCCGCACCTGCTCGTCGCGGGAGCAACCGGCTCGGGAAAATCCGTCTGTCTCAACACGATCATCGCCTCGCTGCTCGTCAGTGCGACGCCGGATCAAGTGCAGTTGCTGATGATCGACCCCAAGCGGGTCGAGCTGACCGTCTACAACGGCATTCCGCATCTGATCAAAGAGGTGATCACCGATCCGCGCATGGCGGCCGGCGCGCTCTTCGAGATGACCAAGGAGATGGACGCGCGTTACGAGCGTTTCGCCAAGGCCGGCGTGCGCAAGATCGAAGAATACAACGCCAAGTATCCCGCCGAAACCCTGCCCTACGTCGTTATCGTGATCGACGAGCTCGCCGACCTCATGCTCGTCGCGCCCGCCAAAGTCGAAACGACGATCATGCGCATCGCGCAGCTGGCGCGCGCGACCGGCATCCACTTGATCGTCGCGACGCAGCGGCCCTCGGTCGACGTTATCACCGGCTTGATCAAAGCCAACGTTCCGTCCCGCATCGCCTTTGCGGTGAGCTCGCAGGTCGACTCGCGCACGATTCTCGACATGAACGGTGCCGAGCGCCTGCTGGGGCGCGGCGACATGCTCTACTTGCCGATCGACGCGCCCAAGCCGATTCGCGCGCAAGGGGCGCTGATCGGCGGCGGCGAGGTCGGCCGGCTGGTCGAGTTCTGGGCGAAGCAGGCTCGCCCGGACAACTTGCTCGACGTCGACGTCGTTCCGGTCAGCGACGACGACGGCGGGAAGAAAGACGTCGATTCGCTCTGCTACGAGGCCGCCAAGTTCATCATCGAGACGAACTACGCGTCGACCGCTCAGCTGCAGTCGCAGTTCGCGATCGGCCACCCGCGCGCGGTGCGCATCATGAAACAGCTCGAGGAGTTCAAGGTCGTCGGACCGCACGAAGGTACCAAGCCGCGCAAGATCGTGGTCGGCTTGGCGGAGCTGGAAGTGATGGCGCCGCGCCTGGGCAGGGGCCAGGGAGGGCAGCAAGATCTCTTTGCAAGCGGGGGCTGAGGGGCCGCCGGCGGCCGGTCCGCGGTTGCGCGCCCTCGCGCTCGCGATCGCGGCCTTCGTGACCTTCGTCGTGCTCGGCGCCGACGTTCGGACCAACGGCGAACCGGCGTGGCTGTGGGGCTGGGAGCAGACGCTGGTCAACCACTCGACGCTGGTCGCCTGGTGGCTGACGTGGTCGTGCTATCCGTACGTGCTGGGGCCGATCGGGATCGGCTTGCTCGTCCTCGCGTGGCGGGCCCGGGCGTGGCGCGTTCGAATCCTCCTGAGCGTCCTCTGCCTGCTGCTCTGCTGGCGCGCCGCCGATCTCTTCCAGCGCATCTTCGCGCGGCCGCGCCGGCTCGACTGGGTCGTGCACCACGAGCGATCCTTCTCGTACCCCAGCTCGCACGCGGCGATCGCGGTCGGCTTTTACGCGCTCTGGGCGATCATGCTGGCCTCGCCCGAGCTCCCGCGGCCCGTGCGCCGGCTGGCTCCCGCGCTGCTCCTGCTGCTGGTGGCGGCGATCGGCTGGTCCCGGCTCGCGCTCGGGGCCCATTATCTCACC
>DATJRF010000016.1:0-21869 GCA_035505015.1 Verrucomicrobiia bacterium | reverse complement strand
GCCGTCGACGCCGTAGAGCCCGTTACATCCTTGCGTAATATCGTGAAAGAGCGACGTGTAGCGGTTGGACCGGCCCAGGGCGTAGAGCCGGTAGAGCGGGCTCTGAATGGAGATTTTGCCGGCGCGTTGCTGGACGAGCGTGAGGAACGCCGCCCATTCCGGTGCGGCGAAGCTCGTGCCGCCCCAGTTGCTCTGCCATCTCCCCTTGTAGTAGATGAAGTAGGCGCCGTTGGGGTCGTTCCAATCCGCCATCAGCGCGACGTCGGGGACGTCGCGGGCGCCGTCGTACGGCGTCATCCGCCGCTGGTAGATCGGCTTGCCGAAGAGGATGCTGGCGCCGCCGCCGCCCGCACCCGGCGTCGAGTACCCCTTACCCGTCTCCCAGACCACTTCGGAGCTCCAGCCGCGGTAGTTGCCGCCGGTCTTGCTCTGCGGCGTCACTTCCGTACCGCCGACCGAGACGACGTACGGCGAGGAGCCGGGATAGTCGACCGAGGTGATGCCCGAGCCCTGCGCGGTGATCTCGCAGTCGTCGCTGCCGTCGTCGCCGGCGGCCGCGAGCCACCATTGCCCTTCGAGGTTGGCCTGCGCGAAGAGCGCCTCGTCGCCGTTGACGTTGAGCAGCGGCGCCTCCGCTTCGCACAGCCCCCAGCTCGTGCTCACGATGTGGTCGTCGCTCATGAGGTTGACGATGAAGCCGTACATCTCTTGAAACGCTTCGAAGAACTGGCGGTTGGTGTCGCCCTGGGTGGGCGCGGTCACTTGCACGATCTTTGCGCCGGGTGCGATCGCGGCCATCCACTCGACGTCGAGGGTCGTCTCGTCGGTCGGCGGCGGCGTCGCCTCGGAGGAGGAGCGCGACTCCAGCTTGGCTTTGATCCCGAACCGGTTTGCGAACGCTTGGAAATCGCTCTGCTTCGCAAGCCCGAACGTCGCGTCGACGACCTTCTTGCCGCTTCCGTCGTAGTTCGCGTAGATCGGGTCGAGATCGTAGACGCTGCGGATGTCGGCGGGTCCGTAGGCGGTCGCCTTGCCGATCACCGTGCCCGGCGTGCCGCGGTGCGCGTGCGAGTGATAGAGCGCGAAATCGTCCAGCCCCGAAATCGCCACGGCGTGCAGCGCCGCCGGGATCCGCGGCGCGTACCGAACGGTGTAGAAGGTGCGCCCGCGGTAGACGCGCAGGTCGATCGGCGTGCCGAAGAGCGCTTCGACCGCCGAGGCGGGCGCGCGCACGACGATGCCGCGACGGTTCGGCGGCAGCGCGACGATTCGAAAGCCGCTCGAGCGCAGGAGCGCGATCGCCTGCGCGTAGTCGCGCGGTGCCGCGCCGAAGTACGCACCGTACTGTGCCGGCGTGAGGTACCGGCGAAAGAGCGGCGAGGACGGATCGTTTTGCGCGGCGATCGTCGCGTCGACCTGATTCGCGTGCCGGCCGGCCAGCGTGACGTAGAGCGGCAGAACCGCGCGCGGCGAGATCGTGCCCACGTAGGAGCCGCGCGTCGCCGCGCTCCAGAGCACCGCCGCCGGCGCACGAAGCGGCTGGCGCGGCACCGCCGCAAGCGTCAAAGGCAGCACCAGCAACGTCGCGACGAAAGCAAATGGACGCATGGCCAAACTCCTCGTGCAGCGCAAAACCTTCATCGCGCTTCGACGCAGCCTCCCCCTGTCATCCTGAGCGCAGGCGCGAAGCGCCGGAGTCGAAGGACCCCGACGCTCCCTTCAACCGCGCAGCCCTTCGACTCCGCGCCTGCGGCGCTACGCTCAGGGTGACAGGGGGGCTATTCGGCGAGCGCGGTTTTGACGATGCGTTCTTGCTCGACGGCGTGCTGGCCGGCGTAGCCTTCGCTCGGGCTCGCGCGGTAGCCGCGGCCGATGTACTCGATGTCGAAGCCGTCGCGCTTGCCTTCGAGCAGGCGGCGGCGGACGAAGGCGCGGGCGCCCATGTTCTTCGGCTCTTCCTGCACCCAGAGGATCTTCTTGAGATTCGGGTAGGCGGCGATCGTCTTGTTGATGTCGCCGACCGGAAGCGGGGCGAGCAGCTCGATGCGGGCGATCGCGGTCTTCTTCAGGCTCGCATACGAATCGTGAGCGATGAGATCGTGATAGATCTTGCCGCTGCACAGGATCAGCCGCTCGATCTTCGTGCGGTCGAGCGCGCGCGGATCGTCGATCACCGGCGAGAACGCGCCGCTCGCCAACTCGTCGATTCGCCCGGCGGCGCTCTCGGCACGCAGCAGCGACTTGGGCGTCATGACGACCAGCGGAACCGCGACCGGCGAGCGCGCCTGCAAGCGCAGCAAGTGATAGTAGTTGGCCGCCGTCGACGGATAGGCGACGCGCAGGTTGCCTTCGGCGACGAGCTGGAGGAAGCGCTCCAAACGCGCGCTCGAGTGTTCCGGGCCGCCGCCCTCGTAGCCGTGCGGCAGCAGCAAGGTCAGGCGCGTGTTCTGGCCCCACTTGGCGGCACCGGCCGCGATGAACTGATCGACCACGATCTGCGCGCCGTTGAAGAAGTCGCCGTATTGCGCCTCCCAAAGCACGAGCGCGTTTGGCTCCTGCGTCGAGTAGCCGTACTCGAAGCCCATGCAGGCGTACTCGGAGAGCGGGCTGTTGTAGATCTCGAACGAAGCCTGTTCGCCGGAAAGGTGTTGCAGCGGGATCCACGTCTTGCTCCCGTCGTTCGGATCGTGGAAGACCGCGTGACGGTGGCTGAAGGTGCCGCGTTGCGTATCCTGGCCGGTGATGCGGATCGGCGTCCCGGCCGAGAGCAGCGAAGCGAACGCGAGGCTCTCGGCCGTTCCCCAGTCGACGCCGCCGCCGGCGCCGATCGCCGCGCGCCGGCGCTCGAACTGCACGAGCAGCTTGCGGTTGACGCTGAAGCTTTCGGGCACGGCGACGATCGCCTCGCTCCACGCGATCAGCTGCTCGCGCGCGACCGGCGCGAGCACCGTCCCGCCGAACGTGTTGCTGCCGGCGAGCTTCTGGCCTTTGGTGTGAACCGCCAGCGCGCCCTTGACCGCTTTGCGAGCCTCTTGAAGGCGCGCCGTCGCGGCGTCGGCCATCTCCTTGGCCTGATCCGCCGTCAGCAGCCCGCCCGCTATCAGCTTGCTCGCAAAGAGCTCGCGCACGGTCGGATGCGCCTTGATCTTCTCGGCCATCTGCGGCTGCGTGTAGGCGGGCTCGTCCTGCTCGTTGTGACCGAAGCGGCGGTAGCCGATCAGATCGATCAGGACGTCGCGACCGAACGCGCGGCGGAAGTCGACGGCGAGATGGACGGCCGCGATACATGCATCCACGTCGTCGGCGTTGACGTGCACGATCGGCACGTCGAAGCCCTTGGCGAGATCGGAGGCGTAGCGGGTGGAACGCGAGTCGGAGGGATCGGTCGTAAAGCCGATCTGATTGTTGGCGATCAGATGGATCGTTCCGCCGGTCTCATAGCCCGGCAGCGACTGCAGGTTGAAGACCTCCGAAACGATGCCCTGGCCGGTGAAGGCGGCGTCGCCGTGGATCAGGATCGGCGCGGCGCCCTTGGAATCGTAGCCCGGAACGCCGTGCGAATGATCGGTCTGCAGGGCGCGCGCGCTCCCCTCGACCACCGGATCGACGGCTTCGAGATGGCTCGGGTTGTGCGCGAGCGTGACCACGATGCGCTTGCCTTTGGCCGTCGTGAACTCGCCGGTGGCCCCGTGATGGTACTTCACGTCGCCCATCACGTCGTCGTCGCCGAGCGTCCCGCGGTAGGTGGCCGCCTCGAACTCGGTCATCACCTCTTCGTACGGCATGTTCGTCAGGTGCGCGATGACGTTGAGCCGCCCGCGATGCGCCATGCCCAGGACGGCGTTGCCGATGCCGTCGTCGGCGAGCATGTCGAGCATCTCCTCGAGCATCGGAACCATGACGTCGAGCCCCTCGCCCGAGAAAGTCTTCTGCCCCATGAACGCCTTGCGCACGTAGCGATCGAACGCGTCGACCTTGGTCAGGCGCTGGAGGAACTCGATCTGCCGCTGCGGCGAAAGGCTGACTTTGTGCTTGCCCGACTCGATGTAGTCGCGCAGCCAGACGCGCTGCGTCGCGTTCGAGATGTGCTCGATCTCGTAGGCGATCGTGGAGCTGTACGTCTCGCGCAGGTGCGGCAGCACCTCGGCCAGCGTGTTGCCCGGCACCTTCACGCGCAGCACGCTCGCCGGAATCGCGCTTTGCAGCGCCGGCGTGAGGTTGTAGGTCTGCGGCTCGAGCGAGGAATCGCCGACCGGCTCGGTGCCGAGCGGATCGAGATGCGCCGCCAGATGACCGAAGCGCCGGTAGGCCGAGACGATCGCCATGCCCGCGGCGACCGCGCGCAGCATCTCGTCGGAGGGTTTGGCGGCCGGCGCGCCGGCCGCGGACGGCTTCGCCGCAAACTCGTAGGTTTGCGCGACCGGCACCGCCTGCAATCCGAGCGACGCGAAAACCGCTTCGTAGAAGCCGTCTTTGCCTTGGAGCAGCTCGTCGACGCGGCGCAGGTACTCGCCGGACTGAGCTCCTTGAACGACGCGATGATCGTAGGTACTCGTCATCTGCATCACTTTGGAGACGCCGAGCAGTTTGAGCGATTGCTCGTTGGCGTTTGCGAATCCGGCCGGATAGCCGATCGCGCCCGCAGCGATGATCGCTCCCTGGCCCGCCATCAAGCGCGGCACCGACGCGACGGTGCCGATTCCGCCGGGATTGGTCAGCGTGAACGATGCGCCTTGCAGATCGTCGGCGCCGAGCTTGCTCTCGCGGGCCTTGGCGACGAGCTCTTCGTAAGCCGCGCGAAACGCCGCGAAGTCGAGCCGTGCGGCGTTCTTGATGACCGGCACGACGAGGAAGCGCGAACCGTCTTTGCGCTCGGCGTCGACCGCCAGGCCGAGATGAACGCCCGGCTCCACGCGCAAGGGCGCGCCGTTCTCGTCGCGCCGGAACGACGACGTGATGAACGGCAGTTCTCCGGCCGCGCGCACGAGTGCGTACGCGATCAGATGCGTGAACGAAACTTTCTCGGGACGGTTCGCCGCTTTGAGCGCGCCCATGAGTTCGCGCCGCCGCGCGTCGAGCACGTCGACGAGCAGCGTGCGAAAGCTCGTCGCCGTCGGAATCGAAAGGCTTTGCTCCATGTAGCCGGTCAGCACGCCGGCCGGCCCTCGCAGCGGTACCACGGTTGCGCCGGCGGGAACGGGCGGAAGGGGCGGCAGCGCGGGCGAGCCCGCGGCCGGCGCGGCGGCGGGACGCGCCTTCGCCTGCGCCGCCTGCGCGGCGACGTCGCCGCGCAGGATCAGCCCGTTCGGCCCGCTTCCGCGCACGAGCGCGAGATCGACGTCGAGCTTGCGCGCCACGCGCCGCGCCGGCTGCGAGGCGATCGCCTCGCCCTGCGCGCGCGCCGGCGGCGGCGCCGGCTGCGCTTTGGGCGGCGCGGCGGGCGCGGCCTTTGCCGGCGCCGCGCCGCCTGCGGCGTTCGCATCGATCTGCAGCAACAGCGCTCCGACCGCTACGTTCTCGCCCGGCTTGATCGCGACGCTGACGACCGCACCGCTTGCGGGAGCTGGGACTTCGACGTCGACCTTGTCGGTCGTGACGTCGAGCAGCGGATCGCCTTCGCGCACGAGATCGCCCGGCTTCACGCGCACCTCGACGACCGAGCCTTCCGTTACCGACTCGCCCATCTCGGGCAGCGTAACGTCGACGATCGCCGGAGCTTTGGGCGCCGCGGCGGCGCCGTTACCGGAGGGCGCGCCGTTGCCGGACTTCGAGGTGTCGATCGTGGCGAGCACCGCACCGACGCTGACCGTCTGGCCTTCGCTCGCCAAGATTTGCAGGATCGTTCCGGCCGCGGTGGCGGGGACTTCGACGTCGACTTTGTCGGTGGCGACGTCGACCAAAGCGTCGCCCTCGGCGACGACGTCGCCGACCTTCTTGCGCCACTCGACGATGGAGCCTTCGGTGACCGATTCCCCCATCTCCGGGAGCGTCACGCTGACCACCGCGTCCGCCACGTCCTACCCCTCGAAATCCCTCTGCATGCCAGTGCGAACTCCCATCTTACCTTCCGGTACTGCCGGGGCCTACGATTTCAGCCGAGATGGGCGATCCGGGCGACCGCAAGGCTCGTGAGCGCGATCGCGATCCACAAGATCGCCCCCAGGCTCAAGGGGCGCAGGCCGGCGGCGCGGATGCGACGCAGGTCGGAGGAGAGGCCGACCCCGGCCAGCGCGACCACGATCGCAAAGAGCGCCAGCCGCTGCAGCGGGTCCTGCCAGGAATGCGGAATCAGCCCGAGCGTCGCCGCCCCGGCGGCCAGCAAAAACCAGACGATGAACCACGGAAAGACGCTCTTCCAGTCCACGCGCTCGCCCTCGTGGGCCTTGATTCGCTTCCACGCGTAGAAGGCGACGAGCGGAACGATCAGCAGCGTGCGCGTGAGCTTGACGACCACCGCGTCGTTGCCGGCTGCGGAGCCGTACGCGAAGGCGGCGGCGACCACCGAGGAGGTGTCGTTGATCGCGGTTCCCGCCCATAGTCCGAAGGCCGATTGCGAGAGCGCGAGCGCGTGGCCGATCGCGGGGAACGTCAGGACCGCGACGACGTTGAACGCGAAGATCGTCCCGAGTGCGTACGCGACGTCGGAGCGGTCGACGTCGACGACGCTCGCGAGCGCCGCGATCGCGGAGCCGCCGCAGATCGCGGTGCCGACGGCGAGCAAGCGCCGCAGATCGCGATCGATGCCGAGCATCCTGCCTGCCAGATAGGCGAGCGCGAGCACCACGACCATCGTCGAGAGCATCACCGGCAGCGAACGCACGCCGCCCGAGACGATCTCGCCGATGCTCAAATGCGCGCCGAGCAGCACGATCGACCACTGCAGCACCACCTTTGCCGCAAACGCAACTCCCGGCTCGAAGAGCGGGGGCAGCGGGCGCACCGACGCGATCGCCAGACCGAAGAGAATCGCGAAGACCGGCGCGCCGACGAGCGGCAGCCACTCCCCGACCAGCATGGCGGCGAGCGCGACGCCCAGGCAGAGCAGCAGGCCCGCAAGCAGCTTCGGCGTCAGAAGAATCCCGCCGGCAACGGCGACGATTGCACCAGCGCCGCCGGGTCGAACTTCGGCCGAGGGTGCGAGAGGACGAAGGCGGCGACGTCGTAGGCCTCCCGCAGCGTCAGCGAGCCCGGCGCTCCTTGCGGCATGTTGTAATGGACGAAGCCGGTCATGCGGTCGAGGTGCGCCATACCGGCCAAGTCGTTGAACGAGCTCGGCCCCCAGAGCGGCGGAAAGACGCCGGTGACGCCCGCGCCGCTGGGCTGATGGCAGAGCGCGCAGTGCTGCGCGTAGAGCTTCGCACCGTGCCGGACGTCGGGCGGAGCCGGCGGCAGCGGCTCGATGAAGCGATCCTGCGGAGAAGGCGTCGAGAGCGTCGGTACGCCGCGCGAAAGCCAGGCGATGTAGGCGACGAGGCCGATCATCTCCTTGCTCGCATAGGCCGGCGGGCGGCCGTTCATGCTGTAGAGGAAACATTCGGCGAGGCGATCTTGCAGGGTGATGACGCGTTTCGCGCGCTTGTTCCACTGCGGAAACCGCGCGTACGTGCCGAGGAAGCTCCCGCCGCGCACCTTCGTCCCGCCCTCGATGTGACAAGCGGAGCAGCTCATGTTCGAGCGGACGTAGCCCGGCATGGTCTGCGGCGTGTTCATGACGATCTCGCGGCCCAGGCGGATCGCCTCGCCGACCGGACCGCTCGGAAGCGCGGCCGGGTCGTACGCGGCGACGGCCGCGCTCGGCGCGGGCGAGGGCGCAACGCTCTCTTGCGCGCGCGCGGCCAGCGCCGCAACGGCCACGACGCCCAGGGCGAGCGCTGCGGCGCGCAGCTTCACGCGAGCGTGATGTAGGTGTAGCGGTACGCCTGCTGCAGCACGGCGATCGCCGCCACCATCGACGGGACCACGAAGGCGCCGGGAATCAAGTGCGTGAGGATATCGTCGGCGACGTCGGACGCCGTCATCCCCGCGGGCGCGAAGCCCTTCTTGACGATACCGCGCGACTGCTCTTCGATCGCGGTGTGACAGGCGAGCACGATCAGCCCGCGCCGCTGCAACGTCGCAATCGCCGTGTCCTGGTACATCCCGTTGGGATCGTCCGGATCCGCCTTGGGATCGATCGCGGCCTTAGACGCGTAGTAGACGTTGGAGCCGATCGGAGCGCCGGCGTCGGTCTTGAGCGAGAAGTACTCGCCGATCCGGTACTTCGCCCACACTTCGTCGCCGTAAGCGTAGACCGCCGAGGGCCCGTGACCGCACCACGCTACCGCGATCGCATCGGCCGCGTAGCCGAAGCCGAACGCCAAGCCGTTCATCGCGTTCTTGACGTTGTTCCAGACGCCCGGTTTGAACGCCACCGCGTCCCAGAGCTGGCGTACGTCGGCCGGCCGGCCGACCTTCGCGGCAAAGAGCCGCTCGTCGAAGTCGGCCTTTCTCTCGACCAGGTGCGTGCCCCCCGGCACGCCCTGCGCGCTCGCGGGAGCCGCGACGGCGGCGGCGACCGTCGCGGAAGCAGCCAAAAACGAAACCCGGTTCATTCTCAACATCCTCTTGGCGTGTGTGCGCTTGCGAGTTGCAGAGGCGGACTCCGAATACCTTCGCCGTGGGAGCGACGATGACCGTGGTAGAATTAGACGCATCGAGAGCGAGGGAGCGATGAGCGAAAGGGCGACCGGTCCGGCCATGCGGGCAACCGACCCGGAGATAGCAACCGACGAGGTCCGCCTGCGCCGCCTCGACGGCGTCGTCTGTGCCTACGCCGCGTGGCCCGCGCACACGCTCGCGAACGTTCCCTCGGTGGTCGTGATCATGGACCTCTGGGGTGTCGACGCGGCGATCCGCGAGATCGTGCGCCGCTTTGCCAAGGCGGGCATCGCCGCGATCGCTCCCGATCTCTACGCGCGCTTCGGCGCCCCGAGCGGCGACGGCGTAACCGATGCCGATACCTTTCGCCCGTTCGCCAAGCGGCTCGATCGCAAGCAGTACGACGGCGACATCCGCGCCGCCGCGCTCTGGCTGACCACGAAGTTTCCGCAGACGCGCGTCGGCATCGCCGGCTTGAGCATGGGCGGGACCCTCGCGCTCGTCCAGGCGTTGGACAACGGCGACGTCTTCGCCGCCGTCGCGCCGTTCTACGGTGCGATCAAGGACATCGATCCCGATAAGATCCACGTTCCCGTCTGCGGCAGCTACGGCGCGCGCGACACCGCCATCTCCGCGGAAGACGTGCGCCTCTTCCGCTCGCAGCTCTGCGTGCCGAGCGATATCCGCATCTACAACACGGCGGGCCACGCGTTCATGGACGAGACCCGCGATTCGTACGTCGCCGCCGCGGCGACCGACGCGTGGGCGCGCACCGTCGCCTTTTTCAAAGAGCACTTGGAGCAAAAACGCTGATGCCGTGGTTCTGGATCGCCGTCGCCTTTCTCGCCGGAGCGGCGGTCGCCGCCGCGCTGGTGGGGTCCTGGGCGCGAGCCGGGAACGCGGCGCTGCGCGCTACGCTCGAAGAGTCGCGCAATGCCTCGGAGCGCACCGTCGACGCGCTCCTGGAGCGCGCCAAGAACGAGCTGCGCGAGACCACCGCCGCGCGCGCGAGCGAGCGCGTCGGCGAGCTGGTCGCGCCGGTCGCCGAGAAGCTCGCCGAGTTCGACAAGCTCATGCGCGAGATCGAAGGCGGGCGCCGCCACGACGCCGGCGGTCTGCGCGAGCAGATCTCGAGCCTGCTCGCGCGCACCGAGAAGCTCGAAACCGCCGCGGCCGCGCTCAGCTCGCAGACCTCGTCGCTCGTCTCCGCGCTGCGCAACCCGGCGACCCGCGGAAAGTGGGGCGAAGTGCAGCTGCGCCGCGTCGTCGAGCTCGCGGGAATGGAGCCGTACTGCGATTTCGCCGAGCAGCAGACGTTCGACAGCGACGACGGCCAAGGGCGCCCCGACATGACGGTCGCGCTGCCGGGGAACTCGGTCATCTTCGTCGACGCCAAGGTTCCGCTGGCCGCGTTTCTCGAGGCGATCGACGCGCAGGAGGAGGCACAACGCCGCGAACGCTTGCGCGCGCACGCCGGTGCGATGAAGAACCACGTCGACGCGCTCGCGCGCAAGAACTATCAGCGCGCCGACGGGTCGGCGGATTTCGTCGTGATGTTCGTCCCCGGCGAGGCGTTCTTGAGCGCGGCGTGCACCGAGAACCCCGACCTCATCGAGTACGCGGCCGGCCGGCACGTGTACGTCGCGAGCCCGCTGACGCTGATCGCGCTGCTGCGCTCGTACGCGCTCGGCTGGCAGCAGCGCCGGCAGGAAGAGAACAGCAAGCAGATCGCTGCGGTCGGGCGCGAGCTCTACGAGCGCGTGCGCGTCTTCGCTACCCACCTCTCGGCGATCGGCGGCAACCTGCAAAAAGCCGTCGCTTCGTACAATAGCGCCGTCGGCTCGCTCGAGGGGCGCCTTCTCCCGCAGGGGCGCAAGCTCAAAGAAGTCGCCGCGCTGCCCGACGCCGACCTCCCCGACATGCACGCGGTCGAAGTCGCGCCGCGCCAGATCACCGCGATGGATGCCGGCGCGCGCGAGGGCCGCACGCCGCGCGCCCCGCAGCTCTTCAGCGAAGAAGACGCCGTCTAGCGGTTATCCGGGCCAGCTCGTTCCGTCGGCGTAGTCGACGCGCTTGACGTGGTAGCTCGCACCGGCCGCTCTTAGGAGCGGCTGCGAGGCAACGCCTTGATCGACGAAGGTGCAGTTGTCGCCGTAGCCGCGGTGGCCGATGCCGCCCTGCCACGTGCCTAGATCCGGCCAGCCGTTGATATCGACGTTGGGCGAGAACTCGCCGCGGCGATCGAGCTCGAGCTCGCCCAAAGCGCCGCCGCGCGGGCCGGTCAGCGGAAAGGCGAAGACGACGCGCGTGGCCGTTTTCGGCGAGACGTTCTTGAACGAGACGCAGACGACGGCGGCCTTCCCGTCGCGTTTGACCGCTGCGAAGCCGCCCAGCACGTAGATGCCGCCCGCCGGATGGTTGCCGATCGACCCGCTCGCGAACGTCAGCGAGCGATAGGGATTCGGCGTGGGCGACGGCGCGGCCGGCGTCATGTTCTGCGGGAAGCGCGAGCCGATATCGCCGTCGCTCGCGCCGCGAGCGTAGAGCGCGCTGCGCCCCTCGCCGCGCAGCCATGCGAGGACCGCTTCGCGATCCGCTCCGGGCAAATCGAGGACCTGGATCTCGGCCCGCTCGGCGGGCGTCGAGGCCGGGAAGGGGCGCGGCGCGCCGTGGCGCGACCAGTAGACGACCGCGGAGAACGACGTGCCGTCGACCGAGCGCAGCGTTTGCAGGGCGCGCGAGAGCGGCCACGACGGCGCCGCGGCCGCAGGGCGAATCGCCGCGACGGCCGCTACGATCGCGAGCAGCGCGGCGATCGCGAGGACGCCTCGCTTCACTTGGTGCCCGGGTGAGCGGCTTCCCACGTTTTCAGCGCGGCGAGCGTGTTCTCGACGTGCTTGGACGGATCGAGATCCGTGTACGTGTAGATGATGGTACCGTCGGGAGCGATCACGTACGAGGTCCGGTCGGCGTACTGCGGATGCTGCGGAAGTATCGCGTCGTACGCTTTCTCGACCGTTTGATCGGTGTCGGCGGCCACGGCGAACTTGCTGCGGCACTCGCTGACCGAGAACTTCTGCAAGACGTCGAGCGGGTCGTGCGAGACGCCGATCACCGTCGCGCCGAGCGCCGTATACTTCTCGATCGCGTCGGCGAAGTCGTGCGCTTCGATCGTGCAGCCCTTCGTAAAAGCGGCCGGATAGAAGTACAACACCACCGGACCTTTCTTGAGGGCATCCGCCAAGCTGAAGGTAAAGACGTTTCCGCCCTTGGTCGCCTGCAGGGTGAAGGTGGGCGCGGTCGCGCCGACCGAGAGCGCCGCCAGCGCCGAACCCGTCGCCGCGAGCACCGCCAGCGCGAGCACCGGAACAATCTTTCGCATCGTCATACCGCGAGATACCGGCTACGCGCAGGCCGTCCCTGCGGCTCGCCTTGCGCGCTCGCGCCGGCCCGCGTACGATGGACCGATGGACCGGCGCGTCGTCTGGATCGTCCTGGGCATCGCCGGCGGCTTCGTGCTCTTGCTGGCGGCCGGCATCGCGAGCCTGGTCCTCGGCGTTCTGGGCCTGGTCGACAAGTCGCCCTCGCATCGCTGCGGGCTGGCGCTCGTGCAGCGCAGCGCCCAAGCGCAGCGTCTGCTCGGATCGCCGATCGTCCAGGACGGGCTAACCACCGGGAGCACCGGCATCGACAACGGGGTGAATGAAGAGAAGACGACCTTCACCGTCTCGGGACCGCTAGGCAAAGCCACGGTCGAGTCGAAAGGGGTGCGCTCGGATCTCGACTCGCATCTGCAAGTGCGCATCGGCCGCGACGGCCGCAGCGTCACGATCTACTCCGGGCCTTTCGATTGCCCGGAGCTTCACGCGGCGCGGCACTAGCGCCGAAGGGACTATCAGCGATGACGGAATGGCTTTCGTACTCGGCGGCGATCGACGGCGCGCCGGGCGTGGTCGATATCGACGTCGACCTCGCCGACCCGGAGGTACAGGAGCAGTATCCGGTCGCAATCGAGTTGAGCGTACGCGGATTCGAAGCGGATTCGTCCGGGCTGCCGACCGACCGCGCCGACGACGTGCTCTACGCGCTCGAAGAAGCGATCGAGACGGCGCTCGGCAACGACGGCGTACTAGCCCTGACGCTGGCGGCGTCCGGGAGCTACCGCTTCGTCTCCTACGCAACCGAGGCGGCCTTCGAGCAAGCCGTCCGCGACACCGCCGTCAAGGCCGGCCTGGAGCCCTCGAGCAGTTCGGCCGGCGATCCGCAATGGAGCCGGTACGCGGCGTGGGCGCTCAGCGGCGAAGCGCTCGAGCAGGCGCGCGACCGCGAACAGCTCGAGGAGCTCGAGAGCGTCAGCAACGGCCTCGGAAACGCTCTCGAGATCGAGTTCGACTACGAGTTCTCCGACGAGCGTTCGGCGCAAGCGGCGCTCGACGCGCTCGGCGCGGCGGGAGCGGCGGGCGAGGCCGATTTCGGGGAGCAGGCGATCGTCCACGTGCGCCGCGCGCTCGCGCCGACGCCGGAGGCGATCGGCGGCGAACGCGCGCGGCTCAACGCCGTCGTCGCCCGCTACGGCGGAGCCTACCTCGGCTGGGGCTGCGACCCGGAATAGGTCTTCTAGAGGCCCATCAGCCGCGCTAGGACGAGGCGCTGCACCTCGTTGGTGCCTTCGCCGATCTCGTTGATCTTTTGGTCGCGGTACATCCGCGAGATCGGATACTCGTCCATGAAGCCGTAGCCGCCGTGGATCTGCAGCGCCTCGTTGACCACGCGGTGCGAGAGCTCGCCGGCGAAGAGCTTGGCGAAGCTGGCGGCCTGAACGTAGTCGCGGCCCTGATCCTTCTCCCACGCGGCGCGCAGCATCATGAGCTTGGCGTGCTCGATCTCGGCGAGCATGTCGACCAGCTTGAATTGAATCGCCTGAAACTTGCTGATCGGCCGGCCAAAGGCATGCCGCTCCTTTGCATAGGCGAGCGCTTCGTCGAAGGCACCCATCGCCAGGCCGATCGAGAGCGCCGCGACGGAGATCCGCCCCCCGTCCAGGATGGTGAGGAACTGCCGGTAGCCTTCGCCGCGCGGGCCGAGCAGGTTCTCCTGCGGAACGGCGGCGTCGGCAAAGGCGAGCTCGCGCGTGTCCGAGGCGCGCCAGCCCATCTTCTTGTACTTTTTGCTGCGCGTGAAGCCCGGCGTCTCCTGGGGCACGATGAGGTTGGAGATCTCCGGCTTTCCGTCGGGGCGCGTTCCGGTGACCGCGGTGATCGTCGTGCCGCCCGAGATCTCGGTGCCCGAGTTGGTGATGAAGGCCTTCGTGCCGTTGACGATCCAGCGGCCGTCCCGCAGCACCGCCTTGGTCTGCACGTTGCCCGCGTCGCTGCCCGCGTTGGGCTCGGTCAGGCCGAAGCCCCACAGCTGCTTGCCCTGCGCGAGCGGCACGAGGTACCGCTGCTTCTGCTCCTCCGTCCCGAAGAGGTAGAAGGGCGTCGCGCCGAGCGAGACGTGCGCCGCCATCGTGATCGCGGTCGAGGCGTCGGCCCGCGCGATCTCCATGACGGCGAGCGCGTAGCTGACCGTGTCGGCGCCGGCGCCGCCGTACTGCTCGGGGAAGGGCAAGCCCATGAAGCCCAGCTCGGCCATCTTTGCGACGAGCTCGTAGGGGAACGCCTCGTTGCGGTCCATCTCCTCCGCACGCGGCTTGACCTCGTTCTGCGCAAAATCGCGCGCGAGCTCCTGGATCGCCTTCTGCTCGTCCGTCAAATCGAAGTTCATAGCCCGAAGGTATAGGCCGCGGGCGCAAGAAAACCCCTCTGGCAGTAATGATCTCGCTGCGCGGCGTCTCGCTGATCTACCCGAACGGTGTACGGGCCCTCGATCACGTCACTCTCGAAATCGCCAAGGGCGACTTCGTCTTCCTCGTCGGCCACTCCGGGACGGGGAAATCGAGTCTGCTGCGCCTGCTCTACCGCGAGGTCCAGCCTTCCGCCGGCGAGATCACCGTCGACGGCATCCGCGTCGACAAGCTTGCGCGCCGCCGCGTGCCGGCGCTGCGCCGCCACCTCGGCGTCGTCTTTCAAGATTTCAAGCTGCTCTCCGAGAAGACGGTCTGGGAGAACGTTGCCTTCGCGATGCAAGTCACCGGCGCGCACACCAAGGACGTGATGCGCCAGGTGCCGCGCGTGCTCGATCTCGTCGGGCTTTCGCACAAGAGCCGGATGTATCCGGGCGAGCTCTCCGGCGGCGAGCAGCAGCGCACCGCGATCGCCCGGTCGCTCGTGAACAATCCGAAGATCCTGCTCTGCGACGAGCCGACCGGCAATCTCGATCCCGCCAACACCACCGAGATCACCGAGCTCTTGCTGCGCATCAACCTCAAGGGCACGACCATCGTGGTCGCCACTCACAATCAGGCCGTCGTCGATCGCATGCGCCGCCGCGTCGTGCGCCTCGAGGACGGCCGGATCGTTACCGACGAAGAACGAGGCTACTACTATCTTGGACTGGGGCAAGGTCAAGTTCTTTCTGGGTGAGGTGCTGCGCAACTTCACGCGCAACGCCGGCATGCAGGCAACGGCTATCGGCACCGTCGCAATCACGATCGTCTTGCTCGGTGCCTTTCTGTTCGTGCGCTCCGCGCTCTCGGGCGTGGGCAGCGAGCTCCTCGACCAGATCGAAATCTCCGCATATCTCAACGCCGACATCACGCCGGCGCAAACCGCCTCGCTGCGCCACCTGATCGAAATCGATCCGCGCGTCGAGTCGGTGCAATACGTACCGAAGAAGGAAGGCTTGGCGGAGCTGCGCGACCGGACCAAGGGCGCGATCGACACCGCGCTGCTCACCGAGAACCCGCTGCCCGACAAGCTGCGCATCCGCGTGCGCGATCCCGAAAACGTTCCGGCGGTCGCCGACGACGTCAAGCGCCTCTCGGGCGTCGATAACGTCGTCTACGGGCAGACGGTCGTCGAGCGGCTGCTCGCGCTCGGTGCGGTGCTGCGCCGGGTCGGACTGGTGGTGATCGCCGTCTTCCTCGTGGTCGCCGGGATCATCATCTCGAACACGATCCGGCTGACGGTCTTCGCGCGGCGCCGGGAGATCGCGATCATGCAGCTGGTCGGCGCCACCAATACGTACATTCGCATTCCGTTCATCTGCGAGGGGCTCATCGACGGCCTGATCGGCGCCGCGCTCGCGGTGGCCGTCCTCACCATCGCCAAGGCGACGCTCTGGCCTCGCCTCGTGGAAGCACTGCCGTTCGTGCCGCTCGGCTCCGGGAACATCGACGCGCTGACCATGGTCGGCGAGCTGGTGCTGGCCGGTGCCGCCATCGGAGTCGTCTCGTCGTGGATATCGGTCGGACGCCACCTGCGAACGTAGCCGACCGCGCGAGCGCGATTCCGCTGCGCGCGCTGCTCGACCTCACGCGCGAGGGGATCGCCTACGTCGGTGCCGACGCGCTGGTGTGCGCCTGGAACGCGCCCGCCGCCGTCCTCACCGGCATCCCGGCGCCGCAGGCGCTCGGACGAGACGTACGCGAGATCTTCGTCGGCGGCGACGCGATCGTCAAAGTTCCCTTCGACGGATCCGTGCGCGAGATGCGCATCGGCGTCGAGACCGCCGAGGGCCTGCGCCAGCTGCACGCCGCGGTGCTGGCAGTCGACTTCGACTTCGCGACGCACGGCTGGCTCTGCTCGTTCGGCCCGGAGCGGCGCCATCGCGAGATCGAACAGCTCAAGAACGAGATCGTCACCGCGGTCTCCCACGAGCTCAAGACGCCGATCGCCACGATCAAGGCGTACGCGACGACCTTGCGCTTCAATCCGGACGCGGTCGCCGCCGAGCGCGACGAGTACCTGCGCGTGATCGACGAGCAGGCCGATCGCCTCACCCGTGCCGTCGACGACCTGCTGCTCGCCTCGCGCGTCGAGGTCGACCAGCTGCTGCGCCGCCGCGTGCGCGTGCCGCTCGACGACGTCGTCGACGCGGCCCTCGGCGCGCTGGGCTTCGACCAAGCCGCCCATCCGATCGAGCGCCATACCGCGGGCGTCGCGATCTCCGGCGATCCCGAGCTCTTGCGCGAGATCTTCCGGCATCTGCTCGACAACGCGGCCAAGTTCTCGCCGCCCGGAACGCCGATCGCGGTCGACGGGCGCTGCGACGAGGAGGCGGCGGTCGTCGAGGTGCGCGATCGCGGCATCGGGATCGCCGAGGAGCACCTTCCGTACCTGTTCGAACGCTTCTATCGCGTCGAGAACGAGCTGACCGCGCAGGCCGGCGGGAGTGGGCTCGGGCTCTTCATCGTCTCGGCGCTGGCGCGCGCGCACGGCGGAAGCGTCGCCGTGGCGAGCGAGCCCGGGCGGGGAAGCACCTTTTCGCTGCGGCTTCCGGTACGAAACCAGTGAGCATGCGCAGCCTCCCCGATACGCTCGGGCACCGCGTTCTCGTGGTCGACGACGACCGCAACCTGCGCAAGATCATCTCGACGAACCTCGAGCTTGCCGGCTACACCGTCGAGACCGCGGCCGACGGCAAAGAGGCGCTCGAGAAGGTCGAGATCGAGATCCCCGATCTCGTGCTGCTCGATCTGATGATGCCGTTCATGGACGGGTACGAAGTGGCGCGCCGCGTGCGCAGCCACCCCAACCCGTCGATCGCCAACGTCCCGATCATCATTCTCACCGCCAAGGGCGAGACCGAGGATAAGCTGCGCGGCTTCGAAGCCGGCGCCGACGACTACATCACCAAGCCGTTCGGGCCGCGCGAGCTGCTCGCACGCGTGCGCGCCAAGATCCGCCGCGTCGAGGTCGACTCGTCGCTCTCGCCGCTCACCCGGCTGCCGGGCAACCTCGCGATCGAGGGCGAGCTGCGGCGGCGGATCGACGAGCACGAGCCGTTTGCCGTGCTCTACCTCGATCTCGACAACTTCAAGGCGTTCAACGACGTCTACGGCTTCACGCACGGCGACGAGGCGATACAGTTGGTCGCCCGCGTCTCGGTCGACGTCGTTCGCCGCCGCGGCGCGACCAGCGACTTCGTCGGGCACATCGGCGGCGACGACTTCATCATCGCGACCGAGCCCGACCGCGCCGAGGAGATCGCGCAGCAGATCATCGACGAGTTCGACCGCAACATCCGCGTGCTCTACTCGCCCAAGGATCTGCGGCAGGGCTATATCGAGACGCGCGATCGTCGCGGCACGCTCAACCGCTTCCCCATCATGTCGCTCTCGATCGCGATCGTCTCCAACAACGCCAACCTCACCAACTACGCGCAAGTCGGCGAGACCGCCGCCGAGCTCAAGCGTTACGCCAAATCCGTCGCCGGATCGGTTTACGTAAAGGACAAGCGCAACCAGTGATCAGACGCCTCGCCGCCGCCTTCGTCGCCGCCGTCGTCCTCGCGCCCGCGTTCGCTGCGGGCAGCACCACCGAGATCGACCGCCGCATCGAAGCCGAAAAAACCAAAGCGCAGGCGATCCATCAGCAGCTCCAAGCCAAGCGAGCGCAGCTCCAATCGGTGACGCTGCACTACCAGGATCTCCAATCGCAGCTCTCGCAGACGAACGACGAGATCGCGAGCGTCAACGCGCACATCGGCGACTTGGCCGCTCAAGCGGCCGGCACGCAGCGGCGCATCGATTGGAACACCGTGCAGCTCGACGCCGCGAAGCGTTCGCTCGAGCTGCACGACGAAATGCTCGCCAAACGCCTGGTGGGCATCTACGAGTACGGCAACCTCACCTATTTGAGCGCGCTGCTTTCGGCGCGCTCGTTCAGCGACTTCGTCGAGCGCTGGGAGGACGTGCGCCTGCTCATCGCCGCCAACGAACGGGCGATCAGGGCCCGCAAAGTCGCCGAAGAGCGCGTCGCCGCGGTCGAGGCCGCGCTGCAGAGCACCGAGATCGAGCTGCAGTCGCAGGAAGAGGACCAGCAGCGCGCGCGCAGCCAGCTCGACGGCCTGGCCTCGGAGCGCGCCAACCTCGTCGAGCTGGCCGCAGTGCAGCGGCGGCACGTCGCGGCCGAGGTCACGAACATGGAGGACATCTCGGCCGCCGAGGAGGCGGAGCTCGAGTCGCTCATCCAGGAGCGGGAGCGCGAGCTGGAGGCCGAGCGCAAGGCGCGGGGTATCGCCGCCGTGCCCGAGGGCGCCGGCGGCGCGGGCATGTTCAGCTGGCCGATCACCGGCCCGATTACCTCGCCCTTCGGCTGGCGCTCAAACCCCTTCGGCGGGGGCCCCGAGTTCCACCCGGGCCTCGACATCGCGGCCCCGACCGGCACGACGGTGACCGCGGCGGCCGCCGGGACGGTCATCATGGCCCAGTGGTACGGGGGCTACGGCAACTATATCCTGATCGACCACGGCGGCGGCTGGTCGACCGGGTACGGCCACCTCTCGGCGATCTACGTCTCGAACGGCCAGACGGTCGCTCGCGGGCAAGCGATCGGCGCGGTGGGCACCACCGGGCAGTCGACCGGTCCTCACTTGCATTTTGAGGTAAGATTCAACGGTAAACCGGTTGACCCGGCGCCCCGGCTGCATTAAGACTTAGCCAGAGGTTCTCCCCGAACCGGAACCCGCACCCCCGGCTGGGGTAGTCTAATAGGAAAAGATGACCGTTAAGATCCGCGCGCTGGTTGCAGCGCTCATCGTCGTCGTCGTCGCCGCTGCCGGCGCCATTTTTTTGGGCTATCGGGCGGGCGCCAGCGCCTCGAGCATCGATCTCGCCGCGACCGGCGAGGTCTCGGAGCTTTTCGGCGGCGGCGGATCGGGCGGCCCCGCGCTGCTCTCGGACGCGCTCGCGCGGCTCGAGAAGAACTACTACAAACCGGTCGATCCGAAGACCGTCTACACGGGCGAAGTCGACGGCCTGCGCGAGTATCTGCAAGCCAAGAAAGTCAAGGACGTCCGGCTTCCCGCGTTGACGCCGAGCGACGACGCGGCCAAGGAGAGCGCGCAGCTCGCGAGCGTACTGACCTACGCGCAAGACCACTACGCCGGCAAAATCGGCGCGGACGGGAAGACCGATCTGACCGAGGCGGCCCTGCGCGGCCTGATGGGCTCGGTCGACGATCCCTACACGGTCTATCTCTCGCCGCGCGAGATCCAGGGCTTGAACGAGTCGCTCAACGGCGGCGATTTCGGCGGCATCGGCGTCTACATCTACCAGCTCAAGGACGGGCGCGTCGTCGTGCAGCCGATCCAGGAGATGCCCGCCGCGAAAGCCGGCATGAAGCCCGGCGAAGTCGTCGACACCGTCGACGGAAAACCGATCAAAGGCATGACGCTCGACCGCGTCGAGCAGCTCATTCGCGGCGCGGCCGGCTCGACGGTCCGCTTGACGACGCACGCCTACAACAAGCCCTCGGCGGAGCGCTCCTACGCGATCGTCCGGGAGATCATCCACGTGCCCACCGTCCGCGCGAAGATGGAGAACGGCTACGATTACATTCGCCTCTCCGATTTCGGCGAGACCTCGGCGGACGAAGTCCGCAAGGCGCTGCTCGACGGCCAGGCGCACCACGCGAAGGGCTACATCCTCGATCTGCGCGACAACGGCGGCGGCTACCTCGAAGCGGCCGTCGAAATCTCGAGCTTCTTCATCCCGCAGGGTACGATCGTCTCGACGATCGATCGCGCCGGCGAAAAGCGCGTCGAGGAGGCCAACGGCACCGCGATACCGGGGCTCTCGCCGCTGGTCGTGCTCGTCAACAAGTACACGGCGAGCGCTTCGGAGATCACCTCCGGCGCGCTGCAAGACTATCATCTCGCGACCTTGATCGGCACCAAGACCTTCGGGAAAGGCGTCGTTCAAAGCATCTACCCGCTGCCCGATCACGGGGCGCTCAAGATCACGACCGCGCGCTACGTGACTCCGCTGGGCCGGGACATCCAGCACAAGGGCATCGAGCCCGACGTCGTCGTTCCCCAGGACCCCGACCCGGCGCTGATCGACACGCCGGCCGACAAACAACTCGCTGCCGCCAAGGCACGACTTTCTGCACTCAACCGTTAGTTTGGATACTATGAAGCGTTACTCGGCTCTAACCTCCGCGATCCTGACCGGCCTGCTCGCCGGCGCGCTGATCCTGCCCGCGGCGACGACCGCCGCCACCCCGAAGTTGACGTCGGTCGACGAATCGGAGATATCGACGGCGTACCAGCACCTCACGAACGACTTCTACAAGAAGGTCGAGGCGCAAGAGGTGCTCGATTCGGTACGCTCCGAGCTGCTCTTCGCGATGCGCACTGCCGGCGTGAAGAACGCCAAGCTGCCGGCGATGCACGCTAGCGACGTCGACGGCGCGAACGCCCGCGAGATCGATCGCGAGGTGCTCGACGCGGCGCACGAGTCCGGCAAGAAAATCGACGTCCACCAGCTCAGTTACGTGGCGCTGGACGGGATCCTCGACTCCGTGCACGATCGCTACACCGTCTTTCTCACGCCGAAGATGTTCGCCGGTCTCAACGAAGATCTCGACGGCGGCGATTTCGGCGGCACGGGGATCGTCATCCAGGTCGACGACGCCACCAAATACATCGACGTCACCAACGTCATTCCCGACGGCCCGGCCGACAAGGCCGGCATCGAGCAGGACGACCTGATCACCGGCATCAACGGCACGTCGACCAAAGGCATGAGCATCCAACAGGCGAGCTCGCGCCTGCGCGGCAAGGAAGGCACCACGGTCTCGCTCTCGATCGAGCGCGCCGGCGCCGAGCTGCCGGCGCCGATCTCGATCACGCGCGCCAAGATCCACCAGCTCAGCGTCTACGGCAAGATGCTTCCGGGCAAGATCGGCTACGTCGCGCTAACGGTTTTCGGCCGCGACACCGGTTCCGAGCTCGACGCCGAGCTCGCGCGCCTGCAGCAGCAGGGCGCCCGCGCGATCATCATGGATCTGCGCGACAACGGCGGCGGCTATCTGGAAGCCGCGGTTGCAGTAAGCTCGAAGTTCATCCCGTCCGGCCCGATCGTTTCGGTCGAGTCGCGCGCTTCCAACATCACGACGCTCGAAGCCGACAACACCGCGATCGACCCGCTGCCGCTGGTCGTCTTGGTCAACCGCTACACGGCCTCGGCCTCGGAAATCACCAGCGGCGCGATCCAGGACAGCGCGGTCGGAACGATCATGGGCGAGCGCACCTTCGGCAAAGGGGTCGTGCAGCCGATCTTCCCCCTGCCCGACGGCAGCGCGGTCAAGATCACCACGGCGCGCTATCTCACGCCCCGTAACCGC
>DATJRF010000015.1:0-9812 GCA_035505015.1 Verrucomicrobiia bacterium | reverse complement strand
GCTGCCGGTAAAGCCGCTCTGCGACACCGTGACCACCGCCGAGTCCGGCGTGCATGCGTCGCCTCCGCTGCCGGGACAGATATCGACGGAGGCGGGTAGCGCACCGACCGAAGGGATCGGCGTTGGCGTTGGGGTGGAGACGGGGATCGGCGTTGGAGTCGGCGTCGGCGCGTTCGTCGGTGCCGAGGTCGGCGCGCGGGTCGGGGTCGGCGACGGCCGCGGCGTCGAGGCCGCGACGACGATCTCGAGCTTCGCGCTATGCTTCTTCGCGTCGAAGAACGTGATCGCGCACTTGCCGTCTTTCAACGGCGTCACCTTGGGTTTGAAGCTGGGGCCCTTGCCGGAGGCCGGCACGGCGCGCGCGACGCCCGCACAGGCGCTCTTTTCGGTGAACTTGCCTTTGTAGTGCGTTTCGGAAACGACGACATGACGCGCGAACGCCGCTCCGATTCCTTTGAAGACGAGGCTGGCCGGAACGATCGCGATCTTGGGCTTCGAGCGCGGCTGCGAAAGAGCGGGCTGCTCGCCCTGCGCGCTTGGGAGAACGGCGCTCGAGTGTCCGCCGCACGCCGCCAAACCCAGGAGAAGCCCGCCGATGACGACGGCAAAGCCGGGGCGCGCATATCTGGACAGGGCCACGCCGCCTCCTCATGGGACCGAGCTGCGGCGTCGCTCGAAAGCGATGCGGGGAGCTCCCGCTTGCCGCGACGGGCAGAATTCGAGCGCTAGCCTCCTTCACCATTCCGGCAAGCGTGGGGATTTTTGCCCATGCCTGGCGGTTTAATTGACCCCGGTCAATGGTTCGGAGAGAAAAGCCTGCCTATAGGTGGGCGCGGGGGCGTTACGGGATGCCTAAGACTTTGCGGACCAGCTTGTCGCGCGTGGCGTGCGGCAGCAGCGCGACCGCGGCTTGGACCTTTGCTTGGCGGCCGATCACGTAGCGCGGACGCGGCGTGCGTGCGGTGAAGGCGGCGGCGATGGCGGCGGCGACGCTCTGCGGATCCAGCCCGTTGCGCTCTTCGTGGTCGATCTGCCGGCCGAGCGCGCCGACGAACGGCGCGTAGTCGTCGAGCGCCCGTTGCGGAAGGCGGCCGCGCAGCTCGGCGCTGAGCGAACGGCCCTTCTCCCAGATCGGCGTCTTGACCGCGGCAAACTCGAAGAGCACGACCGGAACGCCGAATGCGGCGATTTCGGCGCGCAGCGAATCCATCAGGCTCGCGAGCGCGGCCTTCGAAGCGCAGTACGGGCCGACGAACGGTGCCCCGAAGCGGCTGGCAATCGAGCCGACGCTCACGATCCGCCCGCGCGCCGCGCGCAAGAGCGGCAGCGCGGCTTGTGCGAGCGCGATCGGCGCGAACGTGTTGACTTCGAACTGGCGGCGCAGCTCGTCGAGCGGAAGATATTCGAGCGGGCCGCCGAGCGCGATCCCTGCGTTGTTGAGCAAGCCGTGCAGCGGCAAGCCGCTCGAACGAACGACGTCTAGCGCGTGCGCGATGCTGTCGGCGTCGGTCACGTCGAGCGTCACCGGGCGAAGGTTCTCGTGGTGGCGCTGCATCTCGCGCGCGTCGTGCTCTTTGCGCACGCCGGCGAAGACGGCGAAACCGGCTGCGGCCAACCGCTTGGAGGTGGCGTTGCCGATCCCGGAGCTTGCCCCGGTGACCAGGATCGCGCGTTGCTCGCCCATGCCTGCTCCGTTCTGGTGCTAACCAATCGAGCCTTTTTTGCGTTCCCTTGGGGGGTGGGGAGCGGCCGGCGCGAATGCTCCCTCGCAGTTCGCTTTTTGGAGGACTAGAGAATGAAACGCCTTGCCTTAGTCTGCGTGGCGAGCGTGCTTTTCGCCGCTTGCTCGAGCCACGGAGGCACGCCGCTCGTTCCGGGCGCAATGCCCGCAGGCGCTGGCGACCTCACCGCGTCGCTGCATCTCCCTACGGGCGTTCCGGCGGCAAGTCTGGGGCAGGTCGAGTTCAACGTCGCGCTGCCGCTGCGAAATCAGGCCGAGCTCGACCGGTTCCTCGCCGCGGTCTCGGATCCGGATTCGCCGAGCTACCGGGAGTTCATGACGCGCGAGCAGTTCCTCGAACGGTACGGACCGTCGCAGGCCGATCTCGCTGCGGTCGCTCAGGAGCTGCGGCGCGCGGGTTTCCGCGTTTCGATCATGGATCAAGCCGTCGCGGCGGGCGGTACGCGCGCGCAAGCCGAGCGCTATTTCGCGACGCACCTTACCGCCGGCGCCGGCGGCGAGTTCGTGCGCACCTCGGCGCTTCGGCTTTCGCCGGCGCTCTCGTCGCGCGGCGCGATGGTCGTCGGCTTCGAGCCGATGGCGTTTCGCGTCGACTCGGAGCGCGTCGCACTGCCGGCCACGGGCCGCCTCCCGCACAACCGCACCAGCCCGGTCGGGCCGTATTTTACCTCCGACATGAAAGAAGCGTATCAGTTTCCGAGCTATCAGGTGGCAACCGGCAAGGGCGTGACGATCGGCATCATCATCTCGTCGCCGGTGAAGACGAGCGACGTCACGGCGTATTTCAAGGACCAGTTGCTCAAGGTATCGCCGAAGGTGGTCAACGTCGCCGTCGACGGCGGCGGCAAGTACTCTGCCGGCTCGGATGGAACCTTCGAAGCCACGCTCGACGCCGAGCAGTCGCTCGGGATGGCGCCCGGTGCCGAAGCCAAAGTCTTCAACTTCCCGTCGCTGAGCAACGGAAATCAGATCTACGACGCCTATACGAAGGCCGTCGACGCCTCGGTAGCGGTCGTCAACTCCTCGTTCGGCCTGTGCGAATCGTCCAACCCTCTCTCCGCCTACACGGCTTTCGACGACGTTTTCAAGCAGGGTCTGGCGGCCGGTACGACCTTCGTTGCGGCCAGCGGCGATCACGCCGATGCCAACTGCGGTTCGAATGCCGAGGGAAACCCGGATAAGAAGGGTGTTTCGTGGCCCGCATCTTCCTCGTACGTCCTGGCCGTCGGCGGCACCAATCTCAAGACGCAGTTCGTCAAGAGCAGTAACGAATCGGGTTACGTCAGCGAAGAGGCTTACGAAGATAATCTCGGAGAGGGCTCGCATTGGGGCTCGGGCGGCGGTTACAGCGGCGCGGGCTACTACGCGCGTCCGTCGTGGCAAGCCGGCTTCGTCAGCGGAACGAAGCGCGGCGTCCCGGATATCGCCCTGCACATGGGCGGTTGCCCGGAGGGCGCGGTGCAGCCCTGCAACAAAGACGACAGCGCCGATATCGAGGTGCTGGCGGGCAAAGAGAGCGGTGCGGTCGGTACGAGCGCGTCGTCTCCAGACGCGGTCGGTCTGATCGCCCTGGCGACTCAGCTCTCCGGAAAGCCCTTCGGCGACATTCACTCGCTCTTGTACCAAGCCGCGAAGGTGAGCGGGTTGCTGCATCGCGGCATCAAGGGCAACAATGGTTATCCTACGACGAGCGGTCTGTGGGATCCGGTGCTGGGCATCGGCACCCCGGACGCGGCGTTCAAGATCGCGGGCGCGAGCGCTGCGGCAGGCGTACCGGGTACGCCGAGCAATCCGTAGCGGCGGGGAGCGATGAGCAAGCGCCTTGCCGTTCTGTTCGCTGCCGGAGCGCTCGCCGCGGGATGCGGCGGGCGCTCCGGCACGCCGCTCGTGCCCGGTATCGCCGGAACCTCGAGCCGACTCGCCGCGGCGCCTCTACCGGTCGGCGTCCCGCGGCAACGGCTGGGCGAGGTGCGATTCGACGTCGTCTTGCCGTTGCGCAACGAAGGCGAACTGAACCGCTTCATCGCGCAGTCTTCCGAACCCGATTCACCGCAATACGGGCAGCGCCTAACACGCGCGCAGTTCCTGGCGCGCTACGCACCGTCACAGGCGGATCTCGCGGCGATTGCCTCCGATTTGCGGAGCCGCGGCTTCAACGTTTCGATCATGGATCAGGCGGTGGCAGCCGGCGGTACGCGAGCGCAGGTTTCGGCTTACTTCGGGCGCTCGGGCCGGGCGCTGCCGGAGGCGCTCGCCCGTCGCCGGGCCGGCGTCATCGGCTTGCAGGCGATGCCGCCGGTGCATACGTTTTCGCGCCTCGTCCCCGTGCCGGCCGGCATGCGCCCGCACAACGCGTTCTCGCCGCTGGGCCCCTACTTTCCGGTCGATCTCAAGCAGGCGTACCAGTTCCCCAGCTATCTCGACGCAACCGGAAAGGGCGTGAAGATCGGGATCGTCATCGACTCGCCGATCCATCCCTCCGACCTAAAATACTTCTTTACAACGCGCCTCCACATCGCGCCGGCTCCGAGCGTCACGGTCGTCAACGTCGGCGGGGGCGCAGGATTCGGTAACGATACCGGCGAGGCGACGCTCGACGTCGAGCAGGCCGGCGCGATCGCTCCCGGAGCGAAGATCGTCGTCTTCAACGTGAAGTCTCTCGATGCCACAGCTATTTACGACGGCTACCAAGCCGCGATCGATACGAAAGGCCTGACGCTGGTCAACTCGTCGTTCGGCGGCTGCGAGCAGGGCGCGGGCTCGCTGCTGGTCTCGCTGGATTCGCTCTACAAGGAAGGCATCGCGGTCAACGGCACGACCTTCGTCGCCGCCAGCGGCGATCACGGCGCCGATCAATGCGGAGCGAACAACAATGCGGTGGGCGTGGTCTGGCCGGCCGATTCGCCGTACGTGCTGGCAGTCGGCGGAACGAACTTGGTTACCGGGCACGTTGCAAGCTCGAACGATTCGACCTACGCCCACGAATACGCGTACGACGACGTCAAACCGGATTCGGGCGGAAACGTGTGGGGGTCCGGCGGCGGCTACAGCACGCAATACGCGAGACCGTCGTGGCAAGACGGCTTCGTCTCGAAGAACGCGCGCGGTCTTCCCGACCTTGCGCTGCACATGGGCGGCATGCTCTTTAGCAACTTCGGAACGCTCGGAAACTACGGCAGCGGCACGTGCCAGGCGCAGAAGTGCTCGCCCTACGGCAGCAGCGACCTCGAGTACGAGAACGGCGAACTCTACCTCGCCGCGGGCACGAGCGCCTCGTCGCCCGACATCGTCGGGATGATCGCTCTCTGGACGCAGCTGCGGCACAAGCCGTTCGGCGACATCCATTCCGTCATCTACAAGGCTGCCGCAAAGGGCATGTTCCGCCGCGGGATCGCGGGCAACAACGGCTTCCCGACGACGAGCGGTTCGTGGGATCCGGTGCTCGGCGTCGGCACGCCGGTCGCCGCCTACAAGCTGCTCGGCGCCAAGGCGGCCGCCGGGACTCCAGGCTCGTCTAGCAACCCCTAGAAGCACTCGGCGAAAAAGCGAAGGGCCCGCAGCGATGCGGGCCCTTCTCGTGTCGCAGCCCGAGGGCTACTCTGCGTCGTTGCGGCCGTGCGGGCGGCGGCGCCGGCGGGTTGGCGGCGCGCCGGGTCCACCCGGGGCGGGCGCGGCGTGCTCGCGGGGTTCGCGCGGTTCGCGCGGGCCGCGGCTGTGGCCCGAGTCGCCGTTGGCCGAGGCGCCGGCTAGCGTCGCCTTGTGCGAGAGGTTGAGACGGCCCCGCTCGTCGATCTCCATGACCTTCACGTCGAGGGTGTCGCCGAGGTTGACCACGTCTTCCACCGCACCGACCCGCTCGCGCGCGAGCTGGCTGATGTGTACGAGCCCTTCCTTGCCGGGAAGGATCTGCACGAACGCACCGATCGGAATGATCCGCGTGACCGTGCCCGTGTACGTCTTACCGACGACCACGTCTTCGGTGATCGCCTCGACCGCCGCTCTCGCCTTCTCGCCGGATTCGCCGTCGAGCGAGGTGATGTAGACCGTGCCGTCGTCCTCGATATCGATCTTCTCGCAGCCGGTCTCTTGGATGATCTTGTTGATCATCTTGCCGCCCGGTCCGATGACGTCTTTGATCTTGGCGGGGTTGATCTTGATGACGATCATTCGCGGCGCAAAGCTCGAGAGCTCGGCGCGCGGCTCCGCGATCGTCTCGGCGAGCTTATCGATGATGAAGAAGCGCGACTTCTTGGCCTCGGCCATCGCTTCGCGCATGATCTCGATCGTCACGCCTTGGACCTTGATGTCCATCTGGATCGCGGTGATGCCCTTCTTGGTCCCCGCGACCTTGAAATCCATCTCGCCGAGCGCGTCCTCGAGCCCTTGAATGTCGGTGAGGATCGCGTACTTCTCGCCCTTGAGGATCAGCCCCATCGCGACTCCCGCGACGTGCGAGGTGATCGGCACGCCGGCGTCCATGAGCGCGAGCGTCGAACCGCAGACCGAGGCCATCGACGACGAACCGTTCGATTCGAGCACTTCGCTCATCAGGCGCATCGTGTAGGGGAACTCGTCCTGCGGCGGCAGCACCGGCAGCAGCGCGCGTTCCGCGAGGTGGCCGTGGCCGATCTCGCGGCGGCCGGGGCCGCGCATCGGCCGCGTCTCGCCGACCGAGAACGGTGGGAAGTTATAGAAGTGCATGTAGCGCTTGTCTTCGAGCGCGACGATTCCGTCGAGCCGCTGCGCGTCGCTGGTCGAACCGAGCGTCGCGGCGGTGAAGACCTGCGTCTGCCCGCGCGTGAAGACGCCCGAGCCGTGCACGCGCGGCACGTAGTGCACTTTCGACCAGATCGGTCGAATCTCGTCGGGCTTGCGGCCGTCCGGACGAATCTTCTCGTCCACGACCATCACGCGCAGCTCGTCCTCTTCCATCGCCTTGATGACTTTGTGGAACTCTTTGGCGGTGTGAGAGTCTTCGAGCAGCACCTTGACGTCTTCGTCCTTCTTGGTGCTGCAGCGCGCCAGCGCTTCCTCGACGGTAAAGGCGGCGAAGGCTTCCTCGCGCGCGCCTTTGTCGACGATGCGCATCGCCTTGGCGACGTCCTTGGCGAACGCCTTGCGCACCCACTTGTCGAGGTCTGCATTGATCTTCTGGACGGGAAACTCGCGCTTCTTTTTGCCGTGCTTCTTGGCGAGCTGATCGATCGCTTTGACGATCTTCTTGATCTCGCCGTGCGCGAACTCGACGGCGCTTAAGAAGTCCTCCTCGCTGATCTCGTGGCCGCCGCCTTCGACCATCATCACCGCGTCGGCGGTGCCGGCGATCACGATGTCCATGCCGCCGCTCTCGTACTGCGGCAGCGTCGGGTTGCAGAGCAGCTTGCCGTCTTCGTCGCGGCCCACGCGCACCGCCGCAACCGTCTTTTCGAACGGAATGTCGGAGAGCGCCAGCGCGGCCCCGGCGGCGCAGACGCCCAGGACGTCGGCGTCGAGCTCGGGATCGATCGAGAGCACCGTCGCGACGATCTGCACGTCGTGACGGAAGCCGTCGGGGAAGAGCGGCCGGATCGGCCGGTCGATTTGGCGCGAGCTGAGCACGGCGTGCTCGGGCGGACGCCCCTCTCGCTTGATGTACCCGCCCGGGATCTTGCCGGCGGCGTACATTTTCTCTTCGAAATCGCAGGTCAGGGGGAAGAAGTCGATGCCTTCGCGCGGTTTGGCGGAGGCGGTGACGGCGCAGAGCACGACGTTTTGGTCGCCATAACGAACCAGGGCCGAGCCATTCGCTTGTTTCGCGAGCTCGCCGGTTTCGATGACCATCGTGCGCCCGCCGACCGTTAGGGAAACGGATTCGGGCACGATTACTCCTAGTCTCTTGTTTTAATAATGATGAACCGCCCGCGGTTCGTTGCGGGCGGCTCGGGGACCTGCCGGCGATGCAGCGAGCGACGGCTCGCTTGGCTTACTCGTTGGGGGTCTGGGCGAACTGCGACTTGAGCGAGTAAGCGGCTGCGATCGAGCCGAACGGGTTGGTGCTGCTGGTGGTGGCGGCGCCCAGGTTGGTGGGGATGCCGAACTCGTCGGTCTGGCTCTGCCCGATCGACGACGCCCCGCCGCCGTTTCCGCCTCCGCCGTGGTGGTGGTGATGGCGGCTCTGCAGCTCGCTGCGCAGCTGGCTCTGCTGCGACGGCGAGAGGATCGCATAGATCTGTGCCTGCACCTGCTGCGGCGAGAGGCCCTGCGACTGCGCGTTCTGCAAAATCGAGCTGATTTGGCTCTGCTGCTGCGTGTTGAGGCCCAGGCTCGAGAGCAGGGTCGGCAGCTGCGAGCCGCTTCCGCTTGCGCTCGTCGCGAGGGTGTTGTTGAGGCTCGTGAGATACGCGCCCAGACCGGAGACGCCGGAAACGCTGGCCATTCGAAAATCTCCTTAGGTGGATCCTGCCTCATGGGCATCGGCACCGAGCCTGGGAGGCGCGTCAAGATTCTCTGAGGTTTGCTCTCCGGGAAGAAACCTGGGAAAGCGCAGCCGGAAGAGGGCGCCGCCGCCCTCGCGGTTGTACGGCTCGACGGCGCCGCCCGCGCGCGCGGCGACCCGCGCCACGATGGCAAGCCCGAGGCCCGAGCCCTCGATGCCGGGGTGCGCGCCGCGGTAGAAGCGGTCGAAGGCGTGCTCCAGATCGGCTTGCGAGAGCCCCGGCCCGCGGTCGCCGACCTCGAGCACGATCTCGTCGCCGCGAACGCGGACCGTGACCTCGACCGAAGCGTCGCCGCCGTACTTGAGGGCGTTGTCGACGAGCGCTTCCACGGCGCCGTAGAGCTCCGACTCGCGGCCGCGCACCGTGGCGGTGCGGTCGCAAGCTAGGCGAATGCGGCGCAGCGCGTCGTTGCGGCGCAGCGCGTCGACCGCGCGCCGCGCGATGGCGGCAAGATCCGCGCTCTCGCCGGCGGCGACGGCTTCCTCGAGCTCGGCCAAGCGAACGAGATTTTCGACCAGCTCGCGCATGCGGCGGCTCTGCTGCAGCATGTTATCGAAGGCGGCGGTGCTCGCCGCGTCGTTCGGGCGAAAGGCAAAGGCGCTCAGATGCCCCATGATCACGGTGAGCGGCGTGCGCAGCTGGTGCCCGGCGTCGGCGACGAACTGCCGCATCTCGGCTTCGGCGCGCAAGCGCTCGTCCAGAGCGCGTCCGGTCTGCGCGGCGGCGCGGTTGTAGGCGCGGGCGAGCGCGCCGAGCTCGCTGCGGTCGCTCGGATCGACCGGCTCGGTCGCGAACTCACCGTCCGCAAAGCGTTCCAGCGCGGCGGTCGTCCGCATCAGCGGGCGCAGCAGCCGTGCCGCCACTGCTCGCCCGGCGAACCAGCCGGCTACGGCGCCCGCGCTCGCGACGGCGACCGCAACCAGCGGCGGCGGCGTGCGCCACGCGGCGTACGCCGCCAACGCGACCGCGCCGGCGGCGACCGCGTGCAGCCCGGCGATGGTCGCGCGCAGCGAGCGCACCGCTACTCCGCCCGCGCGGTGAAGCCGACGCCGCGCAGCGTGTGGATGAGCGGTTTGCCGAACGGCGCATCGATCTTCGCGCGCAGCGACGACATGAAGGTGTCGACGACGCCCGCGGTCACGTAGCGGCCGCTCCAGATCGCCGCCAGCAGCTCCTCGCGGCTGAAGACGCGGCGCGGCTCGCGCACCAGCACGCAGAGCAGATCGAACTCGCGGCGGGTCAGCTCGATGCGCGTCCCTTCGCGCTCCGCGGTCCGCCGTCGCAGGTTGAGCACGAGATCGCCGAGCGTCAAGAACTCGGGATCGCCCAGCGTCGGGCGGCGAAGCGCCGAGCGCAGCAATGCGATGAGCTCGGGAATTTCAAACGGCTTCCCGAGGTAGAGATCGGCGCCTTCCTCGAGCGCGGCGACGCGGTCGCGCGTGCCGCTGCGCGCGGTGAGCATCACGATCGGCGCCTGCGTGCGCCGGCGCAGCAGCGGCAGCAGCGCGATGCCGTCGATCGAAGGCAGCACCACGTCGAGGATCACGATGTCCGGCGCCCAGGAGCCGACCAGCTCGAATCCGGCCGGCCCGTCG
>DATJRF010000014.1:0-2059 GCA_035505015.1 Verrucomicrobiia bacterium | reverse complement strand
CATCCGGCGCGTGGCACGCTCGCTGGCTGCCAACGTTCTTCGCTCCGACGATCTGATCGCGCGCTACGGCGGCGATGAGTTCGCCGCCGTGCTGCACGAGATCGACCTCGACGACGCGATTCACGTTGCCGAGCGAATTCGTCTCGCGGTCGCCGACTTGGCGATCCCCGCGCGCGAGGAAGGTTCCCGGATCACGGTCAGCATCGGCGTCGCAGCCTATTTAGCGGGCGAGGAAGCGGCCGAGCTGATCCGGCGTGCCGATGCGGCCCTGTACCGCGCGAAGGAGGGCGGGCGAAACCGGGTAGCGTTCGACGAAGAGGCAACGCTCGAATCCGCGCTATGATGTTTCACGATTCATGAACGCTCACGAGCGGCGCATCGTCTTTGACGACGGCGCCGAAACCATCCTGGAGACGTGGGGATCTGCGGGACCCAACGTCTTGTGCCTTCACGGCATGACCAGCTCGCGAAAAGGATGGCAGCGCACCGCCGGTTCGCTCGAGCTTGCCTACATGGTGCACGCTTACGACATGCGCGCCCACGGCGACGCCGCGGCCGTGAAGGGTCCGATGACCTTCGAGCGTATCGTGCGAGACTGCATCGAGGTCGCCGATACGATTCCCGGCGGAATCGACACACTGATCGGCCACTCGTGGGGCGGCGCGATCGCGATACTCGCCGGACTGAAGCTCGGCGTCTCGCGTGTCGTGGCGATCGATCCGCTCTTTCGCGTCCGGCGTCTCGATTGGCGCCAATATTGGCACGAGGAGCTGGATCCGATTTTCTCGCTTCAAGGCGCCGAGCGCGAGCGAAAGGTCATCGAGGACTATCGCGGCCTACCGGACGTCGAGATTCAGGCCAAAATCCACGCGCTGCGCGACATGACGATCGAGCCGCTGATCGACATCGGCGTCGTCAACGGTTCGTACGAAGGAAAACTCGATCTGCGCGAGACGATCGTGAACTATCCCAAGCCGCTGCTGATGATGCTCGCCGGCGAAGAAGATTCGGTCGTGCATCCAAAGGAAGTCCAGTTCATCCGCGAGCACGGCGGGCGCAACGTGACCGTCCGCGTCTTCGAGGGCGCCGATCACAGTTTGCATCGAACGGCTTTCGACGAGTACATGCGCGTGCTCAACGCTTTCATCAGCGTGCCCGCCTAGAACACGTCATCCTGAGCGGAGCGCCCGCACCCACACGTCATCCTGAGCGGAGCGCCCGCAATCCGCACGTCATCCTGAGCGGAGCGCCCGCAGGGCGCGGAGTCGAAGGGCGCGCCACGGTCTTCCCGGTTGCGCAACGATCGTCATCGTTTGAGGGCACAATCGTGCCCGCGGCCTTTAGCGATCGTTTCGCGGCCGGCACCACGATCTCGCGTGGTTCGACTTCGCGCCTCTGCGAGGCGCTCCGCTCACCATGACGTGCCATTCACCATGACACGCGCTCCGCTCACCATGACAGCCTCACCATGACGAACCGTCGACGACGCCGCCGATGAGGTTGTTCGCGTGCAGCAATTCTGCGGGCACCTCGCCGCGCAGCGACCGCAGCTCGAGCGGCGCGTCGAGCGCGGCCCAGACGGCGAGCAGGGCGGCGCGTGCGGCATCGACGCCGCACGCCGCAAAGCGCACCCGTTCGCCGGGGCGATGCTGCGCAAACGCGCCGACGTCGGCCCTCGCGAGCGCGCCGAGCTTCGGATAGCCTCCCGTCGATTGATGATCTCGCAGCAGCACGACGGGTTGACCCGAACCCGGCACTTGAATCGCGCCGAGCGCGATGCCGTCGGAGACGATATCGAACCCGCCGGCGTGCGCGAGCGGCGGTCCTTCGAGCCAGCATCCCATGCGATCGAAGCGCGCGCTGAGCGCGTACGGCTCCGCGAAAAACGTGGCGATCGCTTCCGGCGTGAAGTAATCGTCTTGCGGTCCGAGAACGACGCGCACGCCTTCTGACGGGCGCTCGAGCAAGGGTGTGACGATTGCGCCTTCTTGCAATTCGCCCTCATTCGCGGGCAACGCAGCGAGTGCGTCGCCCTGCCGCAGCGCGCGCCCCTCGAGAC
>DATJRF010000013.1:0-10326 GCA_035505015.1 Verrucomicrobiia bacterium | reverse complement strand
GTGACGGTGCGAGCGCCGTGTGCCTCGATCCACCCGTCCAGCGCCGCGCCGAGGGCAGCAAGCCCCGCGCGTGGCGGGTCCTCGAGCTCGAAGGCGGCTACGACCCGCTCGAAAATCTCGCTGTCCCACGGGATCGTGCCGATCCGGCCGACGACCGCGCCGTCGCAAAGCAAGGGCTCGTAGGTCATACGAAACGCGCTCATCGCGCCGCATCCACCGATTGCGCGCCGGCAATGGGCGTCTCGTATACGGGTGCCGCCGCCACGTCGAGCTCCCAACGACACCCCTCGCCGTCGCGCGCCGTGAAGCCGAGATCGGCGTAGAGCCGGGCCACCACACCGTTCTTAGCGGTCGGCAGGTATTCGCCGATAATCGTGCGGGCACCGCGCTCGCGAGCGAGCTCGAGCAGTCCCGCCATGACGAAGCGCTCCGCCGTGCGCGAGAAGACGCGGCAGCTCATGAGCCAGCTGTCGACGCGCAGCGTTTCGCCTTCCCGAATCGCGATCAACGACGAGACGAGGCCGTGATCGGCATGGCGGTCGCGCAAACGAAAGCCGAGTACCACCGCGTCGCCGCGCGCGGCGAAGGCTCGCACGGCGGCATCGTCGTAGCGCCGCGTCGTCAGGTTGAACTGATTGGTCTTCTGCTCGAGTTGTGCGATGCGAGCGAGATCCGCTTCGGCCGCTTGGAAGAGCTCGCCTTGCATCTCCAGGCTGGCCAGAAACGCCTCCATGTTCACCGCGCCGGCGCGCTCCGCTTCGACCAGGCGGCGCGCCGCGTAGCTGCGGCCGCGCTGGAGATCCTCGGAGGTGTAGCGCTCCGCGTCGAACCAGCGCTCTGCCTCTAGGGCGTCAACGAATCCCGCCGGATCGCCGGCGAGCTCCACCACGCCCACCTCGGGGAGCTCGGCGCGCACGAGGGCGCATTCGGCCGGGTTGTCGTCGGCGAAGACGAACGAGTCGATCCCGAGGTTGAGCGCGGCAGCGATCCGGCGCAGTCCGGTGACCTTATCGTCCCACGAACACTCGAACGCGGCAAAATCCTCGACTCGCAGTGCGGCGTGCGGGTGCGCGAAAGCGCTAGCCGCCACCTGTGGATCGTTCTTGCTGCAGACCGCCAGCGCGACGCCGCGCTCGCCGAGCGCTTTGACGTAAGCGCCGAAACGGGCGTAGGCCTCGCCGGCCGGAGAGTCGGGGCCGAGCGCGATGTTCTCGACGCCGTCGTCGCCCACGACGCCGCCCCAGAGCGTGTTGTCAAGATCGATCGCGAGGACTTTCTTTGCGCGCGCGTTCGCCGCGCGCCAGGCGCCGCCGAAAAGCCGCATGTACGCAGGCAGGAACCGCGGATCGAACGGCAGGCGCCCGTTGAGATAGAGGCGCTCGGGCGACCAGCGTTCCAGACCGGTACGCTGCGCGAGCGCTTCGACGTCGATCCAGTGCACTCGTCCTTGCGTGTGCGCGAAGAGACGCTCGTTGGCCGCCGAGACTTGGCGCTGCGGACTTGCGGCGGCGGTGCGTTCGGCGAGGCCGCGGTAAGAAGGGGCGGGCGGAGCAACGGTGTGAGCGTAGATCGTGTAGCCGCGCCGCTCGAGCTGCGCGATCAGCGCGAGGATCCGATCGCTCTTCGATGCGACCGCTGCGGCGGCATCGGCGTCGGGAGCGCCGATCGGAAGCTCCGAGAAGACGTCGCGCCAGTCGAGCGCGAGCACGACCGCATCGGGATTGAAAGCATGCAGCCCCGACGAGTGGTCGAGCACCTCCTGAACGTACGCGCCGTAGAGCCCCGTGTAGAGTTGCGGAAAGATGCCCTCGCGAAACACCGCACAGGCGACGGCCTTGGCGATGAAGTCCGCGGTAAGGCTCGAGACGACGGCCAAGCGCTGCACGCTTCCCGTCCAGCCGGCAAGGGCGCCGGGCGCCTCGAGCGCTTGGGAGCCGGCGAAGAGCTGCGGCAGCGCGACGGTCGGCCGCCAGAGCGAATCCCGAAGTTTTTCGACGTCCACTTAGCCGGGAATGCGGCAGTATTTTGGAATGCCCTTCGGCATGAAACGCGCAGGCATCGGCATGTAGAGCCACGCCCGCGGGTGCGTAGCGGGCACGAACCGGTCCTTTGCGGACGGAACGCCGAACGCGTATACGGTGCCGGAGGCGTCGGCGGCGAAAAGGCCCGTCGATGCGACGACCGCAGAGGAATCGAAATAGGCCGAGGTCGCGTATCGCCAGAGGATCTTGCCGGTCGAGGGGTCGAGCGCGGCGAGCGAGTTGTCCAGCGGAACGAACGCCAGATTCGCGGTCGCAGCGACGTAGCCGCCGCGCACCAGGTAGTGCGTTACGATCTTCCACTTTTTCTTCAGATCGGGCGTCAGGCCATAGAGGAGCCCTCCGGGGTAGCTGCCGCCCAGCCCCGCAAAGCCGCCCCACACCATCACCGTCGAGTCGGTGTAACTGGGCGTGCCGAAAGCTCCGTCGCCGTACGGCGCACCGAGATAGCGAGCGTTGGTGACGGTGCCGCTATCGACGTTTACCTCGTAGAGCGTGCCGTTTTTCCCGATGACGTAGCCCTCGTTGCCGATCACCGTCACCCCGCCGCCGACGTCGTTGTCTTCGAGAGGGTTCGCCGTGTTGATGCTCCACGTCGTCTTGGCGTGAACCGACATCTCGACGATCGAGTTTGCCGTCGCTACGGATTGGTTGCACGTATTGCTCGTCCCGAAGAGGATCTTCCCGTCCGGGGCCAGCGAGAGCGGCGACCAGACGCCGCCGCCGTCGGGCTGCGCTCCCGGCGCCGTCAGCCACTGCGGCCCGCGCGCGCCGGTCTTCTCGTTGAAGATGTAGATGCCGCCTTGGCGGCAGTAGGGCTTGTCGCCCAGCGAGATGCCGACGAAGACGAGCCCGTTCTCGGTGACCGGCGAGCTCTGAATCGCGGCGGGGACCTGCCGCGACCAGAGCGTCGCGCCGTTCTGCGGATTGAGCGCGTAGAACGTCGAAGGAACGAACGGTTTGCTCGCCGGCTCGACGACGTGCGTCGACACGAACAGGATGCCGTCGAGATAAGCGGGGGTCGCCGTGGAGCCGTTGTTGAGCGCCACCCACCATTTCAGCGCACCGGTTTTGGCGTCGAGCGCGGCGAGGCGTCCGCTGATGCCGAGGACGTAAAGCGTTCCGTCGACCAGGATCGGACTCGCGTAATAGTCGTCGTGCCACGGTGCGGTCCAGGACCAGCGCAAAGCCAGCTTCGCGACGTTGCTCGGCGTGATGCCGGTGTCGAGCGGCTGAAATGACGTACGCTGCTCGTCGTGCGCGAAGACCGGCCAAGCGGTGCCGCCGGCCGAAGTAAGCTCGAAGCTCGGGTTGGCGGGCGCGGGCGCGACCGCGGGCGAGCGAGCTGGCACCGACGTGACGGCGCACCCCGCCGACAACGTAAGCAATAGCGCGGCGGAGGCCGTTCGGAGGAGCCGAGGGCGTAGGGGCTTCATAACGCGCAGTGCTTCGGCAGATTGGGCAGCTCATCATTTTGCGCGGGCATCCCGCGGCGGACCGGCCCCAGTTCGTGCGTATCGGGCGCGGCGTCGCCCGGCTTGGGAATGGTGAAGGCGTAGAGATAGCCCTTGATGTCGTCTGCGAAGACGCCTTCGGGGGTCACGATCGCACCCGTCTGCGAGTTGGGATATCCCTGCGTCGTATACGACCACAGGATTTTTCCGGTTGACGGATCGAGCGCGTCGACCGAGTTGTCGAGCATCGTGAAGGCGAGATCCTCGGTCGTGGCGATCCACCCGCCTTCGGCCGGAACCTTGGTGCGGATCTCCCACTTGCGTGCACCGGCGGTCGTCAATCCGTAGAGCATGCCGCCCGTGGGCGCCGCTCCGGCCAACCGCGAGAATCCGCCGCTGACGATCAGCGTCGACTCGGTGTACGAAGGCGTGGCGAAGCCGCCGAAGCCGACGGGCGCACCGAGGCTAAGCGACCAGAGAATGGTGCCGCTGCGCACGTCCACGTGGTAGAACACGCCGTTCTTGCCGATGACGTAGCCGTCGTTCCCGAGCACCATGACGCCCCCCGCGACGTCGTCGTCGGCGAGCGGATCGGCGGTGTTGTCGGCCCAGCGCAGCGTCGCGTACGGCGTGATCGCCACGATCGCATTGGCCGTCGCCGGCGAGTTGTGGCAGGTGTTGCCGGTGCCGTAGAGGAGGCTCTCGCCATCGGGGGTGAGCGAGAGCGCGCCCCACACGCCGCCGCCGTCCGGCTGATCCTGCGCCGAGGTGAGCCAGACCGGCCCCGGCGCGCCGGTGCGCTCGTCGAAGAGATGAACTCCCCCGGCATCGCAGAACGGCGCATCGCCGAGCGCGACGGCGACGTAGACGAAGCCGTTCGCGAAGACGGGCGAGCTGTGCGTACCGCCGGGGATCGAAACCTGCCAGCGCGTCGCACCCGTCGCCGGATCGAGCGCGTAAAAGACGGAGGGGTGATTGTGCACGGCGTCGCGCGTCGAGACGAAGAGCGTGCCGTCGTGATAGGCCGGCGTCATCGCGTTGCGATCGAAGCGCCGGTGCCACAAGCGCCGGCCGCTCGCCGCGTCGAGCGCGCTGAGCTCGCCCACCGCGTTCATGGTGTAGAGCACGCCGTTCGCAACGATCGGGCCGCTGTAGAACGGCGCGCCCGAGTCGAAGACCCAGTGCAGCCGCAGCTTCGCGACGTTGGCGCGCGTGATGCCGGTTGCCATCGGCTGGAAGCCCGTGCGTTGCTGGTCGTGCGCGAAGGTCGGCCATTCGAGGCTCGTGTTTCGCGGCGTCAGCTCGAAGGACGGGTTCGTTGCGAACGCCGCCGGCCGGGGCGGGGCGGCGGGAACGGCGTTGCAGGCCGCCAGCGCGAACGCAGCGGCCGCCGCAGCGACCCGAACCCTAGTACGTGCGAACGTTCAAAAGCCCCGCGGCATGGAACGCCGCCGCGGCGGCGGCCGGATCGGCGGGGTTCGCGTACGCGACCACCGCGCGGCCGTCGTAGACGGCCTCGTTGAAGTTCTGTACCTCGTCGTCGGGGATCGATATCCCCGCGAAGTAGCCGGCGTAGGCTTCGCTCGCGGTCAGATCGGCCAGGGTCGGGAGCACGCCGCCGATGCCGGGGACGCTCGTGCCGCCGGAGTCGCCCATGACGCCGGTGCCGCGCGTGATGTCCTCGGAGAGGCTGTTCTCTTCCATCGCGCGCTCGACGTCGACGAAGTCGATGCTCGAGTCCTCGGCCGCCTCCGTATCGACGCCCCGGGTGACGACCTTGAGCTTCGAGAGGTCGAGATCGTGCGCGGCGAGCGCTCGTTCGATGGCGGCGGGGTCGGAGTTGGGAAAAATTCCGACGACCAGATTAGGCACGCGGGGCTCCTCCTCGTTGTCGCTTCTAACGCCTAATGGGCGTAGGTTGTGATGGCGTGGGCCAACCGTTCGATGCCGGCCCTGATCTTCTCTTCCGAGGCATTGGAAAAGTTCAGGCGCATCCCGTCGTGAACGTCGCGGCGCGGATAGAAGCTCACGCCGGGGACGAAGACGACCTTCTCGCGGGCGCAGGCGCGCAGCAGTTCGCTGGTGTCGACGCCCGGCGCGGTGACCCAGAGAAACATCCCGCCGTGCGGCCTCGCATAGCGCACGCGCGCGCCCGCGCAGCGCTCCAGCGCTGCGGCCATGACGTCGCGGCGCTCGCGGTAGACCCGCGCGATCGAGCGCACGTGCGCCTCGAACGCTTCGCCGTCGCTCGCATAGGTGTAGAAGATGTATTGGGCGAGCGATCCGCTGTGCAGATCCGCACCCTGCTTGGCGAGCACGATCTTCTCGCGGATTTCGTCGTCGGGAATGACGAGCCACGCGACGCGCAAGCCCGGCGCCATGATCTTGCTTCCGGTACCCGAGTACAACACCGGTGCGGTGCCCGCCAGCGAGGCCAGTGCCGGCAGCTCGGTACCCTCGAAGCGCAGCTCGCCGTAGGGATCGTCTTCGACGATCGGAAGCTCGAACCGATCGCAGATCCGCACGATCCGCTCGCGGCGCTCGCGCGAGAGCGTGCGGCCGGTCGGATTGGCGAAGTTCGGGACGATGTAGAGGAACTTCGGGAAGGGGTCGGCGCGCTCGAGCACCGCTTCGAGCGACTCCGGAATCATGCCGTCGTCGTCGGAGTCGACGATGAGATAGCGCGCCTGATACGCGTCGAAGGCCTGGATCGCACCGAGATACGAGGGGTTCTCGATCGCGACGTGATCGCCGGGATCGAGGAATATCTTGCCGACCAGATCGAGACCCTGCTGCGAGCCGTTGACGATCGTCACCTCGTCGGCTTCGAAGATGCGGCCGAGCCTTCGCGTCAGGCGTTCTGCCACCCAGATGCGCATCTCCGGAATCCCTTCCGTGACGCTGTATTGCAGCGCGGCCGGGCCGTAACGATCCATCACGGTCCGGGCGGCGTCGGCGATCGCGTCGGTGGGAAAGAGCTCCGGTGCCGGCAAGCCGCCGCCGAAGGAGATGACGTCGGGCTGCTGCGTGACCTTGAGCATCTCGCGAATGGTCGAAGCGCGCAGATGCGCGGTGCGGGCGGCGAACCGGGCGGCCCGCGAGATCGTGGTCACCTCGCGAGTATTGGCAGCCGGACCGAAAAACCCGCTCGGAGCGGTTTACGCGACCGGCATCGGAGGGCCGCCGATCGGCGCGGGCGGAGCCTGGCCCGAACCGGCTACGCCCGGCGGAGCGATCAGGTGGTCGCCGACGAACGAGAGGATCGCCGCGCCCAAACCGACCAGGCCGATGAAGAGCGTGACGAGGATGCCGACGAACGGCACCAACTCGGCCAGCGTGAGCAGGGCCAAGCCCACGATCAAGGCGGCGAAGGGCGAGGGCGTCGCGGCGGGGTTGATCACCTCGCACATCCGCCGCCCCACCAGCAGCGAGAGCGCCGCCTTTCCCAGGAAAACGCCGGCAATCAACAGGACGCCTTCGACCGGCACGAGCGGGATGAGGATCAGCGAGATGCAGAGCAGCAGCGCTAGCGGAAGCACCGCGACCCAACCGATCAGCCCGGCCACCACGGCGAGGCCGGGATGCCGTTCGAGCCGATCGAGCGCGATGCGCGTGCGCACCGGAAAGATCAAGAAGAAGAGCACGACGAGCACGTCGGTAGCGATGCGCCACAACATGCGCGAGTCGACCGACGTCGCGGTGCGGATCGCGTCGGTGGGTGCCCAGGGAATGAGGCTCTGAGCGACCTCTCCGCCGACCGTGTTGACCTCGCCCGTGATGGTCGCTCCGGGCCGCTCGTAGAGCGTCCCACCGACGACGTTGACGTCGCCGTCGACGGTGCCCTCGATCGTCGCGTCGCCGAAGAGCACGGTCAAATCCCCGTCGACGATCTGGCCGGGCTCGACGATCACCGAACCGACGTAGGTCCCACCGTGGTAGACGCTCTGCACGCGCGCGCTGGCCGGCTGCGCGCACAGCATCACCGCGGCGAAGAAGATGCTCGAGACGAGAGCGATGCGTGCGTTCACGGTGCCTCCCGCGATGCGGCGAGCCGCGCGGCCAGCTGCGGCCGCACGAGGCGGTAGAAGAGGACGACGGCGGCGACCAGCAGCGCATCGGCCGCGAGCACCGCGACGACGACGCCGGCCGCAATCGGCGCGATCGGTCCGATCGCGTGCGCCGCGCCGGCGAGGGCGCCGAGAATGCCCCCGAGTGAGTGCCACCCGGCGCCCAGCTGGCGTCCGAAGGAGGACCCGGCGCCGGCCAGAGCCGCTAGCGCAGCGGCGGCCCAGACGAGGGTGAGATAGATCGCGACCGCCGGCCAGATCGCGCCGTTGCGCCGCAGCGGAGCGGGCAGCGCCCGGGCCTCGGCCATGACCGCGAAGGTGAAGTTGGGTGCCAGTTGGACCGGGCGCATCGTTGCGAGCAGGCCGTCGACGACCCGCAGCTCGCGATGGAGCGCCTGGCACGCGGGGCAGCGCTCGAGGTGCGCGCGGACGGCCAGCATGCGCGCCGGCGAGAGCGTCCCCTCGACGTACCGGTCGAGCAGGATCTCACACGAGGAGCAACGCACGCGTCCCCCCCTTCCGCGGCGGCACCGCGACCAGCGTTTGGGACTCGCGCTCGCGCATCTTCTTCGCGAGCGCGATCTTCCCGCGATGGATCAGCGTCTTGACGTTGCCGAGCGAGAGCCCGAGCGTGCTCGCGATCGTGTGATATTCCATGTTATCGAAGTACCGCAGTGCCAAGACCGTCCTCGTTCGTTCCGGGAGCTCGGCGAGCGCCTCGCGCAGCTCGCGCTCGGCCTCCTCGCGGAGCAATCCCCCTACCGGATCCGCATCTCGTGAGAGGTCGGGGAGCGCGTTCTCGAGGTTCCGATCCTCCGGCAGCTCCTGCGCTGCCGGCCGCCGCAGCGAGCGACCCAAATGGGTTCGAACGACGTTGCGGGCGATTTGGTAGATCCACGTCGAGAACTTCCCGAGTTGGGGGTTGAACGTCGCGAGGTGGGCGTAGGCCCGCAGGAAGGTCTCCTGCGAAAGGTCCGCCGCCTCCGAGGCATCGCGCAGGCTGCCGCCGATGAAGTTCGCGATCCCTCGTTTGTAGCGCTCGACGAGCGTTCCGAAGAGTTCCGTCTCTCCGGCGGTTACCCGTCGCGCCAGCGCTTCGTCGCTCTGATCCCCGAATGTCATCCCTCTCTCGATTCGGTTCCTCTGCTGCGGACTACCCCGCGGTGGGGCGGTTTGTTACAGGAGTCCGGCCGAGCGCAGGCTTGGATTGGCGGCGTCCTTGGGCGAGAGCAGGGGCGCTGCGCCCTCGAGCGGCCAGGCGATTTCGACGTCCGGGTCGTTCCAGGCGATGCCGACCTCGAAAGCCGGGTCGTAGAGCGCGCTCTGCTTGTAGAGCAGCGTGGTCGCGTCTTCGAGCGCCAGAAAGCCGTGCAGGAAGCCCCTGGGAATGTAGAGCTGGCGGTGGTTGGCCGCGCTGAGCTCGGTGCCGTACCACCGCAGGCGCGTGGGGCTGCCGTCGCGCAGGTCGACCAGGACGTCGAACGCGCGACCGGTGAGGACCTGCACGAGCTTGGCCATGCGAGGATCGCCGTGCAGCCCGCGCAGCACGTGGCGCTGCGAGAGCGAGACGTTGTCCTGCACGAACTCCGCATCGACGCCGCACGCGCGGTAGCGCTCGCGCGAATACGTCTCTTTGAAGAAGCCGCGCGCGTCGGAAAAGACCGCCGGCGTAATCAGCAACGCGCCGGCGATCGGCAGCGATTCCACCTGCATGGGCTGGAGGCCGTTCGCGCACGACCGTGGGAGACCTCTGCGACCGCGTCGTAAGGAAGGGCCGTGCTCGCACGGATTCGGAACTCCTCGATGCTGCGGCAGAGCGTGCTGGTCTTCGCCGGCAGCATGGTGCTGAGCGTTTGCGGTTTCGCGTCGCAGGCGATTGCGAGCCGCAAACTCGGCGTCGAGGTCTACGGTGCGCTCGCGGCGCTGATCTCCGCCTATCAGATCGCGGCGATTCCCGGAGGATTTCTCGGCCCGGTCGTGGCGCGCTTGGCCGCCGAGTTCCGCGCGCTGCACGACGACGGCCATCTGCGCGGGCTGGCGACCGCGGTCGCGCGCGGCTTCACCGTCATCGGTTTGGGCTACGTCGTCGTGGCCGCGATCTTTGCCGTGCCGTTCGCGCGCTTTCTCAACGTGCCGGTCTGGTCGGCGCCAGTGGTCGGATTGCTGGCGGCCCTCGCGCTCTTCATCGTCGCGCTGCGCGCGATCGCCCAGGGTACTCAGGATTTCCTCGAGTTCGCGATCTCGAATGCGGTCGAAGGCGTGGCCAAGGTCGCCGGCATCGTCGTCTGCATCGCGGCCGGGCTGCGCCTGCTCGGCGGCATCGCGGGCTTCCTCATCGGTCCGCTCTGCGCCATCATTTTTCTCGGCGGCCGTTTGATGGCGCGCTATTCGCTCGCGCCGCTGCGCACCGTGCATTACGATTGGCGCAAGATCGCGAGCGCGAGCGGCGGCGCCGCCTCGGCGCAGATCGCCCTGACGCTGCTGCCGACCGCCGACGTCGTTTTGGTGAGGCATTTCTTTCCGCAGTCGGAAGCCGGGCTCTACGCGGCGGCGTCGATCGCGGGAAAGATCTTGCTGTATCTGGTCGGTTTCATTCCGACGGTGTTGCTGCCGCAAGCCGCCGATCGTCACGCGCGCGGCGCGCGCACGCGCGAGGTGCTCTTCGCGAGCCTCGGCCTGCTGGCGGCGATCTCCGTCGGGGGGCTGCTCGTCTTTAAGTTCTTCGGCCTGCTGGTGCTCCACGCGTTGGTCGGTCACGCGTTCGAT
>DATJRF010000012.1:0-3405 GCA_035505015.1 Verrucomicrobiia bacterium | reverse complement strand
AGGGCAACACGACGACCGGTTTCGGCATCGATAAACCGCGACTGCACCGCGACATCTACCACGTCCTCATGCAGGAGGCGGCGATCGACGACGTCATCGTCGCAACCGAAGTAGAACGTTTGTGGCTCGTGCCGGCGACGATCAATCTTGCCGGCGCCGATATCGAGCTTGTCGCCGCGCTCTCCCGCGAAACCCGGCTGCGCCACGCGCTCGGCCCGATCGCGTCGCGTTACGACTTCGTCTTGATCGATTGCCCGCCGTCGCTCGGCCTGCTCACGATCAACGCGCTCACCGCCGCCGACGATTGCATCATTCCGGTACAAGCCGAATACTACGCGCTCGAAGGGCTCGCGCAGCTCACCGCCGTGATCTGGCGCGTGCGCGACGCCCTCAATCCCACGCTGCACGTGAGCGGCGTGCTGGTAACGATGTTCGACGGGCGCACGCGGCTCGCGCTCGAAGTGATCGGCGAACTCGAACGCCACTTTCCCGAACAGATATTCAAGACGCAGATCCCGCGCAACGTCCGAATCTCCGAGGCGCCGTCCTACGGCAAGCCGGTGATCCTCTTCGATCTCAAGAGCCGTGGGGCGCAAGCGTATATCTCCGTTGCGCGCGAGATGCTCGAACCGATCGGAGCGCACGCGTGAGCCAGCCGAAACGAGCGCTCGGGCGCGGCCTCGAGGCGCTGCTCGGCGGCGCGCCCGTACCGGTTGCCGCGTCGCAAGACGTGCTGCGCGAGCTGCCGGTCGCGCAGATCACGCCCAATCCGTTTCAACCGCGCACCACCTTCGATCGACAAGCCCTCGACGAGCTCAAAGCCTCGATCGCCGAGTACGGCGTGCTCATTCCGATCATCGTGCGGCGCCGCGGCGACGGGTACGAGCTGATCGCGGGCGAGCGGCGCTGGCGCGCCTGCGCCGCCTTGCAGCGCCCGACGATCCCCGCGATCGTGCGCGAGAGCGACGATCGCGAAACGCTCGAAGTGGCGATCGTCGAGAATCTCCAGCGCGAGAATCTCAATCCCCTCGAAGAAGCCGCCGGCTTCGCGAACCTCATCGAGGAGCACGGCTTCACGCAAGACGACGTCGCGCGCCGCATCGGAAAGAGCCGCCCCGCCGTCGCGAACGCCCTACGGCTGCTCGGCCTCTCCGACGCGATCAAAGCGATGCTCGTCGACGGCCGTCTCTCCGCCGGCCACGCGCGCACGCTGCTGGCGGCGCCCGAGCGCGAGCGCCTCGCGCTCGCCGAGCGCACCATCGCCGAAGGCCTCACCGTCCGCGCGCTCGAGCGCCTGACCGGCGCGGCCTCCTCGCCCGCCACCGAGAAACTCGCCCCCAAGGCGCGCGAGCTCAGTCCCGAAGAGCACGATTTCGAGTCGCGCCTGCGCGAGCGCTTCGGGACGCACGTTGCGATCGTGCGCGGCGGGAAAGGCGGCCGTATCGAGCTGCGCTTCGGCAACGACGCCGAGCTCGTGCGCATCGGCGATATCCTGCTCGGCGACGCCTGAGATGTTCGTTCCGTTTTCGCGCCTCATGACGGTTTTGATGGGCGGCGTCGTCGTCTTCGGGCTCTTGGTTCCGATGGCGCTCGCCGGGCACCACGCGCCGCTGGCCGTCGTGCTCGGACTGCTCTTCGCCGCCTACGTCGTGGTCAACGTGCTCTTATGGCGACGCATGAAACCGCGCGCCTGACGCGCGCGCAGCGCGCCGCACGCCTGCACGGCATCTATGCGATCGTCAACGGCGATGCGCGCGATCCGCTCGCGTGCGCGCTCGCCGCGCTCGGGGCGGGCATCCGCATCGTGCAGTACCGCGCCAAATCCGGGATCGTGCCGGATACCGCGCGCGCGCTGCGCGCCCTCACCGCCGAGCGCGGCGCCCTGCTGATCTTCAACGACGACTGGCAAGCCGCGCTCGCCTTCGACGGCGACGGCGTCCACCTGGGCCCCGGCGACGACGGCTTCGCGCACGTCGCGACGGTGCGCGCGCGGATCGGCGAACGCCTGATCGGGCTCTCGTGCGGCACGCCCGAAGAGGCCCGCGCCGCCGGCGACGCCGACTATCTCGGCGTCGGCAGCCTCTACGCCACCCGCTCCAAGAGCGATGCCGGCGCGCCGATCGGCATCGCCGGGCTGCTCGCGGTCGCGGCGGCGACGGCGCTGCCGGTCGCCGCCATCGGCGGCATCGATGCGAGCAATCTTCCCGCCGTCGCGCGCAGCGGCGTCGCGATGGCCGCGGTGATCTCCGCGATCGCCGACGCTGCGGACCCGTCCCGCGCCGCGAGCGAGCTGGTCGCGATCTGGAACGCGCGGTGACGCCGCGCGAGCGCGAGATCACCTTCGCCGCGCTGCGCGCGCTCTTTGCGCCGTACGCAGCGCGCCTGGTGGCCACGGCCGACGACGCGTCCACCTACATGCTCGACGGCTGCCACTGCGCCGCACTCAAGCGCGCGATGTTCTTCGGCGGCGTGCGCGCGGGCAAGAGCTACGTCAGCCTCCACCTCATGCCCATCTACACCAACCCCGAGCTCCTCTCGCGGATCTCCGACGCGCTGCGCCGGCGCATGCAGGGCAAGTCGTGCTTCAACTTCACCAAGCCCGACGCTGCGCTCTTCGAAGAGCTCTCGCGCCTCATCGATGCCGGCTTCCGAACGTATCTCGCCGCGGGGTACGTCCGGTGAGCGCGCCGATCGTCATCTCGATCGGCAGCACGCACCCGTGGAACGTCGCCGGCACGGGGCGCGACCTCGTGGTCGCAACCGAGCTGCGCGCGCGCGTCTTCACCGCAACCGCCGGCGTGACCGCGCAAGACGCGCGCGGCCTGCGCGCGGCGGCGGCGATCGACCCCGAGCTGCTCGCGGCCCAGCTCGAGGCGCTGCCGTGGGCGGCAGCCGGCGCGATTCGGGTCGGCGCCCTGCTGGCGGCCGCCGGCGTGCGCCTGGTCGCGAGCGCCCTGCGCGCGCACCCCGGGACGCCCGCGATCGTCGACCCGGTCTTCGCCACCAGCCGCGGGGGCAGCCTCGCCGACGACGCGACCCGCGCCGCGCTCGCGCTCGAGCTGGCCATCCTTCCGAACGTCGTCCTCACCCCCAACCTCGACGAGGCCGCCGTCCTGCTCGGCTGCCCGCCCCTCGAGCGCGGCTCGATCCGCGACGCCGCCGCGGCCCTGCAAGCGCGCGGCGCCCACGCCGTGCTGCTCAAGGGGGGCCACCTCCAGGGCGACCCGGCCGACGCCTTCGCGACCGCCGCCGGCGTCGAACTCCTGAGCGAACCGCGCATCGCCGCGTCGATGCGCGGAACCGGCTGCACCCTCGCGATGGCCTTCGCCTGCGAGCTGGCCCGCGGCAGCGAACTCGAGGACGCCGTCCGCTCCGCCCGCGCCTACGTCCGCCTGAAGCTGGCCG
>DATJRF010000011.1:0-4351 GCA_035505015.1 Verrucomicrobiia bacterium | reverse complement strand
GTCGTGGAACTGATCGACGTGACCCGAGGCCTTCCAGGTGAGCGGGTGCATGACGATCGAGGAGTCGAAGGCGACGACGTCGTCGCGCAGCTCCACGGTATCGCGCCACCAGGCGTTCTTGACGTTGCGCTTGAGCACGGCGCCGAGCGGGCCGTAATCCCAGAACCCGTTGATTCCACCGTAAATCTCGCTCGACTGAAAGACGAAGCCCCGGCGCTTTGCAAGCGCCGCGACCTCTTCCATGGTTACGCGTACGTCGGGGGGAGCGGTGTCCATAGAGGCTGCTAGATTTATCACATGGGGCGAAAACCCCGCCTTGGGGCCCTTACGGCAGTTTCATGACGGCGCGCAAGAAGCGCGAACGCGTGCCGGCGGGAAGCATCGCGACGACGCTGCCCATCCGCGCGGGGGCGCCCAGCAGGTAGCTGGCGCGCGGCTTCGCGCTCGTGAGCGCATGCAGAATCGCCTCGGAGACCACCTCCACGGGCAGGCCGGTTCGCTCCTCGCTCCGGGTGGCTTCCAGGAGCCGCTCGAGCGCGGGCGCGTAATGCGGCCGGGCGTCAGGCCCCAGCCGCGCGAACAGCTCGCCGCGCGCTTCGCGGCCCTTCTTCCAGATCGGCGTCTTGACCGAGCCGGGCTCGATCAGCGAGACGGCGATGCCGTCGGGCGCGAGCTCGACGCGCAGTGCGTCGGCGAGCGCACGCAGCGCGAACTTCGACGCGCTGTACGGACCGATATACGGCGTCGGCAGCCGGCCGGCGATGGAGCCGACGAAGACGATGCGCCCCTGCCGCCGCGGCACGAGCGGCAGCGCCGCCTGCGCCAGCGCGAGTGCGCCGAAGACGTTGACCTCGAACTGCCGGCGCAGCTCGTCGATCGGAAAACGCTCCAACGGACCGCCCAGCGCGATACCGGCGTTGCTGACGACGCCGACCAGGGCAACGCCGCGCGCCTTCACCGCCTCGATCGCCCGCGCGATCGTCTGCGGGTCGGTGACGTCGAGCAGCACGGGCGAGACGTTGGCGTGGACGGCGCGCGAGCGCTGCGCGTCGGCTTCGCTGCGCACGCCGGCAAAGACGACGAAGCCGCGCCCGGCCAGCAACTGCACCGCCGCCGCTCCGATACCGGAAGAGGCGCCGCTCACGATGACGGCCCGTTCCACTACGAGGGCCCGTGCCCGGCCGCTTCCCGCGCGTCGCGGTTGAGCCGGTCTTGAATCCGCGCGTCGCCGAAGACGACGTCGATCAAGCCCGGAACGGCGTTCGCGACGAAGACCGGGACCTGATAGCGCCGCGGGACGATGACGCGCCGGCGGGGCCGCCGTACTGCGGCGACGATCGCGCGCGCCACGACGTCGGGACTGGGCAGACCGTCGCCCATCGCCGCGTTCATCGGCGAACGCACGAAGCCGGGCTCGATCAAGGTGACGCCGATGCCGAACGACCGTACCTCGCGCCGGACCGAATCGGTCAGTCCGCGCAGCCCGAACTTCGACGCCGAGTAGATGCCCATCACGCCCGCTTCGCCCGCGACCGAGCCGATATTGACGATCGCGCCGCGCCGGCGCGCCTTCATGGCGGGCAACACCGCGTGCATGGTGCGCGCGCATCCGAGCAGGTTGATCGCCAGCACGCGCTCCAGCTCGTCATCGGTGCTGTCGCACAGCGACGGCCGCGATCCGATCCCGGCGATGTTGGCGAGAATGTCGACCGAGCCGAAGCTCGAGAGCGCCTGCGCGACAAGCGCGTCGATCTCGGCGCGCTTGGTGACGTCGAGGACGACCGGGTGCGCGCGCGCCCCGAGCGCCTGCACCTCGAGGGCGAGCGCTTCGAGCGCCGGCAGCTCGCTCGCCGGCGCCGCGATCACCGCGTTCGCACCCTCCCGCGCGAGCGCGCGAACCGCTGCCGAGCCGATCGCTCCGGACGCCCCGGTAACGATCGCCGCCGCTCCGCGCAGTTCCACTACGCCACTCCCGCAGCGCCGCGCGCCTTCGGCTGCGTTTGCGCGCGCAGTTGCCCGCAGGCGGCGGCGATGTCGCGGCCCATGTTCCGCCGCACCGTCGTCGGGACGCCGGCGGCGTCGAGGACCTCGGCAAAGGCCCAGATGCGGGCGTCGGGGCTGCCGGCGAACGGCGCGTCGGGGGTGGCGTTGTACGGAATGAGATTGACGTGGTAGAGGTGCCCGCGCATCAGCGCGGCGAGCTCGCGCGCGCACTCGAGTGAATCGTTGACGCCCTCGAGCATGACGTATTCGAAGAAGACTTTGCGGTTGGTCCGCGCGACGTAGCGCTCGCAAGCGTCCATCAGCTCGCGCAGCGAGAACTTCCGATTGACCGGCATGAAGCTCGAGCGCACCGTCTCGTTCGGCGCGTGCAGCGAGATCGCGAGATTGACCTGCAGCCCTTCTTCCGAGAAGCGGTCGATCTTGTCCACCAGTCCGACCGTCGAGATCGTGATGTGCCGGTGGCCCAGGCCGAAGCCGTTCGGGTCGTTGAGCAGCGCGACCGCGTCCATCACCGTCTCGTAGTTGTGGAACGGTTCACCCATGCCCATGAAGACGACGTTGGTGATGCGCTTGCCGCGCGCCGCGAGCTCGCGCGCGAAGAAGCGCGCTTGATCGAAGATCTCGGTCGCGGTGAGGTTGCGCGAAAAGCCGGCCTGGCCGGTCGAGCAGAAGGCGCACGCGAACGCGCAGCCGGCCTGCGACGAGATGCAAACGGTGGTGCGATCGCCGCGATGCTCCATGAGCACGGCCTCGATCTCTTTGCCGTCGTGCAGGCGGAAGAGGCCTTTGGTCGTTTGCCCGTCGACGGAGCGCTGCAGCACCACCGGCTCCACCGACGAGAACGTCATCCCGCGCCCGGCGAGCGCCGCGCGCAGCTCTTTCGGCAGCGTCGTTACCTCGCTAACGTCCGCCGCGAGCTCTTTGGCGCCGGCACGGTAGAGCTGCTTGAGCCGATACCCCTTGAGCTCGTGAAGGCGCGCGAACTCCTCCGAGCCGGCGTATCCGGCCCGGCTAACGACGTCCGTGAGCCAGATGCCTTGGGGGTCGCGCGCCACGCCGGGATTGTACCATACGAGGCCTGCGCGAAAAGGCGGATCACTCCCCGAAGAGGGGGGCCTGATGCGGCGCCTGCTCCTCGGTCGCGGCCGCCAGTTCGTCCAAGCGCGCACGCACGGCCTTGAGATCGGCCCACACCATCCGCTTGACGGCATCGAGCTCGCCGCCGGTTTGCCGCAGCACGTAGGCGGGATGGAAAGTTGCCATCAACGGGATCCCGAGCGGTCCCTCGTACCAGCGGCCACGCTGCTTGGTGATTGCAAAGTCGCGGCCGAGAAAGGATTTTGCGGCGGGCGCTCCCAGCGCCAAGACGACGTCGGGGCGCACGATCTCGATCTGCTCGTCGAGAAACGGGCGGCAGCTCGCCATCTCGGCAGGTTCGGGCGCGCGGTTGCGCGGACCGCGCGGTCCGGGGAGGGTGGGCCGGCACTTGACGGTGTTGCAGATGTAGACGTCCTCGCGGGCAAAGCCGATCGCGCCGATCATCTTGTCGAGCAGTTGGCCGGCGCGCCCGACGAAGGGCCGGCCCAGCAGATCCTCGGTCTCCCCCGGACCTTCGCCGATCAGCATCAGGCGCGCGCACGGATCGCCCTCGCCGTAGACGTTGTTGCGCCGCTCCGAGCCGATTGCGCACCGGCGGCAGGCACTCGCCGCAGCGGCTCCCTGCGCGAGCAGGCGCGCTCGCCGCGCTCGCTCCTCCAAGCTCACGCCGGTGCTGCCTCCTTGGCGACCAGCACGGCCTGCCCGAACGCCACCACCTTGCACGACCCGTCCGGGCTCTCCGAAACGTAGAACTGCAGCGCAACCACGGCGTTGGCGCCCAGGCCGTCGGCGCGCTTGCGCAGGTTCTCGAGCGCTTCGTTGCGCAGCTGCTCCGCGTCGCTGAGGAACTCGCCGGCCGCGAGGCCGATCAGCATCCCAAGGCTGCGAAACGTCGAGCGCAGCCGGTTACGAGGCCGCGTCGCGATGCCCGAAACGTACCCGAACGTGCGAACGGTCGCGTAGCCGTCGATCTCGTCGAAGGTAACGACGTCGTCGCGAGCGATCATCGCGAAAGGCGCATCCGGCGGTTTTCGACAAAGAGGGCGGGCATGCCGCAGAGTTCACCGTCGGTGCTGATCATCCGCCTCGACGCGATCGGCGACGCGCTGGCTCTGGTGCCGCTGCTCGCGGCGTTGCGCGCCCGAGAGATTCCGGCCGACGTCGTGCTGCGGCCGGTCAACGCCGAGGCCCTCTCCTCGCGGGCGGTCCGGCGCGTGTTGGTCGCGCCGTTCGAGCAGCGCTCGACGGC
>DATJRF010000010.1:0-7754 GCA_035505015.1 Verrucomicrobiia bacterium | reverse complement strand
CCGGCCCTCCGGGACCGAGCCCCTGATCCGGGTCATGGCCGAAGGAGACGACCCCGAAGCAGTCAAGCAGGCGGCATCCAAACTTGCCGCCAGAATCGAGGAGGAGATTCTTCGCTTAACCTAAATCTAACGCGCCATGGTCCACAGGGCCCAGCCCTTGGACCGATACTACGCCTGCACAAGATCACTGAATCCGGGGGGCGCCCGGAGCGGGGGATATCCAGGTAGGGGTGAGTGAGCCGGTCGGCTCTAGGGCGATTCTTTCCCGCCCGAACCCGTCAACTAACCTCGCAAGTGTCGTGAAAGAGGAGCCGTTTCTTGCGTCAAGCGTTAGCTGCTGGGGCATTTGCCCTGATGATCGCCGGTTCGTGTGCGATCGCCAAAGCCGACACGCCCACCACCCCTAAAAACGAGTATTCCCAAAGCGCGTACGCGCAAACAACCCAGCCGCAGAGCCCCGACGTCGCCGAGTGGACCTCGCATCTGGTCATCTCGACGCCGGAGCGCCACGAGCCCGGTATCGGCCGTTTTGCCGGCGGCATTCTCGAACGCACCTCGAAGCTGGCGCAGCAGCTGACTCGCAGCGCCCTACGCTTCTTGGGGACCCCGTATGTCTTCGGCGGCGATAGCCCCTCCGGTTTCGACTGCTCGGCCTACGTTCAACACGTCTTCGCCATGCTCGGCGTGAGCCTGCCCCGCACCGCCGACGCGCAATACGACGTCGGCAAACCGGCGGTCGGCGGCCCGCGTCCCGGCGATCTGGTCTTCTTTCAGACCTACACGGAGGGCGTCTCGCACGTCGGCATCTACCTCGGCAACGGGGAGTTCGTGCACGCCAGCTCCAGCCACGGCGTCATGATCAGCAAGCTCTCCGAGGCCTACTGGGCGGAGCGCTACCTCGGCGCGAAGCGCATCCTGGCGACACGCTAAACGACCCTGCCGACCGCGCCGCCGAAGAAGCGCGGTTGGTCTCCCTCGCCTACCTCGCCTGGCCGGTCGCGCTCTACGACTGGATCGCGCCGCGCAAAGAGGCATCGAGTTGGTACCGGTTTTCGATGCGCCAAGCGCTCTGGTTCGGCAACGTCTTTGCCGCCGGAGCGCTGCTCGCGTTGCTCTGGCCGATGCTCGTGACGTTCTTCGTGACGAACCTGCTCGCGACGATCTGGCTCTACGGATTCGCGATGCTCCTCGACGTCGCGCTCTTCGTAATTTGGCTCGTCCTCGCGCTGCGCTACAGCCGGCGAGCCGCCGACGGCGAGCTCTTCGACGTGCCGTGGGTGCCCAAGCCGAGAGGGAGCCGCTCGGGGAAACTCTAAAGGGGGTCGCCGCCGGAGGCGCCATTGGGGTGTAGCCAAGCGGTAAGGCAGCGGACTTTGACTCCGCCATGCGTTGGTTCGAATCCAGCCACCCCAGCCACGCATCCCGAGCGGCGTGGCCCTCGTCGGCCCGCATCACCCGAGGCGGCATAGGCGGCGCCAGGCCGAGCGCCCGAGCGCGGGTAAGAAGCCGCTGGTGACGCAGACCGCGGCGACGCTCCACATCACCAACGGCGATTCGGTGCTCTACACGTTCAAGAAGGCCGGCTTTACCGGAACGCACCTGGCGTGGCGCGACGCGCTCAACGAAGGTCCGGTGCCCGCCGGCCTCTCGCTCGAGGAACTCAGCGCGGTGCGCGCGCGCTACCTGGCGGCGCGCGGCCTGGGCAACCCGATCAAGCTCATCCACGATTTTCAGACGCGCGACGCAACGCTGCGCCGCGCCGGCGAGTTCAGCGAGGTCGTGCTGTGGTTCGAGCACGACCTCTACGATCAGCTCCAGCTTTTGCAGGTGCTCGTCGCGCTCGACGATGCGGCGCTCGAACCGGGACGCGTCTGCGTCATTCAAAGCGACCACTATCTGGGGACGATGACGGTCGACGAGATCGTTCCGCTCTTCCCGCGGCGGCGCACCGCGACGGCGGCGATCTACAAATCGGCGCGCCGTTCGTGGGAGCGTTTCGTTTCGCCCGAGCCCAGCGAGCTTCTCGCCGGCGCGCAGGAGGACGCGATCGGATTGCCGTTCTTGCGAGCGGCATTCCGGCGTCTGTGCGAAGAGTATCCCTGGGCGCACGACGGCCTCTCGCGTACCCAGCGCAACGCGATGCAGGCCGTCGCTCAAGGCCCGGCGCGCCCGCAGGAACTCTTCGCGCGCGCGCAGGCGCGCGAAGAGGCGATGTTCCACGGCGACGCGGGCTTTTATCGCGTCCTTGAGGATCTGCGCGATCCGGCGGCGCCGTTGATCGAAGGAGAGGACGGCGCGCTCGTACCGACCGCGCTCGGCCGGCTCGTCCTTGCCGGCGACGCCGATTGGCTCGCGAGCGCGCAGATCGATCGCTGGGTCGGCGGCGTTCGCCTGCAAGGCGAGCGCGTCGCGCGCTGGGACGAGGACAAGGGCACCTTCGTCGAGCAGTGATCGAACGGTGATCGTTCGAGTCGCGCTTTTGCTTGCGTCGGCCGGCGCGCTGCTGTTGCCGATGCCGGCACGCGGCGCCGTCGCGCAAGCCGTTGCGGTCACGCACGACCTCGGGCGAGCGCCGGCCGGAATGCTCGTTCGCCTCGCGATCGTGCTGCGCTATCGCAACCAGTCGTCGCTGGATGCATTCGTGCGCGCGCAGAACGATCCGCGCTCGGCGCTCGCCGGACGCTATCTCTCGCGCGCGCAGTTCCTGTCCGCCTACGCACCGGCCCCGGCGCAGTACGCGTTCGTGGCAAACGATCTTCGCGCGCGGGGCTTTCGTATCGTGCAAGCGTACGAGAACCGGACCGTGCTCGACGTCGAAGGCTCCGCCTTGGCGGTGGAGCGCGCATTTGCAACGCGCCTCGATCGCGTCGTCGCCGGCGGCCGCACCGGCTACGCGAACGTCGCGCCCGCGACGCTGCCGCCGGAGCTCGCCGGCGTGGTTTCCGGCGTGCTCGGCTTCGACGACGTCGGTAGGTTGCGCACGGCAAACCTGCGCGGCGCGCCTCGGGCTGTGGACGCGACGCGCCCGCTCTTCGGGCCCGACACGGGCTTCGGCCCGGCCGCGTTCGCGGGCGCCTACGATCTGCCGGTGCGCCACGGGATCGACGGTGCCGGCCAAACGGCGGCGATCGTGATCGACGCCGACTTCGCCGACGCCGACGTCGCGCAGTTCCTGCGTTATTTCGGCGTCTCGCGCGGCGGCGGTGCGATCGCGCGCATTCCGGTCGACGGAGGGCCGGATCCCGCGATGAACCCGGACTCGGTTGAGACCACGCTCGACGTCGAGGCGATCGCGAGCCTTGCGCCCGGCGCCGCCATCGAAGTCTACGAGACGAGCTCGCTGCTCTACGCCACGACCCTCGACGCCTATAACCGCGTCGTCTCCGACGATAGCGCGGGCGTGGTGAACTCGAGCTTCGGCGGCTGCGAGACGCAAACGTCGCCGCGAGACTTCCCGCAACTCGCGAATCAGATCGCCGAACAGGGCGCCGCGCTGGGCATCGCGTTCGTCGCATCGACCGGCGACGCGGGCACGTTTGCATGCCGGTATCCCGGTCCGGGCGGCGTCGAAACGCCGGCGAGTTCTCCGTACTTCGTCGCCGTCGGCGGCACGACGCTGATCCTGCGACGCGGCGCCGCGTATGCGCTGGAGCTCGGCTGGGGCGACTCGGGCGGCGGTTTCTCCGCGCTCTTTGCCCGGCCCGCGTACCAGAACGGCGTCAAAGGCTTGGTCGGCAGTACCCGCAATCTGCCCGACGTCGCGTTCGACGCCGATCCCGGCAGCGGCATGGCGTTCTACTACGGCGGCCGCTGGGACGGGCCGATCGGCGGCACCTCGCTCGCCTCGCCGATCTTTGCGGCGCTCTGCACGCAACTCGCGCAGCACGCCGGCCACCGGATCGGCGCGAACCTGCACGGCGCGATGTACCGGGCGTTCGCGGCGCGCGGCTACGGACCGGCCGGCGCACCGCTCTTTCGCGACGTGACGTTCGGCAATGACGGCTACTTCAACGCGCACGCCGGGTACGATCAGGTCACGGGTATCGGCTCGATCGAGGGCTGGAACCTCGCACGAATTCCCGCGTTCGTAAAGCCGGCCGCGAGCGTACGTTCGTCGCCGGTGCAGGAGTTCGCGGTGACGCTCGCGCTGCGCGATCGGGCCGGTCTTACGGCGCTGATCTCGTCGCAGGCGGATCCGCGCTCGCCGCTCTACCATCACTTCTTGAGCCCCGCGCAGTTCCGTGCCGCCTTCGCTCCGAGCGCCGCGGCATATGCGAGGGCGATCGCCGCTCTCGAGCGCGGGGGCTTCGCAATCGAGCAGACCTCGCCGAGCCGCACGCTGATCGACGTGCGCGGCGCAGCGGACGCGGCGGAGCGCGCGGCTGCGATCTCCGGCGTGAGCGCGGTGCTCGCGACCGGCGGCGCGGTGGCGACGACGCCGACCGCGGGCGCCGCGCGCGCTGCGGTGCTGCCGTATGCCGTCCGCGGTTACGGCCCGGATGGCGGTTTCGGCCCGGCGGCGATCACGCTGGCGAGCGACTTCCCGGTCGCACACGGCGTCACGGGAGCGGGCGTGACCGTCGCCGACGTGGTCGACGGACGGCCGCGCGAGGCCGATCTACACGCGTTCGACCGCTACTTCGGGATCGCGCGCGCGCAGCGCGGCGTTGCGGTCGTCAAGGTCGACGGCGGCAAGGGGGCCGACGTCGTGCAGGCCGACGCGGATTCGGAGTGGATCGGCGCGGCCGCGCCCGGCGCCGCGCAGCTCTTCTACGAAGTGCCCGAGCTAAGCGCAAAGGATACCCTCGATGCGTACACGCGGCTGGTTACCGACGACCGCGCGGACGTCGTCAACACCTCCTGGGGTGGGTGCGATTCCAGTCTCGTCACCCTGGCGCTCGCGCTGCAGCCGGTCTTTGCGCAGGGAGCGGCGGAGGGGATCGCATTCGAAGGCATCGAGTTCGGCTCGCCGTGCGGAGGCTGGCTCGAACCGCTCCCGATGGCGCCCGGCGATACCGCGGACGGTCTCGCCGTCGGCGGCAGTTACGTCTCGGAGAGCGCCGGCTCGCGCATCGTCGCGCAGAGCGCGCTGATCGGCAGCAACGGCGGCGTTTCGATCCTGGCAGCCGAGCCGCTCGAGCAGAAGAAGATCGCCGGAACGAGTGCGCTCGGGCGCAACGCGCCCGACCTCGTGCTGCCGGCCACCGTCAACGGGGCGGGCTCGTCGTTCTACGCGGGAGGTGCCTGGATCGGCGGCTTTTCGTTCGTGAACAACGCGCCCGCGGCCGGACTCCTCGCGACGTTCGAGCAGATGCACCGGTCGCGCTTGGGCGCCTTCGATCTCACGCTCTACCGGCTCTTCGCATCGAGCGGCTACGGCGGCGCCTTTGTCGACGTCACTACCGGGTGCAGCGGAACGTTCGGCGGCGCCGCCATCTGCGCGAAGCAAGGATACGATCTCTCGACCGGGATCGGTTCGGTCGGCGCTTACGCTCTGGCCAAGCTCCTGTGACCACGCGCGAGACGATCCTCGAGCTCGTCGCCGCGTGGCATGCCAACGATGCCTTGCGCGCGGGAGGCTTTTTCGCGCCCGAGGGGCGCTATCAGGAGTCGGGCCGCGAGGCCGTCTGCGGCCGGGCGGCCGTCGTGGCGCACTTCACGCGTTTCTTTCGCGACGGGCCGCCCTGGCGGTTCGAGATCGACGAGCTGGTGGTCGAAGGCGAGCGCGCGGCGCTCACCTACCGGTTTGCGGTCAAAGGCGATGGCGAAGGCTGGGACGAACGCGCCGGATGCGCGATGGTGCGCCTGCGCGAGGGTCTCGTCGCGGAGTGGCGCGAGTGGAGGTTGGTATGACGCACGAAGAACTTTCGATCGATATCAAACCGGCGAACGACGGCCACACGCTCGTCTTCACCCTGCACGGCAGCCTCGACATCGCGACCTCGCCGTCGGTACGCGCCGCGATGACCGAGGCGAGCGTCAAGAACCATCAGAACGTCGTCGTCGACCTGCGCGGCGTCGAGTTCATCGATTCGACCGGCTTGGGCGCGTTGATCGGCGCGCACAAGCGCGCGAGCGAGAGCGGGGGATCGTTGCGGATCGTGGGCCAAGACGGGCCGATCGAGCGCTTGCTCAATATCACCGGTCTGATCCGGGTGCTCTCGCTCTACCGCTCGCTCGAGGACGCGCTCGCCGACCGCGACCGCGTCGTCTCCTCGGTATAGGCGGCGTACGCGTCGTCGAGCAGTTCGACGACGTGTGCGACGCGCGCGTTCGAGCCCGCGGCGCGGAGCCCGGCGGCCACCTGTAGCGCGCAGCCCGGATTGGCCGTCGCGACGATGTGCGCGCCGGTCGCTTCGATATTGGCGACCTTGCGCGCCCCCAATCGTTTCGCCATCTCGGGCTCGGTCAGGTTATAGATGCCCGCGCTGCCGCAGCAGACGGAGCTTTCGTTCATCTCGACCAGGCGCAAGCCGGGGATTTTCGAGAGCAGGCGCCGGGGCGCGGCGGTGACGCGCTGCGCGTGCGCGAGATGGCACGGATCCTGGTAGGTGACGCTCGCATCGATCGCACCGATATGCGAGTCGAGCGGCATCGCGTCGAGCACCTCGGTGACGTCGCGCACGCGCGAGGAGAAGCGCTGTGCTCGCTCGCGCCATTCGTCGTCCTGCGCGAAGAGCTCCCGGTATTCCTTGAGCGCCGATCCGCAGCCCGCCGCGTTGACCACGTAGACGTCCGCGCCGGAACGCTCGAACGCCGCGATGTTGCGCTTGGCGAGGCTGCGCCCCAACTCCATCTCGCCGGCATGTACCGCAATCGCTCCGCAACAGCCCTGATCGCTCGGCACGACGCTCGAGAGCCCGGCCCGCCGCAGCATTCGCAGCGTCGCTTCGTGGACGTTGGGAAACGCCACCGGCATGATGCAGCCGGCGTGCAAGAATGCCAGCCCCTGCGGCGACTGCGCTTCGACGCGGCGGTCGTCGGCTTCGAAGTAGGTACCGGCGATGCGCGGCGCGAGCTTGGCCGCATCGCCCAGGCCGACGAGACCCGCGAGCGATTGCAGCCCGGTGCGCTGAGCGAGGCGCAACAGCGAGGCAACCGCCCGCAAGACGTCCAGCCGCGAGAAGAGCACGCGCAGGAGAAACCAGCGCACGCCCTTGGCGGCACCGCCGTCGTGCGGGGCTTGGGCGCGGCGGATCTGCGTGCGGGCGGTCTCGACGAGCTGACCGTAGTGCACCCCGGAAGGGCAGACGGCCTCGCACGCCCGGCAGTCCAAGCACTGGCTCATCTGCTCGACGAAGCCCGGCGAGAGCAGGTCGATCCGCCCCTCCGCGACGCCCTTGATCAGACTAATCCGGCCGCGCGGACCCGACGTTTCTGTCATAGTTTCGAGATAGGTCGGGCAGGTCGGCAGGCAGAGGCCGCACCGGATACAGGTGTTGAGGATCGACGCCGACGGCTGGTCGGCGCCGGTGAAGCCCGACGGGCCCGGCTCGATCATAGGAGCCGGGCTTTCGCCCTGCAAGAGCGCAAGTTCTCCCACGCGAAGGAGCATCGAGTACACCCCATGCCGGAGGTTGCATCCGTGGCCGACGTCGCCACCGCCGAATATCAGCTTTCCACCGAGCCCAAGCTCAAAGCATTCGTCGCGACCGCCCTGGAGAAATCCGGCGTCGCGCGCGAGCACGCCGAGGTGGTCGCCGACGTCCTGGTCGCCGCGGATCTGCGCGGCATCGAGTCGCACGGCGTCGCGC
>DATJRF010000009.1:0-3257 GCA_035505015.1 Verrucomicrobiia bacterium | reverse complement strand
CACGACCGACGTCTTCGTCGATCGTTTGATGTTCGAGCCGCTGCTCACCGCCGACGACCGCGGCAACCCCCTGCCGATGCTGGCGCAGGAAGTTCCCACGCTCGAGAACGGCGGCATCGGCAAAGACGGCCTGACGATCACGTACCACCTGCGCAAGGACGTCAAGTGGACCGACGGCGTGCCGGTCACGTCGAAGGACGTGCTCTTTTCCTGGCAGGCGCTGATGAACCCGAACAACGACGTCGTTTCGCGACACGGCTACGACGACGTCGAGCGCATCGACACCCCCGACGATTGGACGGTCGTCGTGCACCTCAAGACGAAGTTCGCGCCGTTCGTCGACACTTTCTTCGCCGAGAGCGACCAGCCGTTCTCGATCGTCCCCGCCCACGTGCTCGCGAAGTATCCGAATATCAACGAAATCCCGTTCAACAGCGAGCCGACCGTGAGCGACGGGCCGTTCCGGTTCGGCGAGTGGGTTCACGGCGACCACATCAGCCTCATTCGCAACGACGAGTTCTTTCTGGGGCAGCCGAAGCTCGACCGCATCGAAGTTCGGATCGTTCCCGACGAAAACACCAGCGTGAACCTGCTGCGCGCGCACGACATCGACTACATCTTCCAAGCGTCGATGCAGACCTACGAGGCGCTGCGCACCGTTCCGGATATCGTGCTGCGCTGGGTCAACGTCAACGGCTACTACAACATCCAGATCAACCTGGCTCGCCCCTGGCTCTCGGATCCAAACGTTCGCGACGCGATCGCCTATGCGATCGACAAGCGCGAGCTCGTCAAGACGCTGACCTACGGCACCCAGACGGTCGCGACCGAGGACATTCCCGATTGGATGTGGGCGTACAACCCGCGCGTCAAATCTTTTCCGCACGATCCCGCCGTGGCCCGCGAGCTGCTGCGTAAATCCGGCTGGTCGCCGGGGCCCGACGGCATCATGCGCAAGGACGGCCAACCGCTCATCCTCGTGATGGTGACCAACAACTCGAACATCACGCGGCGCAACATGGCGATCCAGCTCCAGCAGATGCTGCGCCAAGCCGGCATCGAGGCGGAGATCAAGTTCTATCAGGCGGACGTGCTCTTCGCCCCGGCGGGAGCGGGCGGCATCCTCCAGCAGGGCCAGTTCGACATCTCGGTGGTCGGCTGGTACGCGGGCATCGATCCCGACGACAGCTCGCAGTTCCTCTGCCAAGACTTTCCGCCCAGCGGCTATAACTATTCCCGGTACTGCAATGCCGACATGCAGGCCGCCCAGAGCGCCGCGTTGACCCACTACGACCGCGCGACGCGCCAGGCCGCCTACTTCCGCATTCAGCAGATCCTCGCGCGCGACAACCCGTTCATCTTCATGTGGTGGCTGCGGCAGCTCGAGCCCATCAGCGTCGATTTCACCGGTTTCGATCCCAACCCGGTCGTCGAAGATTGGAATGCGTGGCAATGGAGCATCTAGGCTCGCCCGATCAACCCGTCGGCCCCCTCCCCGAGCTCGTCTGGCTGCGCAAGACGATCGTCGAGCGCGCGCTCACGCGCGGCGACTACGTCCTCTCGGGCGGCGTGCACAGCGACTACTACATCGACAAGTTCCGCCTCTTCTCCGATCCGCACGTGCTGCGGCGCATCGCGCGCCTCTTCACGCCGCTCATCGCCGAGCTCAATCCGGACCTGATCGGCGGGACCGAGCTCGGCGGCGTCGTGATCGCGACCGCCGTATCGCAGATGTGCGGCGTCCCGATGATCGCGGTTCGCAAGGAGCCTAAAGGCTACGGCGCGTTCGTCAACGAGTTCGTCGAAGGCCCGTACGAGCGCGGCCAACACGTGCTGTTGCTCGAAGACGTCGTGACCAACGGCCGCGAGCTCATGGCCGCCGCCAAGCGCCTCGAAGAGCTCGGCCTGCACGTGACGCCCTGTGCCGTGATCAGCCGCGGCCTCGCCCCGATCCGCGCGATCATGCAGTTCTCCCTCCCCCGCGGCACCGCATCCACCGAAAACTAGCCGTTCTTCCCCCAAGCGAAACCCCCGAAGCGAGAGAGGGAGCGGAGCTAGCCTTGGGCTTCTTCGAGCTGCCAGCGGGGGGAGCGGCGGCGGTCGGAGGCGCGGGCGCTGACGGCGGAGCTGGCGCCCTCGATGCTCAGCTCTACGCCGTCGTCGGCGACCGAAACGCGGCCTTCGAAGGCCATTTGGGCGGCTTCTTCCAGCTCGTCGGGGGCGTAGGTGGTGCCGTAATGGGTGAGCACCAGGCGGTGGACGCCGGCACGGTGCGCCATCTCGCCGGCCTCCTCCGCGGACGTGTGGCCGCGCAGGCCTTCTTCGCGCCCGAGCCCGAGCGTGGCTTCGCAGAGGAAGAGCGAGCAGTTCGCGGCGTGATCGACGACCGCGTCGCACGGCGCGGTGTCACCTGAGTAGACGACGCTCGCGGCGCCGTGCTCGGCGCGGATCGCGTAGGTGTCGATGTAGTGCCGCGTTTGGCGAAACGTCAAGCGCAGATCGTTGACCTCGAGCGGCGCGCCCGGGTCGTACTCTTTGACGTTGAAGACCTCGTCGAGAAAATCGCTCGGTCCCTCCGGTGCGAAGGCGCTGCAGAAGGTGCGCAGCATCGCTTCGCCGCCCGGCGGCAGGTAGAGCGGCATCCGGCCGTCGCGCAGCAGCGGCCCGTACTTGAGCCCGTAGCGCAAAGGGATGAGATCCAGGAAGTGATCGGCGTGCATGTGCGTGATCACGACGGCGTCGAGCTGAGGGTAGTCGATCGCGGCGTGCAGGTTGCCCAGCGCGCCGCTGCCCATATCGAAGAGCACGGCGGAGTCGCGCGTGCGCAGCAGGTAGCAGCTGCAAGCGCGGCCAGGACGCTGCACCGAGGGGCTCGAGCCGATGACCCGCAGGCGTATGGCCGCCGCCATCACGATAGCGATGAGAGCACCTCCTCGGCATGGTCGTCGACGCGCACCCTCGGCCACGCCCGCACGATCGTGCCATCGGCATCGATCAGGAACGTCGCGCGCGCGACGCCCTTGCTCTTTTTGCCGTACATGTTCTTCTCGACGATGACCCCGAAGGCGTCGCAGAGCTTCGACTCGGTGTCGGCCAGCAGCTCGAACGGGATCGAATACTTCTTTTTGAATTTCTGGTGCGACTCGACCGAGTCGCGGCTGACGCCGACGATGCGCGCCTGCTTCTTCTGGAACTGCTTGTAGAGATCGCGAAACTGCGAAGCCTCGCTGGTGCAGCCCGGCGTGTCGTCCTTCGGA
>DATJRF010000008.1:0-13903 GCA_035505015.1 Verrucomicrobiia bacterium | reverse complement strand
TTCCAACCGCCCTCCTTCGTGTCGACGAAGTTGGTTCACTATGGCACGATCGAATTGTAGTGCGACTTTAGTCCCAACGCAAGCGGGAAAGAAGGAAGGTCATGGCGACGAGCCGGGCGACTCGGCGAACGGCACCAACAGCCGCCCGTCGCACACCCGCGAGACCATGCCCTCGACGATCGGCGCTTGACCGGCGGCGAAGGGACCCTCGGGTTCCCCGCCGTGCCCGCCGCCGATCCCGATCTGCGTGCCGTTGGCGGGCGCGATCTGGTCGTTGGCCGGAACGTAGGTATAGCCGCCCTTGATCGTCTCGGGATAGCGCACCAGCCAGCCGGTGCAGATGGTGGTCGGCCCTGCCTTGCGCGCCGCGACGACCCACATCTTCACGCGCGCTTCGTCGCCGGTGCCGCGCGTTTCGTAGAGGAACTTCGTCTCCGCGAGGACGTTCGGCGGCGGGGTCGGCTCCATCCGGCCGCGCAGCGAGAGGTGCGGCACGAAGTGGATCTGGCTGGGATCGACCGGATTGTGCGGCAGGAGCGCGCGCAGCTTGGCGTTGATGTCGCTGGGCGGCGCCGAGGGGCGCGGCGGCGCGGCGGGCGCGGGCGTCGGCGTCGGCCGGACGCGGATCGGGCGCTGCGGCGACGGCTGGTTCGATTTGGCCGTTCCGGCGCTCGGGCCGGGAGAGCCGACGCCTTTGGGCCCCGGGGTCGGCGCCGTGCCGGCGGTCTTCGCGACCGCGGCGATCGAGGTGGGGCTCGGGCTGGGAACCCCCGCCCGCGGCGCCGGCGGGACGCTCGCGCGCGCGGCGGGTGCCGGCGCCGAGCTCGGCGCGGCGCTCGGCCGGACCGCCAGCGCGACGGCTGAAGGCGCCGTCGTCGGAGCGGCCGGTGCCGGCGTGGCTGGGCGCCGGGTCGGGGGCGACGTCGCCGCCGGGGCCTTCGGGGCAGGCGCCAGCGTCGGCCGGGCGGTCGGTGCCGGCGGCGCGACGGTCGGCGGCGCCTTGGGCGCGACCGCAACCGGCGCGACCGTGGGAATCGAGAGCGGCGCCGCCGGCAGCTGGGGAGCCGGGGCCGGCTCGTAGACGTTCTGCGTCGGCTGCGGAACCGGGGCGACGCTCTGCCGAGGAATCGGCAGCGGATTGGGCGGCGCGTTCTTCATGTAGCGCGAGAGTTCGTGCAGGTTTTGCGGCAATCGCTGATGCGCCGGCTGCGAGACCGGCGCGTGGTGCAGCGGCGCGATGCGCGGGACGTGCGGGACCGGGAGCGCGGTTTCGCGGGACGGCTGCTGCGCCAGTTGAACCGGGCTGCGCCGCTCGAAGGTGACGATCTCGCCGCCCGAGACGTTCTCGGTTGCCCCCTGCTGCGACGAGCTCACCAGCACCGCAAAGAAGAGCGCGGCGAAGAGCACGTGCAGGATTAGCGAGAGGACGGCGCTCGCCGTCAGCCGCTCGGGGTGCCGCGGATCGATCGGATCGCGCCGGAAGCCCATGATCGAAACTAATGTGCGCTTAAGCGAGCGCAGGAGCCTGCCGCCGCTTTCGCGCAGGACGAGGCCCTGATGGAACCGATCCTGCAAAAACGCACGAAAGTGGTCGCGACGATCGGGCCGGCTTCGCGCGAACCGGCGATTCTGCGCTCGCTCTTCGTCTGCGGTGCCAACGTCCTGCGCCTAAACTTCTCGCACGCGACGCCGGAGGAGCACGCCGAGGTCATCCGCAACGCCCGTGCGGTCTCGGCCGAGCTCGGCATCGCGACGGGGATCCTGCAAGACCTTCCCGGGCCGAAGGTCCGCACGGGCAAGCTGGCCGACGGGCTCGCGGCGATCTCGCTCGGCCGCGGCGATCGCGTCGTGCTCACGACCGACGACGTCCCGTGCACGCCCGAGCTCATCTCCGTCAACTACGCGAACCTGCCGCACGACGTCAGCACCGGCAAGCGCATCTACCTGCAAGACGGAGCGATCACGCTGCGCATCGTCGGAAAGAACGAGCGCGAGATCGAGACGACGGTCGAGTTCGGCGGCGAGCTGCGCTCGATGCAGGGCATCAACTATCCGGACGGCTCGCTCAACGTCGAATCGCCGACCCCGCGCGACTTCGAGCTGCTGGCCTTCGGTCTCGAGCAGGACGTCGACTACGTCGCGGTCTCGTTCGTGCGCCGCGCCGAAGACGTTCGCAAAGCCAAGGCCTTCATCGCGGAGCGCGGCAAGCAGACCCCGGTGATCGCGAAGATCGAGAAGCACGAGGCGGTCGAAAACCTCGACGAGATCGTCGCGGTTTCCGACGGCATCATGGTGGCGCGCGGCGATCTCGGCACCGAGGTACCGATCGAGCAAGTCCCGCTCATTCAGAAGCGCATCATCTCCCTGTGCAACCGCTCGAGCAAACCGGTCGTCACCGCGACGCAGATGCTCGAGTCGATGATCGCTTCCTCGCGCCCCACGCGCGCCGAGGTTACCGACGTCGCCAATGCGATCCTCGACGGCACCGACGCGGTCATGCTCTCGGGAGAGACGGCGCGCGGGGCCTATCCGACGGAGTCGGTCCGCATGATGTCGGAGATCGCGCGCGAGGTCGAGAAATCGTATCCCCACGCCGCGCTGCGCGACCGCCGCCTCGAGAACGCCGAGCCGACCGTCGCCGCCTCGATCGCCGAAGCCGCCACCCGCGCCAGCGCCGAGCTGGACATCCCCTACATCGTCACGGGCACGACGACGGGCAACACCGCCCTGCACATCGCTGCCTTTCGCCCCCAAGCGCGCATCGTCGCGCTCACTCCCGATCCGGTCGTCGCGCGCCGCCTCGCACTCGTCTGGGGTACCGAGTCGCTGCTGATCGATCGCTACGCCTCGATCGACGTGCTGCTCTACGTCACGGAGCGCGAGATGGTGCGCGCCGGCCTCGTCAGCTCCGGCGATTTGATCGCCTTCACCACCGGCATGCCCGTCGGCGCCGGCGGCACCAACGTTCTCAAGGTCCACCAAATCAGCTAGAAGCCTAGCCGAGCCGCCGTCCCTTCGCCAGCAGCTCGCGGGCGTGACGGAGGGCGGCGTCGTGCGGCTCGCCCGAGAGCATGCGCGCGATCTCGTTCTCGCGCTCGGCCGCACCCTGCAGTTCGCGCACGCCGATCGTCGTCTCGCCGGCGCGTTCGATTTTATCGAGGACGTAGTGGCGCACGCCCCAGATCGCGAGCTGCGCGAGGTGCGTCACGCAGACGACTTGCGCGCTCGCGGCCAGCCGGGCGACGCGCGCGCCGACGGCCGCAGCCGTTGCGCCGCCGATGCCGGCGTCGATCTCGTCGAAGACCAGTACCTCGCCGCCGGCCGCGCCGGCGAGCGCCACGACCAGCGCGAGCAGCACGCGCGAGAGCTCGCCTCCCGAGGCGACGCGCGCGAGCGGGCGCAACGGCTCGCCCGCGTTGGCGGCGAACGCGAACTCGACGCGCTCGGCGCCCTCCGGTCCGATCCGCTCCTGCGGCAGCAGCCGCACGTCGAAGCGCGCCGAGACGAGCGCGATCTCCGCAAACTCCGCCTGCACGCTCTGCGCGAGCGCCGCAGCCGCCCGCTCGCGTAGAGCGGTAAGCTCCCGCGCCGCCGCCACCAGCTCGCGCTGCGCGCGTTCGCCTTGCGCGGCGAGCTCGGCTTGATTCGCGTCGCGGCGCTCGTAACGCTCGACCACCTCGGCCGCCGCGTCGGCGGCGGCGAGCACGGCTTCGAGCGTTCCGCCGTACTTGCGTTTGAGGCGCTCGAGCAGCGCGAGCCGCGCGTTGATCGCTTCGAGCTCGGAAGGATCGAACTCGGTCGCGCCGAGCGAACGCGCGACCGCGGCGGCGAGATCGCCGGCCTCGCTCTGCAGCGCGGCCGCCTGCGAGGCGAGCGCCTCGAGCTCGGGAGCGATCGACCCGACGCCGTGCAGCGCCGCGCTCGCCGTCCCGAGCGCGCCGCCGGCGCCACCCGCGTCGTCGTCGCCGGAGAGCGCCGCGTGCGCGCTCTGCAGCGCCGTCGCGATGCGCTCGACGTTATCGAGAAAGTGCCGGCGGTCGTCGAGCGCACGATCCTCCCCGCGCCGAACGGCGGCAGCCGAGATCTCGCCGGCGGCGGCGCGCGCTTCTTCGTAGGCCTGCAGCGCGCGGCGCTCGTCGCCTTCGAGCTGCGCCAGCCGCCGCGCGGTCTGCTCCGCAAGCGCGAACGCCGCCGCTACGCGCTCGCGCTGCGCGCCCGCCGCGGCCCCGGCGAAACGGTCGAGCATCTCGAGGTGCGCGGCACTCGAGAGCAGGCGCTGATGCTCGTGCTGGCCGACGATCTCCGCGACGGCGTCGGCGATCTCGCGTACGAAGCCGGCCGTCGCCGGGCGCCCGCAGAGCCGCACGCCGGATCGGCCGGCATCGCTCTGCTCGCGCTCGATCGTCGCCTCCTCGCCCGGATCGAGCTCGAAGCCGGCCGCCGCAAGGCGCTCGCGAAGCGCCTGGCCGGGATCGAACGCCAGCCGCACGAGCGCTTTGCTCGCGCCGCGCCGCACCGCGTCGGCGCCGGCGCGCGCGCCCAGCGCGAATCCGAGCGCGCCGAGCAGCATCGTCTTGCCCGAGCCGGTCTCGCCCGTGAAGACGGTCGCGCCCGGTGCGAACGCGATGTCGGCGCGCGCGATGAGCCCGAAGTTCTCGACCTCCAAGCGCGTGAGCATGCTGCGCAGACCTTACCGCGGACGGTCCTTGATGGAAACCCCCCACAGCATCTTCGCCGCCAGCCGCTCGAAGAAGCGCAGTTTCGTCACGCGCGCGAAGCGCACGCGCCGGGCGTGCTTGCGCACGAACACGCTGCTGCCCGGTTCGACGTCGGCGAGCACGTCGCCGTCGCACTCCAGATGCGCTTTGGCGATCTCCGAATCGCAGGTGATCTCGATCCGCGAATGGTCGGGGACGATCAGCGGGCGCGAGAAGAGCGTGTGCGGCAGGAGCGGCACGACGCCGAACGCCGCCACGCTCGGCGCGATGATCGAGCCGCCCGCGGAGAGAAAGTAGGCGGTCGATCCGGTCGGCGTCGCGACGCAGATGCCGTCGGCCGGAATCTGCGCGGCCTCCTCGTCGTCGAACCGCAGGCCGAAGGGTACGATCCGCGAGACTTCACCCTTGCGCACCACCACGTCGTTGAGCGCGAAGTAGCTGCGCCCTTCGTACTCGGCCTCCAGCGCGGTGCGCTCCTCGTAGACGAGCCCGCGCTCCACCAGCTCCGGAAGCTCGGCGATGTGCGGGTCGTTCTCGTCGAGCTCGGTGAGAAAGCCGAGCCTGCCGGTGTTGATGCCCAGAATCGGCACGTCCCCTTCGATCGCCAGGCGCGCCGCGCGCAGCAGCGTCCCGTCGCCGCCGACCGCGATCACGAGCGACGCCGCTTCGGGCCCCACGCCGTCGCCGTCGATCCCGAGCGCATCGCGCTGGCCGAGAAAGAGCCCGATGCCGAATCCGCGCGCGCGAAAGGCCTTCGCGATTCTGGCCGCGATCGCTCGCGCGTTCTCGCGCGCGACGTCGACGTAGAGCGCGATCAGCCGTTGCGAAGCCGCGGTCGTCATGGAAGCGTCCTTTCGCCGACGACCGCCTCGATTCGTGCGTCGTCGAGCGATTCGCCGCCCGCGCGCGCGAGGAGCAGGAACTCGCGATTTCCGGCCGGTCCGGTCAGCGGCGATTCTTCCAGCGCCGCCGGCACGAGCCCGAGCGCCGCGACCGCTTCGCGCGTCTCGCGCAGCACCGCGCGGTGTACGGCCGCATCGCGAACGACGCCCCCGGAGCCCAAGCGCTCGCGCCCCGCCTCGAACTGCGGTTTGACCAGCGCCACCACCAGCCCCGCCGGGCGCCGGTATGCGACCGCGCGCGCGAGGATCGTGCGCAGCGAGATGAACGACGCGTCGATTGCGATCAGATCGAAGCCGGCGGGGAACGCGTCGTCGGGCAGGAGGCGGAAGTTGGTGCGCTCCAGCACGCGGACGCGCGGATCGTTGCGCAAGCGCCAGTCGAGCTGGCCGTACCCGACGTCGACGGCCGTCACCGCTGCCGCGCCGCGCTGCAGCAAGCAATCGGTGAACCCGCCGGTCGAAGCGCCGACGTCGAGCGCATCGAAGCCGGCGACGTCGATGCCGAACGCATCGAGCGCGCGCTCCAGCTTCTCGCCCCCGCGGCTGACGAACCGGCGCGGGCGCTCGATCTCGATCCGCGCCTCGGGGCGCACGCTCGCGCCGGCCTTGGTCGCGACCGCCCCGTCGACGCGCACGCGCCCTTCGAGGATGAGGCTATGCGCCTGCGAACGCGTGATCCCGCCGCGGTCGGCGACCGCGGCGTCGAGGCGCAGCGTGCGTTTGCCCATCGGCGCGGAGTTCGACGCGCCGGCCCGAAAGCTCCCCGCAATGCCCGAACGCAAGCGCGGCGGCCCGCGCTCCTGTTACAAGAAAAACGGCGCCCCCAAGGCCGCATTTGCGACCAAGAAGCTCGCCGAACGCGCCATTGCGGCAACGAGCAAGGGCCTCGCGCCCTACGCCTGCCCCGAGCACGGCTGGCATCTCGGCCACCGCTAGCTCACGAGGCGGCCGGCGGCGCGGCGCCGTCGATCTGTTCTTGGGCGCCGCGCAAGAGCGCTTCGCACTCGCGAGCGAGCGCCTTTCCTTCTTTGAAAAGCTCGACGGCGCGCGCCAGCTCGGCGTTGCCGCTTTCGAGCTCTTTGACGATGGCGTCGATGCGTGCGAGCTTCTCCTCGAACGTCGAGGGGACCGGAGCGTTACTCATGCGGGCGTACCGATTCCACGCGCGCCTCGAGCGTCCCGCGCTCGAGCCGCGCTTCGATGCAGTCGCCGCTCGCCACGCTCGACGCGTCGCGCAGGGCGCGCCCGTCTTTGGTCACGATCGCGTACCCGCGGCGCAGCGGGGAGAGCGGATCGTTGCGATCGAGCCCCGCTTCGGCGCGCTCGAACCGGCGCTGCACGCGGGAACGCAGTTCGAGCATCGCGGCCTCGAGCCCGGCGCGGCGCTCCCCAAAGTCGCGCACCTTGCGCGCAAGCAGGCGCGCCGCGGCGACGCCGATGCGTTCCGAACCGGTCGCGGCGCGGGAGCGGGACTCGGCCAGCACGCGCGCGGGATTGCGCCGCTCCAAACGCCCCGAGCGCTCGGAGAGCTCCTCGCGCTTGCGCCCGGCGATGCGGCGCGCCGCGCCCTCCAGGGTGCGCTCGCCGGCACTCAAACGCTGCGCCGCACGTACGTGCACGTCGCGCACGGCGTGTAGCAGGCTGCGCAGCGCGCCGTCCAGCCGCGTCTTCGCGCCGCCCCACGACTTGACGATGTGCTCGGCGGCCAGCGACGGCGTGCCGAGCGAAAGATCGGCCACCTCGTCGGCGAGGTGGTGATCGCCGGAGTGGCCGATCGCCGTGACGACCGGATGGCGCGAGCGCACGATCGCGCGAATCACCGGCTCGAGATTGAAGGGAAAGAGATCCTCGTAGCTGCCGCCGCCGCGGGTCAGCACGATCAGGTCGGCGTCGCGGCGCGAGGCTTCGTCGAGCGCGGTCGCGATCTCGATCTCGGCGCCGACGCCTTGCACGCGCGTCTCGACGAACTCGACCCGCACGAACGGCACGTGGCGCTCGAGCGTCCCGGCAAAATCCTCCAGGCCCTTGCCGCGCGCCGATATCACCGCGACCCGCCGCGGAAGCGCCGGCACGGCGCGCTTGCGCGCCGCATCGAAGAGCCCTTCGCGCCGAAAGCGCTCTTTGAGCCGCTCGAACATCGCGTAGAGCGCGCCCACCCCGGTGAGCTCGACCCGCTCGACGATGAGCTGGTAGCCGCTGCGATCGGGCCGGATCTTCACGCTGCCGCTGGCGATCGCCGCCATGCCGTTTTCCAGCGCGGGGATCTCGCGTGCGAACTCCGACCAGACGACGCAATCCAGAACGGCCGTCTCTTCCTTGAGCGTAAAGCCGAGGTGGCCGCCGAACGAACGCAGCCCCGAGACCTCGCCCGCGATGGCGACGTCCTGCAGCTGCCGGTGGCCGGCAAACCAGCGTTGCAAACCGCTCGTGAACTCGCGGACGCCGCGTACGACGCGGGGAGGTGCCGTCTGGTCGTTCATCGCTTGGGCGGCGCGGTCGCCGGCGTTGCCAGGATGACGGGAGAGCGCGCCGGCGCGGCGGACGGAGCCGCGGCCGGCGCGGTCGCGGGCGCGTTGGCGGCGGCCGGCGTGTCGAGCGGCACCGAGTTGGTGCCGTCGCCAATGCTATCGGCGGGCGGCGGCGTGTCCAGCGGCGGTGCGGTCGGCGGCGGCGGAAGCGGCGCGGCGGTCGCGTTGACGTCGTCGTCGCTCGCCGTCTCGTCGCGCCCGCACGAGGCCGGTTCTGTCCCCTTGAGGTAGTATTCGTAACCGCCGCTGCACGACGCGACGCGCACGACCTCGTCGGATTGCGGGAACGGGTGCGGCGGCGTCCCGGCCAGCGCCGCCTTCATGAATCGCGCCCAGATGCGCGCGGGAATGTTGCCGCCGTACGATTCGACCATCGGCGTGTAGTCGTCGTTCCCCAGCCAGACCGCCGTCACCAGATCGGGCGTATACCCGACGAACCACGCGTCCCGAAAATCGGAGGTGGTACCGGTCTTCCCCGCCGCCGGCCGCCCGATGATCGCGTTGGGATAACCGGTACCCTTGGTGATGACGTCCTCCAGCATCGAGGTCATCAGAAATGCGGTTCCGGAACTCACCACGTCGGAGGGCTGGGGATACTGATCGTCGAGCACGACGCTTCCGAGCGAATCTTTGACGATGCGGAACGGCGTCGGGTCGACGTGCAGGCCGCCGTCGGCGAGCGTCGAGTAGCCGCTGGCCTGATCGAGCACGGAGACGACCGACGATCCCAGCGCCAGCGAGAGGTTCGGCTCGAGCGGCGCGGTGACGCCCATGCGGTGCGCGTAGTCGATGACGCGGTCCAGACCGATGCGGTCCGCCAGCTTGACCGCCACGATGTTTCGCGAGAGCGCCAGCGCCGTGCGCAGCGTGATCGGCCCCATGTAGCGAAAGTCGTCGTCCTTGGGCGCCCACTGCGTTCCGTCGCCCATCGGATAGCTGACCGGCGAGTCGTCGATGATCGTCGAGACCGGCAGCCCGCTGTCGATCGCGGCGGTGTAGACGTACACCTTGAACGAAGATCCGGGCTGGCGCCGCGCCTGCCACGCGCGATTGAATTGATTCTCGAGCGAGAAGTGCGCCCCGCCGATCATCGCGACGATCTCGCCGGTCGACGGGCGAAGCGCGACCAAGGCCGCTTCGTGCGCGTCGACACCCTCGGCCTTCGCCTCGTTCACGCCCCAGGTCACCGCTTCTTGCGCGAGGCGCTCCATGCGCGGATCGACCGTCGTATAGACTTGCAGCCCGCCCTCTTCGACCGCGTCCTTGCCGAAGAGCCGCTCGAGCTGGGCGATGACGTACGTGGTGAAATACGGAAAGACGTAGCCCTGCAGGCCGGGCGAGCGCTGCGCGACCAGGCCCTGCGGCCCGTCGTAGGCTTCGTCGGCTTGCGCCTGCGAAACGTAGCCGCTCTCGACCATGCGGTCGAGCACGTGGCGTTGCCGGTCGCGCGCCAAGCCGAAGTTGGCGAACGGCGAGTAATCGGACGGGGCGGCGACGACGCCGGCCAGCATCGCCGCCTGCGCGAGCGTGAGCTTATCGACGCTGCGCCCGAAGTACGTGTGAGCGGCGGCGTCGACCCCGTAGGCTCCGGCGCCGAGGTAGATGATGTTGAGATAGCGCTCGAGGATCTCTTGTTTGGTGTAGTAGCGCTCGATCTCCATCGCGAGCAGCGCCTCTTGGATCTTCCGCGAGAGCGAGATCTCATCGTTGAGGAAGAGGCGTCGCGCCAGCTGCTGCGTGATCGTCGAAGCGCCTTGAAACTCCTGATGGGTGAGATCGGCCCACGCGGCGCGCACGATCCCGCCGAAATCGACGCCGTGATGGTAGTAGAAGTTGTGATCCTCGTTGGCGATGAAGGCCTCGCTCACGATCGGCGGGATGCGGTCGATCGGAACCCAGACGCGGTTCTCTTTATAGACCGAGGCGAGCAGCGTTCCGTCGCGCGCGAAGATGCGCGTCGCGCTGGCCGGCTGATAGTCGGCCATCCGGCTGATGTCGGGGAGGTTGCGCGCGTACGAGGCGACGATCCCCGCGACCGTCCCCGCGCCGAAGAGCGCCAGCAGCAGCACGACGACGAGCGCGTTGCGCAGCGCCCGCCGGTCGGCGGGCTTGCGCCCTTTCGGTTTACGCTTTTGCATTGGCGACGGCGCTGAGCACCCCGTTGACGAAACGGCCGGAGTCTTCGGTCGAGAAGCGCTTGGCGAGCTCGACGGCCTCGTTGATCGCGACCGCCGGCGGCGTCTGCGGGCACTTGCGCAGCTCGAAGGTGCCGATGCGCAGCAGGATGCGATCGATCGTCGGCAGGCGCTCGATGGTCCAGCCTTCGAGCAGCGGCCCGAGCACGCCGTCCGCCTCGGCGCTATAGTCGAGCGTCCCGAGAACGAGCTCGCGAACGAAGCTGCGGTGCTCCGAGTCGGCGTTATCGCCGACGATCTCGGCCAGCGCCGCAGAGGGCTCGCGATTGCCGACCGCCACCGAATAGAGCGCCTGCAAGGCCTGCTCGCGGCCGAGTCTGCGGGAGGACATGTCGAGCCTAACGGCCGCTAGACGGCCGCGGCGCCCGCATACGCCGGCAGGAAGCTCGGGAGAAAGGTGATGTCGTAACGCCCTTCGCGAAACTCCGGCGTCCCCAGCAGCGCCGCGCAGAGGTCGATGGTCGTCGCGACGCCCAGGATCGTGGTCTCGCGCAGCGCGCGCTCCATCCGCGCGATCGCGACGTCGCGCGTGTCGCCGTAGGCGACGATCTTGGCGATCATCGAATCGTAGTACGGCGAGATCGTCGCTCCCGCGCAGACGTGCGTATCGACGCGGATGCCGGGGCCGCCCGGAAAGACCACCTCGGCCAGCGTTCCGGCCTGGGGCGCGAAGCCGTTGCGCGGATCCTCGGCGTTGATGCGGCACTCGATCGCGTGGCCGCGCTGGACCAGATCGCGCTGCCCGTATCCGAGCGGCTCGCCCGCGGCGATGCGGATCTGCTCCTTGACCAAGTCGATCTCGTAGACGCTCTCGGTCACCGGATGCTCGACTTGGATGCGCGTGTTCATCTCCATGAAATACAGCTCGTCGCCGGCGATGAGAAACTCGAGCGTTCCGGCGTTGGTGTACCGGACGTGCTTGCAGGCGCGCACGGCGACCTCGTGCAGCCGCTCGCGCAGGCTCTGCGGCAGATGCGCGGCGGGAGCCTCTTCGACGAGCTTTTGATGGGAAGGCTTCTGCATCGAGCAGTCGCGCTCGCCGAGATGGACGAGCTCGCCGTACTCGTCGCCGAGCACTTGAACCTCGATGTGCCGCGGTCCGCGGATGAGCTTTTCCATGTAGACGCGGCCGTCTTTGAAGCTGGCCTCGGCTTCGGCGGTCGCGCTTGCGAAGGCGTGCTCCATCTCGTGCGGGTGCTCGACCGCGCGCATGCCCTTGCCCCCGCCGCCGGCCGTCGCCTTGAGCAGGACCGGATAGCCGATCGTCTCGGCGGCCTCGACCGCCTCGGCGGCACTCTCCAAGACGTCGGTGCCGGGCGTCGTCGGCACGCCCGCCTCGCGCATCAAGCGCTTGGCGGTGGCCTTGTCGCCCATCGCCGCGATCACGGCGGGCTTGGGGCCGATGAAGGTGAGGCCGTGGTCGGCGCAGATCTCGGCGAAGCGCGCGTTCTCGGCGAGGAAGCCGTAACCGGGATGCACGGCGTCGCAGCCCGTCACGAGCGCGGTCGAGATGATGTTGGGGATGTTCAAGTACGAGCGCGCCGCGCGCCCGGGGCCGACGCAAAAGGCTTCGTCGGCCCGGCGCACGTTGAGGCTCTCGCGGTCCGGCTCGGAGAAGACGGCGACGGTACGGACGCCGAGCTCCTGGCAGGCGCGATTGATGCGAAGCGCGATCTCGCCTCGGTTGGCGATCAAGACCTTCTTGAAAATGAAGCTATCCTCGGTCGAGCAGGAAGAGCGCCTGCCCGTACTCCACCGCAGCGCCGTCGGCGGCGGCGATCATGACGATCCGGCCGGCCCCCAGACTGTGGACGGGGTTGCGAATGCCCAGCGCCTCGATGAAGCCGAGTTCGCGGTCGCCGTCGAGCAGCTCCCCCTCCGACGGCGCCGGACGCCCCAGGCGGAAGACGCCGACCAAGTCGGCCCGGAGCGCCTCGAGTTCTTTGGTACGGGGCTCGGCGGCAGCGAGCTCGGGAAGCGCCGGCGCGGGCTGCGCGACCGCGGCCCGGCGGGCGATCTCGACTTCCTCGTCCTCGCGCTCGATCCGCAGGCGCACGACGTCGGTGCTGGCCATGAAGGCAGCGAGCCGGGCGACGCGGGCCGCGAGACCGGGGGTGGGGTGCTCCTGGGGCATGAGCGCTACCGTTTCGCGGCGAGGCCGAACGGACCTAGTGGCGAAGACAAGGAGGTAGTGGCAACGCTCGTCCTTCATCCGAATGAGACCGAGCTAGGCGACCTCGCCGTCCTGCTTGGGAACGCCGGCGTTTCCGTTCACGCGGTCGATTTCGACCGGCTTCGCGCCCGCGGCGGCTTGGCCACGCTCGGCGCTCCGCCGGCGAGCGCCGTCATCGTCATTCCCGAGAGCCATCCCTCCCTCGCTTGGCTAGCGGAGGAGCCGGAGGCCGCGGCGATCCTGCACCTGCCGATCTCGCGCGCCTCGCTGATCGCCGCGCTGCGCGCGGCCGGGCGCATCGAGTCGATGCGCGCCTACCAGCGCATGGCGCACGAAGGCGAAGAGTTGCTCGCGGTTGCGCGCGCGCTCTCCTCGGAGCGCGACCTTCCCTCGCTGCAGCGCCTGATCGTGCGCAAGGCGCGCGAGCTCACCGGCTCCGACGCGGGCAGCCTCTACGTCATCGAAGAGCGCGACGGCGAGCGGCGCCTGCGCTTCGCGGTCGCGCAGACCGGCCCCAAGGACGACGGCGTGCTCATGGACGCGCTGCTGCCGCTGGCGACGACCTCGATCGCCGGATACGTCGCCGTCACGGGCAACGTCGTGCGCATCGACGACGCCTATACGATCGACGAGGAGGCTCCCTACCGCTTCAACCGCGCCTTCGACGACTCGCACCGGTATCGCACCAAGTCGATCCTGTGCGTTCCGATGCGCAACTTGAGCGGCCAGACGATCGGGGCGATCCAGCTCATCAACCACAAGCCCGGCTTCGACCTCATCTTGGAGAACCCCGAGCACACCGAGGACGTGGTCACGCCGTTCGACGATCACGAAGAAGCGGTGCTGATGGCACTAGCTTCGCAGGCGGCCGTCGCGATGGAGAACGCGCGGCTGGTCGACGCGATCCAAAACCTCTTCGAGAAGTTCGTCCACGCTTCGGTCAAGGCGATCGAGGTCCGCGACAAATCGACGCAGGGCCACTCCGAGCGCGTCGCCTCGTTGACGGTCGCGCAAGCTCAGGCGATCAACGAGATCGGTACCGGGCCGCTGGCCGGCCTGCACTTCACGGTCGATCAGCTGCGCGAGATTCGCTACGCCTCGCTGCTGCACGATTTCGGCAAGGTCGCGGTCCCGGAGTACATCTTCGGCAAAGCCAAGAAGCTGCCCGACGGCCGGCTCGACACGATCCGGCTGCGCTTTCTCCTAGCGATCGAGCAGAGCGCCGACGACGCCGAGCGCGAGTCGCTGCGCGCCCTGCTTGCAAAACTCGAAAACGCCAACGAGCCCAACGTCGTCGGAAGCACCGGCGACGAGGCGCTGCTCGACGCCTTGGCGCGGCGCTATGCCGATCTCGGCAATCCGCGCGCGCTGCTCGAGCCGCACGAGT
>DATJRF010000007.1:0-2480 GCA_035505015.1 Verrucomicrobiia bacterium | reverse complement strand
CGCTTGTCATCCTGAGCGTAGCGCCGCAGGCGCGGAGTCGAAGGGTCGCGACGCATGGGTTGGCTCCGCCTACGCTTGTCATCCTGAGCGTAGCGCCGCAGGCGCGGAGTCGAAGGGGCGCGACGCATGGGTTGGCGCCGTCGCTCTTCGACTTCGGCGCTGCGCGCCTACGCTCAGAGCGACAAAAGCTGCGCGCCTACGCTCGGGGTGACAACAATGCTATGGGACGGTACGACGTGAGAGGCGCTCGTGGACTTGGTCCGCGGTGAGGCCGCTGACGGCGAAGCGCTTTTGGCGGCCGTGGGCGCCGTGGGTGAGCTCGATGTGCGAGGGGGCGATGCCGAGGGCTTGGGCGAGGGCGCGGATGCAGGCGGCGTTGGCCGCGCCTTCGATCGCGCGTTCTCTTACCGCGAGCAGCACGCGCTCGCCGTCGTAGGTGAAACGGGGATGCTTGGAGCCGGGCTTCACGTCGGCGACGATGTTCGCGGCGGCGCTCACGGTTTGGGCGAGAGCATCAGCACGCCGCCCGCGTAGTCGAGCAGTACCTTGAAGCGGGAAAGAAACGCGGCGCCGACGTGGCCGGAGGCGGTGCCGCGCAGGGTCTTGGTCGCGCCGATCGAGACGGGGCCGGTGGAGAGATTGCCGATGCCGACGTGCTGGATCTGGCCGATGTACTCGACGCTCGCGCCGCCGACGCCGCCCACCGCGCGCGTGTGCGTAATCGTGAAGAGCCCCGGATGCGCTTGATAGAACGCGTAGGCGAGATTGATGTCCGACTCGTCGCCGGTGTCGACGGCGAGCTGCGCGTCGAGGGTGCCGAGCTGCACGTTGACGACCGGCACGAAGTTTTCGAAAGCGAGCGGAACCGCGACCGCGCCGGCCGCCGGCTGCGCGCCGAGCAGGAGCGTGTGATTGGCGGCGTCGATCTCGATCGCCGTGGTCCCGAGCACGTCGGCTCCGAGCACGACGTCGTAGCCGTAGCGGCGGATATCGCTGAGCACGACGTAGTTTGCTTGCGGATAGGTGGCGTTGCCGATCCGCAGCGGGCCGGCGCGTACGACCTGCGTCTGGTATCCGCCGAGCCCGCGTACCGCGAAGCTGCCGACGACCGGTGCGTCGAGCTGGCTCGCAAGCTCGGAGCTCACCGAGAGGCCGGAGTTGCCGGTGTCGAGCAGGCAGCGGGCGCCCACGCCGGCGAGCTCGCACGGGAAGACGGGTGTCGGGCTGGCGGGATCGGTCTTGATCGGCTGCGGTGCGCCGTCGAAGCGCGGCATCGGGCCGTGCGGTGGATGAAAATCGGTACCGACCGGCGTGCGATCGTCGTACCGTTCCAGCACGCTGCCGTTGTGCAGCACCTCGAACGGCACGGAGAAGCCGTCGACGCGCCGGTAATCGGCGTATTCGAAGGTGTCGTCGCCGTTGACGTCGCGTGCGTAGCGAATCAGCGCGGTCTGCGGATCGACGAAGATTTGCATCGGAATCGCGTCGGGGTCGACGAGGAAGAAGGTGCGGTAGCGCTTGCCGTCGATCGTCGCGACCCCGTCGTCGTCGACGCGCCGTCCGCCTTCGGCGAAGGCCGGCGCGAGAAAGGCGAGCGAGGCGATCAGGCGCAGCGAGCGCAGGTACGGTTCGGCATCGCGCGATTGCGGGAGGGCGGTGCCGTTGATGTCGACCGTGTAGAGACGGTAGCCGTCGAAGTAGGTGCCGTTGCACAGCTCGCCGCTGCAGCGGCGCAAGGTGAAACGGACGCCGCCGCTGTCGGTCTCGACGACCGTTTGGTCGGAGTCGACGTCCAGTCGCGAGACCGAGACGAAGTGCGTGCTCCACACCGGCCCAGCCGCCGCGCGCATGCGCTCCAAAAGCGCTTGGAGATCGCTGCGGCCGGCGGCCCCGACGGTCGTGCCGAGGAGCGCAAGAAGCATCGCGAGCCGCGCGGCGAAGGGCATGCCCGTGGAGTTCGAGTCGCTGGATGAGTATCTTCTCTCGGGAAAACCCGATAAGGCTGCGGTGGTGCGGCAACTGCTGGCCGAGCGCCCGGGCGGCGCGCGCGCCTCGGCCTTTTACGAAGGGCTGGCGCTGCTCGGTGCCCGCGCTCCCGAGCTCTCGCTGATCGCGCTGCGGCTGGTCTTGGCGGGCAAGGCGGCCGAGGACGCCGCCGTCGTTCGTTTGCGCGAGATCGTCGAACGCGCGCGCGGCGGCGATGCTACGGCCGTAGAGGCCTACCGCCGGGAGCTCCTCGATTAGCTCGCACGACGACGACCCAGGCGCTCTCGAGGTCGAGCGCTTGGCCGTGCGTTACGGAGCCCGCCGCGCGCTCGACGGCGTTTCGTTGCGCATCGAGCCGGGCCGGACGCTGGCCGTCGTCGGCCCTTCGGGGGCCGGGAAGTCCACGTTGCTGCGAACCATCGCAGGCTTGATCGCACCGCTTTCCGGCGACGTGCGGTTGGCCGGCCGTTCGCTCTTGCCGTTGATTCCCCAAG
>DATJRF010000006.1:0-5096 GCA_035505015.1 Verrucomicrobiia bacterium | reverse complement strand
CTTCGCGACCGCCGAAGTCTGCATGAACCTCCTGGGCGCGGGCCTGGGCGTCCTAGCCGGGCGCGCCGTCGGCGGCGCGGCGGGCTACGTCGGATTCGCCGTCCTGATCCTGCTCGGTGCCTACATGATGCTCGAGAGCCGCGAAGCGGCGCGAGAGTCGTCGCGATTCGACCTCTCGAGCGGTTGGGGACTGTTCCTGGGGAGTCTCACGATCAGCTTGGACTCGCTTGGGGTCGGGTTCTCGATCCTCTACGTCGGCGTGCCGATGCCGGTCTCGCTCGCCGCGATCGCCGTCGTCTCGGTCTGTGCGACCGCCTGCGGACTGGCGATCGGAGGACGGCTCGGGCGTTTCGCGGACCGCTACGCCGCATTCTCGGGCGGATTGCTGCTCGCGCTCACGGGCGCGGCCTTTCTCGTGCTCAAGGCCCTGCACCTCGGCTAGTTGAACCGGGCCGCATGCGCGTCGGCCACGAGCTGCTCGACCTCGCGCGCGCCTCCGGGGCGCGCTCGCTCTTCGTGGTAGGCATCGGAAAGAACGTCGGCAAGACGGTTGCGATGCGCGCGATCTACGAAGCTGCGGTCGAACGCGGCATCGCGACGGCGCTGACCTCGATCGGGCGCGACGGCGAGGCGGTCGATGCGGGCGACGCCGCACCCAAGCCGCGCCTTCACCTCTTTGCGGACACGGTGATCGCGACGGCGCAGGGCGTGCTGCCGCGCTTTCCGGCTAGCGAGATGCTCGACTTCGCGGGTTTGGGGACCGCGGCCGGACCGCTGCTGTACGTGCGCGTCGTGCATCCGGGATATTACGAGCTGGTCGGGCCGCCGACGGCCTCCGGCATTCGCAAGGTCGTCGCGGAGCTGAGTGCACGCAGCGAGCTCACGCTCGTCGACGGAGCGATCGATCGGGTCGCGGCGCTGGCCGGTGGCGAGGACGCGATCGTCGTCTCCTGCGGAGCGGCTGCCGCGACGACGATGGCCGAGGCGGTGGACGCGGTGCGCGCGCTGGTCGAGCGGCTGGCGATCCCCGCTGCGGATCCGCGCGAGGAGGCGCTTGCCATAGAGGGCGCGCTGACGGCACAGCGGGCGGCGCAGTTGATCGCAGCCCGCGAGCGGCGGCAAGTCGTCGTGCGCGATCCCACGCAGGTCGCAATCGCCGGACGCGCGGCGTCGCAGGCGCTCGCGCACCTGCGGATCCGCTGCGAGCGCCCGCTGCGGCTGATTGCGGCGACGGTCGCGTCGATCGGCCGGGAACGCTGGTTCGAGCCGCGTGCGTTCGCGCGCGAGGTCGCTCGCGCGACCGGCCTTCCGACCTTCGACGTCTACCTCGCAGAGCGGGCGGCGTGAAAGCCGGAGCGCTCCTCGACGCCGCTACGCAGCACGCGCTCGCCTTCGAGTGGCTCGTCTCGGCCGTGGCACCGGCAAGTCCCTATGGCGAGCGCGTCTTCGCCGAGCTGCGGCCGTTTGCGGCGGGTGAGGAGGCGGCGGCCCACGCCCGTGCCCGTGCGGTCGCGGCGCTCGCGGAGACGATCGATGCCGAGCGCCTCGATGCTGCCCGCGATACGCTGCGCAACGCACCGGACGCGGCCGGCGCGATCGCGCGCGCGTCGATGGGCGACGTCCTTTCCGATGCGAACTTTCTCGAGCTGCAGCGCACCTTCGATGCGATCGAGCGGATCGACGCGCTGCTGGCCGGCGCCCTCGAGCCGGCCGGCAGCGAGGCGACGCGTGCGGCGGCGCGCTGCCTCGAGCTGGGCCGCGCCGGTAAGTTCGGATTCTACCTCGACGATCGGTTCGACGCCGAGCTGGCCGCCTCGCGCGCCCGTTTGGCGCAGGCGCAGGCCGAGCTGGGAGCGGCGCGCGGGCGCGCGGTGCAGCGCGCGGCCGCGGCCCTGGGCCGCGAGGAGATCGCGGGGGACGAGTTCATCGTGATGCGGGCCGATCTGCACGGTGCGCTGCCGGAGGGCGTGCGCGTCGTGCGCGAGGCCCCGACCTACTATCTCTGCGCGCTCGAATACGACGACCGCACGCTCTGCGCGCTCGAACGGCGCGACGCCGCGGCCGACGCGGTGGCCGCGGCCGAAGAGGCCGCGCGCGCCGCGCTTTCGCAAGCGATTCGCGAGCGCGCCGCGCCGCTCGACGCGGCGATACGGCGCCTCGGCGAGCTCGACGTCATGATCGCTGCCGCTCGCTTTGCACGCCGTTACGACTGCGTCGTCGCCGAGCCGGCACGCGAAAACTTTCTGGCGTTCGCGGGCGGCCGTTTTCTACCGCTCGCCGACGAGCTCGCGGCCGAGGGCCGTGCGTTCGCACCGATCGACGTCGTGCTGCACGACGTGGCGGTCCTCACCGGCCCGAACATGGGCGGCAAGAGCGTCTGCCTGCGCACCTGCGGATTCGTGGCGCTGTGCGCCGCGTTCGGCCTGCCGGTTCCGGCCGCGCGCGCGCGCGTCGGACTCTTCGGCGAGATCGCGTGGCTCGGCATCGGCAGCGAGGGCGAGCTCGGTGGATTGCTCTCGTCGTTTGCCAGAGAGGTCGTGCGGCTGCGCGAGATCCTCGAGCGCGGCGGCGAGCGGCTCTTCGTGCTCGTCGACGAGTTCGCGCGGACGACCACGCCGCACGAGGGCAAGGCGTTGCTCGTCGCGCTGCTCGCGCGCTTGCGCGAGCGGCGCGCCTGCGGCTTGGCGGCGACGCATCTGGGCGGCGTGGCCGAAGCGGCCGGGGCGCGGCACTTCGCGGTCCGCGGCCTGCGCGACGTGCCGCGACGGCCGCCCGGCGGCGATCTGCACCGGGTGCTTGCGGCGCTGGCTTCGTCGATGGATTATACGGTAACCGAGGTCACCGGCGCGGAGACCCCGCGCGCCGACGCGATTGCGCTGGCCGCGTTGCTGGGTCTCGACGACGAACTCGTGGCCGCGGCCTACGATGCGCTGGAGGAGCGCAACCGGACGCAGATTGCGGAGTAGTAGCCCGTGTGGACGACGCAAACGAGCGAGGTTGGCAGCGCGTTGCTTGGAGTATCGGAGTGCTCGCGCTCGCGGTGTCGGCCGCGATCCTCTTCCGGGCCTACGGAGGCTTGCCGGACCGCATCCCGACGCACTTCGACGCGCTAGGGCAGCCCAACGGCTGGGGGCCGAAGGCGTCGCTGCTCTTACTCCCCGGCGTCGGAGCGTTCGTCTTGCTATTGCTGTTCTTGCTGCGCAACGCGCCGCCGAATCTTCCGTTTGCCGTGAGCCCGGATCATCGCGAGCGCGTGCGTGCGATCTCCCGAACGATGGCCGCGTGGCTCGCCGCCGTCGTTATGGCCGGCTTCTGCGCGATGGAAGCGGGGCTTCTGGAATCGGCACGCACCGGCACGCTCGCCGCCGGATTCCCGCCGAGCGTGGGAGCCTTGGCCGCGGCGACGCTCGGCTGCCTCGCGCTCTTCCTGTACCGGATGTACCGCGTGAGGTAGCGAAAGGCCGGGCATGGATCCGCTGATCATCACCTGCGCGCCGGTCGGCGCCGAGCTGACCCTCGACCAAACGCCGTACCTGCCGTATACGCCCGAGCTTTTGGGGAAAACGGCCCGCGCCGTGCAAGAGGCCGGCGGGTCGATCATCCACGTGCACTGCCGTAACGACGACGGCGCCAACACGCACGACGTCGAGCGCTTTCGCGCCGCTTACGAAGCGATTCGCGCGCAGAGCGACCTGATCGTGCAGTTCTCGACCGGCGGCGCGATCGGCATGACGCCCGAAGAGCGCGCGAGCGTCCTCTGCTTGCGCCCCGAGATGGCGACCTTAACGTGCGGCAGCGTGAACTTCGGCGACGACATCTTCGAGAACAGCTTTCCGATCATGCGCGGAATCTTGGCGAAGATGCACGAGTTCGGCGTGAAGCCCGAACTGGAGATCTTCGACAAGGGCCACATCGCCAACGCCCGGCGGCTGGAGAAGGAGGGTCTGCTGCGCTTCCCGCAGCACGCCGATTTCGTGCTCGGCGTTCCCGGCGGGCTCGAGGCGAGCGTCGCGAACCTGTGCGATCTCGTCGGCGCGCTGCCGGCTGGATGCTCGTGGAGCGTCGCCGGCGTAGGCCGCGCGCAGCTGGCGATGGCGATGGCGGCGATCGCGATGGGCGGCCACGTCCGGGTCGGGCTGGAGGATAACCTCTACTACACCAAGGGGCGGCTGGCGCGCAACGAGGAGCTGGTCGCGCGGGTTGCGCGCATCTCCGAAGAGTTCGGCCGGCCGGTCGCTACGCCGGACCAGGCGCGAGAGCTGCTCGGGCTGGGCGCGCGAGCCGCGGTCTAGGCAGGGAGGGTTGTCTTCGGCGGCACCTAACTACTGTGCCGCCTTCCAGACCCAACGCGAAGCCCTCCATGGAGGACGTCCCCTGTTCAATTACGTGGTGCGCAGGACGCTCCAAGCGATCCCGCTGCTCCTGCTGATCTCGATGATCCTCTTCGTGATCCTGAACAACGCTCCGGGCGGAGCGCTGGGGCCGTATCTTCAGAATCCGCACATCACCGCCGCCGACATCGCCCGCCTCAAGCACAACCTCGGGCTCGACAAGCCGATCTGGTTTCGCTACTTCGTCTGGCTCGGTCACGTGCTGACCGGCGACATGGGCTACTCGACCAGCAACTCGGAGCCGGTGCTGCAGGCGCTGCTCGAGCGGCTTCCGGCGACGCTCGAGCTCATGGGCACCTCGTTCGTCTTCTCGGTGATCATCGGAACGTTCGCCGGGATCGTTTCGGCGATCAAGCAATACACGCTCGTCGACTACTTCATCACGACGCTGGCGTTCTTCGGCCAGTCGATCCCGGTCTTCTGGTTCGCGCTGATGCTGCAGCTGCTCTTCTCCGTGCACGGGATCCCGCTGCCGTTCGGGTACGAGATCCAGCTCCCGTCGGCCGGCATCGCGACCGATACCGATCACTTCGTCTTGGGCGATCGGATCGAGCACCTCATCATGCCGGTGATCGTGCTCTCGCTGCTCTCGCTCGCGGTGTACAGCCGCTTCATGCGCTCCTCGCTGCTCGAGGTGCTCAACACCGATTACATGCGCACCGCGGCCGCCAAGGGCTTGACGTTCCGCGCGATTCTCTTTCGGCA
>DATJRF010000005.1:0-4555 GCA_035505015.1 Verrucomicrobiia bacterium | reverse complement strand
ATCGGCGAGCGCACGGCCGAGGAGGTCAAGATCAAGATCGGCTCGGCGTACAAGCTCGAGCAGGAGCTCGCGATGGAGATTCGCGGCCGCGATCTCATCAACGGCCTGCCCAAGACCGTCAAGATCACGAGCGAGGAGGTGCGCGAAGCGCTCTCCGAGCCGGTCGGAGCGATCGTCGAAGCGGTCAAGGCGGTCCTCGAGAAGACGCCGCCGGAGCTCGCCGCCGACATCATCGACCGCGGCGTGATCCTTACCGGCGGCGGAGCGATGCTGCGCGGACTCGACAAGCTGCTCTCCGAAGTGACCGGCGTTCCCGCCATCGTCGCCGACGATCCGCTCTCGTGCGTGGCGATCGGGACGGGAATGCGGATGCACGTGTGATCGTCGTCGATGCGCGCACGGAGCCGCTCGAGGCGGTGCTCGAGCAAGCCGCGCGCGTCGTCTTCGGCGGCGGCACGATCGTCTTTCCGAACGACACGAGCTATGCGATCGGCTGCGATCCCTTCGATTCGCGTGCGATCGATCGCATCTACGCCGCCAAAGGGCGTCCCGACGAGCGGCCGCTCACGCTGCACGTGGCTACGCCTCAGGAGTTTCTCGAATACGCGGGCGATAATCAACTCGCGATGCTCGCGGCGAAGCGCCTGCTGCCGGCCCCGGTGATCCTGCGGATCCGCAAGCCGCCGTTCGTCAGCGACGAGCTGGCCGCCGCGCTCCAAACGCTCGCGATCCGCGTGCCCGACGACCCGCTCGCGCGGGCAATCTTGGATCGTTGCGGCCCGCTGGCGGCGACGACGGTCAACTCGCCGGGGCGGCGTTACGCCGGCGACGGCGACCGCTCGTGGCTGCCGGAGGCCGACCTGCTGATCGAGCGCGGACCGGCGCGCTACGACCGCGAATCGACGATCGTCGATCTCACCGGGGCGCACGCGCGGCTCGTTCGCGAGGGCGCGCTTTCGGAGGAGGAACTGGTGGAACTCTTGGGACCGATCGAACGTCCTATCGTAAAGGTGCGCTCGCAATCATGATTCGCTCGCTCGCGGCTCTGGCCGCCCTCGCGCTCCTCGCCGCGGCGCCGCCGCCCGGGCCGCCGGGACGGCTACCGCCGCCCAAGCCGTCCGCGAGCGCCGCCAAGAGCCCCTCGCCGCGTCCTTCCGCGCCCCGTCCGGGGCCGAGCTCCCCCGGCCCGTCCTTCGATCTGGGCGTGTGGACGGTGCACGCGAGCTCGATCGACGCGAACTTCAAGACCGGCACGTTCAGTACGCCCGACAAGGTGACGATGACGCGCGTCGGCGGCGACGTGGCGGCCGACCGCTCCGACGGCAACTACAAGCAGCAGCTCGTCAACCTGTACGGGCACGTCGTGATGCACGACGCCAACGGCGATTACGGCGGCATCGGGAGCAAGGGCGGTTCCGCGCCCTCGACGCTCACCACGGATAAGGCGCAGATCGACGGGAAGGCCAAAATCTACAAGGCCTTCGGCAACGTGCATTTCGTCCAAGCCGATACGAACGTCACCTCCGATAACGGGACGCTCGACGATCTCACCCACGAGTTGGACCTGCAGGGCAACGTCCACGTTACGCAGGGCGCGCGCAGCATCACCGCCGACAGCGTGCGCTACAATACCGTAACCGGCGTGGCGCACGCGCAGGGCGACGTGACGATGCAGTTTCCCGGCGGGATCACGCGGACGCTCGCGACCCCGCGCCCGCTGCACCTTCCGAAAACCCCGGTCTCGGAGCCCGTTCCGGCGGCGACCGCCTCGCCGTAACGGCGTCATGGAGTCGCTCTTTTCGGCTCCCGACTCCACGCCGCTGGCCGCGCGCATGCGGCCGCGCGCGCTCGACGAGTTCGTCGGGCAGGAAGCGATCCTCGGCCGCGGGCGCGCGCTGCGCCGCGCGATCGAGAGCGACGCGGTGCCCTCGATGATCCTGTGGGGCCCGCCCGGCACCGGCAAGACGACGCTCGCCGAAGTGATCGCGCACGCGAGCGGCGCGTATTTCGAGCGGATCTCGGCGGTCAGCGCCGGGGTCGCCGACCTGCGGCGCGTGGTCGCCGAGGCGCGCACGCGCGCGCGCGCCGGCACGCGCACCGTCCTGTTCATCGACGAGATCCACCGCTTCAACAAAGCGCAGCAAGACGCCGTGCTGCCGTACGTCGAGGACGGCACGATCGTGCTGATCGGAGCGACGACCGAGAACCCGTCGTTCGAAGTGAACTCGGCGCTGCTCTCGCGGGCGCGCGTCTTCGTTCTCGAGCAGCTGCGCGACGAGGATATCGCCGCTATCGTCGACCGCGCGCTGCACGATCGCGAACGCGGGCTGGGCGCGCTCGGCCTCGCTCTGGAAGACGACGCGCGCCGCGAGCTGATCGGTCTGGCCAACGGCGACGCGCGCGTCGCGCTCGGCGCGCTCGAGTTCGCCGCCGCTTCGGCGCCGCAGCAGGACGGCGTGCGCAGGATCGACCGCGCGCTCGTGCGCGAAGCGATGCAGAAACGCGGATCGACGTACGACAAGGGCGGCGAGGCACATTACGACGTCATCAGTGCGTACATCAAGTCGATCCGCGGGAGCGATCCCGACGCCGCGGTCTACTGGCTCGCGCGCATGGTCGACGGCGGCGAAGATCCGCTCTTCATCGCGCGGCGCCTCGTGATCCTCGCATCCGAAGACGTCGGCCTGGCCGACTCGCGCGGCCTCCAGGTCGCGGTCGCCGCACAGCAAGCGGTGCACTTCATCGGGATGCCCGAAGGCTTCTATCCGCTGGCGCACGCGACGCTCTATCTGGCGACGGCGCCGAAGAGCAACAGCGTCGGCCGCGCCTACAAGGCGGCGATGGACGACGTGCGCGAGACGCGCAACGATCCGGTGCCGCTGCACCTGCGCAACGCGCCGACCGGGCTGATGCGCGGCCTCGGCTACGGGCGCGACTACGTCTACTCGCACGACGACTACGACGCGGTCCAGGCCTTCCTTCCGGAAAACGTCCGCGGGCGGCGCTACTACGTCGCGGGCGAACGCGGCGAGGAAGGCATCAAAAAAGGACGGCCCGAGTGAACTCGGACCGCCCTTTCCCGTTGCTACTTCTCGGAGTTGCGTGCGTTGGAGCTTCGCACACGATTCATGATAGGGAACGTCTCTGGGAAGGCCCTGTGATACAAAATTGACCGCGGATAGAATTTACCTCGATCACGCGGCGACGACGCCGATGCGCTCGGAGGCCCTCGCCGCGATGCAGGAGGCCGTGCAGGACGCGGGTTTCAACGCGAGCTCGTCCCACGCCGAGGGGCGGCGCGCGCGCGCGCTCCTCGACGAGTCGCGCGAGCGCGTCGCCGCGCTGCTCGGCGCGTCGCGCAAGGAGATCGTCTTCACCGCGGGCGGAACGGAGGCCGATAACGCGGCCATCCTCGGCGCGGTCCGCGCCGCCGGTCGTGCGGGGCGCGTGGTGGGCACGGCGATCGAGCACCACGCCGTGCTGCACGCGATCGAGGCGCTCGCCGCCGAGGGATTCGCAACGGAGCTGCTCCCGGTCGGACCGGACGGGGAGGTCGATCCCGAGCGCTTTGCCGCAGCGGTGCGCAACGGGGCGATCTTGGCTTCGGTGGCCTATGCCAACAACGAGTTGGGCACGATCGCTCCCGTTGCCGAACTCGCGCGCCTGGCGCGCGACTCCGGAACGCTCTTTCACACCGACGCGGTCCAGGCCGCGGTGTGGCTGCCGATCGACGCGCACGCACTCGGCGTCGACTTGCTCTGCCTCTCGGGCCACAAGTTCGGCGGCCCCAAGGGCGTGGGCGTGCTCTACGTTCGCGACGGCGTGCCGCTCGCACCGATCCTCCACGGCGGAGGGCAGGAGTTCGGGCGGCGCTCCGGCACGGAGAACCTGCTCGGCATCGCCGGCCTCGCGCGAGCGCTGGAAGCCGCCGCCGCCGATCGCGCGGAGCGCGCCGAGCGCGTGCGTGGGCTGCGCGACCGGCTGCAGGCTGGGATACTGGCGACGATCTCCGAGGTGCGGGTCAACGGCGGCGCCGCCGAACGCCTGCCCAACATCCTCAACGCCGGTTTTGCGGGGCTGGCTTCGGAGGAGCTGCTGGTCCGGCTCGACCTCGAAGGGGTCGCGGTCTCGGCGGGGAGCGCCTGCGCTTCCGGGGCCCTCGAACCCAGCCACGTGATCGCCGCCCTCGGCCTCGAACCGCGCTGGCAGCGGGGGACGATCCGGTTCAGCTTGGGTAGTGCCACGACGGCGGCAGAGATCGAGGCGGTCCTCGCCCTCCTGCCGCGCGTGGTCGCCGAGCTTCGGGGGAATACTGATTCGCGGCCCTGAAGGCCGCGCACTTCGGAGGATCGCCGTGGTCGATTACAGTCTCATTCTCGACGCCGGCGTCGGCGTCGGCGTATTTCTAGTCGGCGTCGCGTTCATGATCGGCATGCTCGCGCTCGCGAAGACGATGGGGCGGCTCAACCAGACGCTCGACGAGGTCGACCGGCAGCTCAGTACGATGGGTACGCCCGTCGGCCAGACGCTCGGGCATCTCGAGGGGATCGCGGGC
>DATJRF010000004.1:0-3836 GCA_035505015.1 Verrucomicrobiia bacterium | reverse complement strand
GGAGAACGCGCGCGCCGGCGATCTGCTCCTGGACGAAAGCGAGGTGGCGGCGATCGGCGCAGCCTTCCCGGTCGGCGACGGCCCGCTCGCGACGCTGTGAGCGCACTCGACGCCGGCGCGATCAAGCGGCTCGCGGTCGCCCGAGCCCGCGAGCTCGGCGCGAGCGGCGTGCGCGTCGCGCCGGCGTTTCGCGACGAAGAGGCGCGGCGGCGCATGCGCGCGTCGTTCGCGCGGGGAGATCTGCGTACGTGGGGATACGACGAGCGGTATGCAGCCGTTTCGACGGATCCGGATACCCTCATCGCCGGTGCGCGCAGCGTCATCTGCATCGCGCTGCCCTATGCGACCCAGGCGCCGCGCGAGCGAGCGCCGCTGCGCGGCCGCGTCTCGAACTACGCTTGGTCGCCCGACTACCACCGCCGCGTGGGAGCGATCCTGCGCGAGGTCGCCGCGAGGATCGACGCCGCCGCCGGCGCGAAGGTCACGGCGGTCGCCTGCGATACGCGCCCGATCGCCGAGCGCGCCTTCGCGGCGAGCGCCGGCCTGGGATGGATCGGCAAGCACACCAACCTGATCGCGCCGGAGGCGGGCTCGTTCGTCTTTCTCGGCGAGATCGTTACGACGCTCGCGCTGGAGCCCGACGCGCCTCTGCGCAAACACTGCGGGAGCTGCGCGCGCTGCGTGCAGGCGTGCCCGACCGGCGCGCTGCGGGGCGACTATACGATCGAGGGAACCCGCTGCATCTCGGACCTCACGCAGCGCACCGACGGCATTCCCCGCTCGCTGCGCGCGCTGATCGGCGATTGGGTTTGGGGCTGCGACCTCTGCCAACTCGTCTGCCCTCCGACCGCGCGAGCGACGGCGGCTGCCGATCCGCGGGACAACGCACCGCTCGACCCGCACGGCGCGGCGCCGGAGCTGCAGGCGCTGCTGCGCCTGCGCGCGGGGGAGTTCAAGCGCCGCTTCGCGCGCACCGCGATGGGGTGGCGCGGCGCGGCGGTCCTGCGCCGCAACGCCGCGGTGGCGCTGGGAAACGCGCTCGACCGTGCGAGCGTTCCGGCGCTTGCGTTAGCGCTGGGTGAAGATCCGCATCCGATGGTGCGCGGACATGCCGCTTGGGCGCTCGGGCGCATCGCCTCTCCCAGCGCCGTCACAGCCTTGCGCGGCAGATACGAGGTAGAGGCGGACCCGTCGGTCCGCGAAGAGATCGATGCGGCGCTGCGGCCGCTCGTGCCCGGATTGGAGAAGAAGCGTTCGTGAGAAGATGGATGGGAATCGCTCTGCTGGCAGCGCTGCCCGGGGCCGCGGCGGCGTCGAGCGCGAGCGATGCCTTGCTTGCGCGGATGGTCGCGCTCAATCCGGGCTTGCACAGTTTTCAAGCCACGGTGCACGCGGACGTGACGCTCAAGACGTTTCCGTTCCTGACGACCTCCTTGGTTGCGACGCTCTACCATAAGGAACCGGGGCGCAATAAGCTGGTCGTCTCGAGCGGCCTCCCGCTCGTCGCGCAGCAGTTCGACAAGCTCTACGCCGATATTCCGGGCCCGGCGCAATGGCGCGAGCGCTACGTCGTGACGCTCGTCTCCGACGACGGAAAGACGAGCGCGTTCTCCCTGGTGCCGCGCAAGAAAGGGAACGTGGACTCGATCGAGGTCAAGGTGGACGACCGCGCGGCGACGGTGAGCTCGTGGCGCTGGAACTACGCCAACGGCGGTTACGCGGAGCTCGCGAACCGCTACGCTCGGATCTCGGGGAACACGCTGGTCAGCTCGCAGACGGCGCACGTCTCCGAGCCGGGGTATACGGCGGATATCACCTCGACGCTGGATAACTATACCCTCAACCCTCCGCTTACCGACGATTTCTTCACCCAGTGATCGTATGAGATGACTTCCACCGTCGACCTCACGCGCGCGCTCCTCACCGACGGCTTCCGCCGTCCGATCACCTATTTGCGCGTTTCGGTGACGGATAAGTGCAACTTGCGCTGCATCTACTGCATGCCCGAGCCGGGCCTGGAGTGGCTGCACCGCAGCGAGCTGCTCTCCTACGAGGAGATCGTCGAGGTGGCGCGCGCCGCCGCCGCGGCCGGCGTGCGGACCATCCGCCTGACCGGGGGCGAGCCGCTCGTGCGGCGCGACTTGGACCGCCTGGTGGCGGCGCTGCACGCGATCGACGGAATCGACGACATCGCGCTCTCGACCAACGGATTGCTGCTGGCCGAGCAGATCGAGCGCCTGGCCGCCGCCGGACTGCGCCGCGTCAACGTCTCGCTGGATACGCTGCGGCCCGAGCGGTTCGAAGCGATCGCGCGGCGCCCGGGGCTCGACGCGGTGGTGCGCGGCATCGATGCCGCGATCGATGCCGGTTTGGGCCCGATCAAGCTCAACTGCGTCGTCATGCGCGGGCGCAACGACGACGAGATCGCCGACTTCGCCGAGCTGACGCGCGAGCGCGCCATCTTCGTGCGTTTCATCGAGCTGATGCCGGTGCACGAGAACCTCGAGCTGCAGCGCGACGCGTACGTTGGCTCGGACGAGATCCTCGCGCGCGTCCAAGCGGTGCGCGCCCTGCGGCCCGTGCCCGGCCCGCCCGGAAACGGCCCGGCCCGCTACTACGCCTTCGACGCGGCGCCGGGCGCGATCGGGGTGATCAGCCCGCTCTCGCACGACTACTGCGAACGCTGTAACCGCGTGCGGCTGACCGCCGACGGCAAGCTGCGCCTGTGCCTCTTCGGCGACTACGCGCTCGACCTGCGGACCCCGCTGCGTGCCGGAGCGAGCACCGGCGAGCTGGCCGAGCTGCTGCGCTCCGCCATGCTCATCAAGCCCGAGCGCCACCACCTGCGGCTAGGCGAGGCCTCGTCCCGGATGCGCGCGTTCAGCGAGATCGGCGGCTAGAGGCCCGCACGGGGGCCCGGTCACAGACGAAGGCGCGAGGGCGTTAGGACCCCAAAGGAGGGGTGAGTGGACGAGCTCTACCTGCCGGTTGACGGCGCAACGATCGCCCAAGGGCGCATCGACGCGCTGGTGCGCGAGTATCAAACCAAGCTCGCGCGCTACCTGCGCCGGATGGTCGGCGACGCCGAGGCGGCGCTCGATCTCACGCAGGACGTCTTCCTGGCGGCCTACCGGATGCTGCAGGCAGATCCGGCGCGGGAGCTGACGGCGGGCTGGCTCTACCGGGCCGCGACCAACGGTGCGATCTCGTTCATGCGCCGGAAGCGGATCGTGCGGATGCTGCCGCTCGATCGCGAGCTGGACCGGGGGGACTGGCGCATCGACGAGCGTTCGGCAGCCTCGGTGGACCTCCAGGCGGCCTTGCGACGGCTGCCGGCAGAGCAATCGGCGGCGGTGCTGCTGACCAGCTATGCCGGATACTCCTCGCAAGAGGCCGCCGAGATACTGGGAACGACCGCCGACGCGGTGCGGCAGCGCGTCTGCCGGGCGATGCGCGTGCTGCGGACGGTCATGACGGAGAACGCGATTTCATGAAGAGCATCGACTGCGGCACGGCCGAGATTCTCGCGGGCGCGATCGCACTAGGTGAAGCCGGCGACGCCGAACGCGACGGCTACCGGCGCCACCTTTCCACGTGCGAGCGCTGCGTGAGGGCGTGCGGCGGCGAGCGCGAGATCGAGCGCGTGATGGCGACGATCGCTCGCGCGCGCGAGCAGGAGAGCTGGGAGCCCGATCTGCGCGCGGCCCTGCGCGATCGCTCGCGGATGCGGCGCGGTGCCTGGATCGGCGGGATCGGCGCCGGCGTCGCCGCAGCGCTGGCGGCCTCGGTGGGGATTCACGCGCTGCTGCTTACGACCGCGCATCCCATCTCTCTCG
>DATJRF010000003.1:0-2861 GCA_035505015.1 Verrucomicrobiia bacterium | reverse complement strand
CGCGGGGACGGCGATCGGCCGTAACGGCAACGATCCCGCACGCTGGAAGCGCTACCGCGGCGGGACGGCCGGCGAGATCTGGGTCGACGCGGACGGCTGCGGAACGTTTACGCTGCTGCCCCTCCCCGACGGCAATCCAACCTGGCCGATGTGGGTCGGGCAGCGCATCTTCTTCCTCTCCGATCACGAAGGGATCGGCAACATCTACTCCTGCGACTCGAGCGGCGGCGACGTTCAGCGCCACACGCTCGAAGGCGAATACTACGCGCGCTTCCCCTCGTGCGACGGCTCGCGCATCGTCTACTCCGCGGGCGGCGCGCTGCGCCTGCTCGATACCCAAACCGGGCAGACGCACCAGCTCGACGTGGAGACGCGGTCGGCAGAGCCGCAGACGGTGCGGCGCTTCGAAGCGGCCTCCGAGTCGCTCGAACACTTCGCGCCGCACCCCGACGGCACGCAGCTCGCCTTCGTTTCCCGGGGGCAGCCGTTTACGATGCCGCTCTTCGAGGCGGCCGTCACGAATCACGGCGGCGGCTCGCGCGTGCGCGCGCGCCTGGCGGAGTGGCTGCGCGACGGGAAGCGCTTGGTCTTCGTCAGCGACGGCGCCGGATACGAACAGATTCTGGTGCGTCGCGCGGATGCGTCGGGCGAACCCAAGGCCGTCACGAGCGGCGATATCGGACGCGTCACCGAGCTGGTCTGCTCGCCGGCGAACGACACCATCGTCTTTGCCAATCACCGCCACGAGCTTTGCGCGGTCGATCTCGACGACGGCAAGGTCCGCGTGCTCGATACCAGCCCCGCCAATCGCATCACCGACCTCGCCTATTCGCCGGACGGCCGGTACGTCGCGTACGCGTGGTGGCCGTCGGCTGGGACCTCGATCCTGCGCATCGCGAAGGTGCGCTCGGGGAAGGTTCACGACGTCACCTCGCCGCTGCGGGTCGATCAGTCGCCGGCCTGGGATCCCGAAGGGAAATATCTCTACTTCATCTCGACGCGCGATTTCAATCCGGTCTACGACGCGCTGCAGTTCGACCTGAGCTTTCCGCAGGCGAGCCGGCCGTTCGTCGTGACGCTGCGCGGCGACGTTCCCTCGCCGTTCGTTCCGGTGCCCAAGCCGATCCATCGCGATCACGATCACGACCGCGACCGCGACGACGAGAAAGCACGCGAGAAGCCGGAGGACGTCGAGATCGACTTCGACGGCATCCAAGGCCGAGTGCTCGGATTTCCCGTCGAGGAGGGCGAGTACGATCAGATCGTGGCCGCGCGCGGACGCGCGCTCTTCACGCGCTACCCCGTCAAGGGCATCAAGCCGGCACGCCGCGAGGATCGCGAGGACGACGAGGCACACGCGACGCTGCTGGCTTACGACTTCGAGCAGCAGCGGCAGGCGACGCTCGCGCAAGATTGCGACGAGATGCGCTTGGGAGCGGACGGCCGCACGCTGGTCTATCGTTCGCACGACCGCCTGCGCGCGATCGACGCACTGCAAGATCTGCCCGAAGAGGGCGACGAGGCAAAGGCCGGCACGGAGCCCGGTCGCAAGACCGGATGGATCGATCTCGATCGCGCGAGCGTCGAGGTGGTGCCGCGCGACGAGTGGGCTCAGATGTACCGCGAGGCGTGGCGCCTGCAGACCGAGCAGTTCTGGGTCGAAGATATGAGCGACATCGATTGGGATCGCGTCTACGATCGCTATCGCGCCGTCCTGCCGCGCGTCCGCACCCGCGGCGAGCTCTCCGACCTCATCTGGGAGATGCAGGGCGAGCTCGGCACCTCGCACGCGTACGAGCACGGCGGCGACTACCGCGTGCCGCCGCAATACCGGCGCGGTTTCCTGGGCGCCGACCTCGTTTACGACGAAGCGCGCGGCGGCTACCGCATCGAGCGCATCTATCGCGGCGACTCGTGGAACCGCGATCACGACTCGCCGCTGGCGGAGCCGGGCATCGACGTTCGCGAGGGCGACGTCGTCATCGCGCTCGGCGGCAAGCGCCTCTCCAAAGAGGTCACGCCGGACATGCTGCTCGTCAACGCGGCCGGCCACGACGTCTCCGTCACCCTGCGCTCGCGCAAGGACGAAGAACGCACCGTGCTGGTGCGCGCGCTGCACAACGAAGGCGCGCTGCGCTACCGCGCGTGGGTCGAAGAGAACCGCCGCATCGTCCACGAGCGCACCGGCGGCCGCATCGGCTACCTGCACATCCCCGACATGGGCCCGTGGGGATTCTCCGAGTTCCACCGCGGCTACCTGAGCGAGTTCGACCGCAAGGGCCTCATCGTCGACGTGCGCTACAACCGCGGCGGTCACGTCTCGCCGCTGCTGCTCGAGAAACTGGTGCGCAAGCGCGTCGGCTTCGACGTTCCGCGATACGGGCCGCCGGTGCCGTATCCGCCCGAGTCGGTCGGCGGCCCGATCGTCGCGATGACCAACCAGTTCGCGGGCTCGGACGGCGACATCTTCAGCCACTGCTTCAAGCTCTACGAGCTCGGGCCGCTGGTGGGGAAGCGAACGTGGGGCGGCGTGATCGGCATCAACCCGTACCACCATCTCGTCGACGGCACGCTCACGACGCAGCCCGAGTATTCGTTCTGGTTCCGCGACGTTGGGTGGGGCGTGGAGAACTACGGCACGGATCCCGACGTCGAGGTCGACGTCGCGCCGCACGACTACCGTGACGGGCGGGATCCGCAGCTCGAGCGAGCGCTCGAGCTCATGGAGCGCGAGCTCGAGAGCTATTCGGAAATTCGTCCGGATCTCTCGACGCGGCCGTCGCTTCCGTTGCCCGCTCTGACGTGAGGCGCCTGGCGCAAAGACTCCGCGAGGTCGCACCGCTTGGGTGCGGCCTCGCTGC
>DATJRF010000002.1:0-16802 GCA_035505015.1 Verrucomicrobiia bacterium | reverse complement strand
ACTTCGGCGCTGCGCGCCTACGCTCAGGATGACAGCGCTTACGCTTGGGATGACACGGCGCGCCGGGAGCTAGGGCGCGATTTTTCGCGTCACTCTGAGCGTAGCGCCGCAGGCGCGAAGTCGAAGAGCGACGACGCAACGTTAATCGTCGCTGCCCTTCGCCCTTCGACTTCGGCGCTGCGCGCCTACGCTCAGGATGACAGCGCTTACGCTTGGGATGACAGCGCTTACGCTTGGGGTGACGGCGCTTACGCTTGGGGTGACGGCGCCTGCGCTTATGATAGGGCGTGCCGAGGGGGCTAGGGCGCGATTTCTAGGGAGAGATCTAGGGCTTTGGGGCTGTGCGTTAGTGCGCCGGCGGAGATTAGGTCGACGCCGCTGCGGGCGATGGCCCCGGCGTTCTCGGCGGTGATGCCGCCGCTTGCTTCGGTGAGCACTTTGCCTGCAACGAGCGCGACCGCTTCGGCGAGCTGTTGCGGCGTCATGTTGTCGAGCAGCACGGCGTCGATCGGCTCGCCGAGCGCCTCGCGCAGCTGCTCCAGTGTATCGACCTCGAGCTCGACCTTGACCAAGTGTCCGACCGCGGCGCGCACCGCGGCGACCGCAGCGTGGATCGATCCGGCGACCGCCAGGTGGTTGTCTTTGATCAGCACGGCGTCGTCCAAGCCGAAGCGGTGGTTGCTGCCGCCGCCGCAGCGCACCGCGTATTTCTCGAGCACGCGCAGGCCGGGCAGGGTTTTGCGCGTGCAGGCGATGCGCGCGCCGGTTCCGGCAACCGCGTCGACCAGCGCGCGCGTCGCCGTCGCGATCCCGCTCAGGTGGGAGAGCAGGTTGAGCGCGGTCCGTTCGCCGGTAAGGATCGCGCGCGCGCGTGCGCCGACCTCGGCAATCGTCGCGCCCTCCTCGGCGCGCGAGCCGTCCGGAACGCGCACCACGATCTCGGCGTGCGGATCGAGCAGGCGAAAGGCGAGCGCGGCGGGCCCGAGCCCGGCGATCGTTCCCGCCCGGCGCGCGACGATCCGCGCGCGCGCGCGCGCCTGTGGCGCGACGATCGCATCGGTCGTGAGATCGTTTCCGTGGCCGAGGTCTTCGAGCAGTGCGGCGCGCACCAGCCCCTCGTAGAGGAGGGGGCCCGGCTCAAGCAACGCTGCGGAGCCGTGTAAACGAGCGTCTGGCAAAGGCTTCATCCGTTTTTGGGAAGTCGAGGCGATAATGGCTGCCGCGGCTCTCGCGGCGTGCAAGCGCGGCTTCGGTGACGAGACGTCCTACCACGAGGAGATTGCGCAGCTCGTTGGCCGCTCGTGCAAACAAGCGTTCGAGCGAGGTGATGCGCGCGAGTGCTGCCCGCAGGCCGGCTTCCTCGCGCAAGAGCCCGACGTTGGCATACATGAGATTGCGCAAGTCGCTGATCGCCTGCGCCTCGGCGGGGCCGGGCGTCACCCGCGGCTCGTAGGGCTCGGCCGGGAGCCGCTCCGGCTCTGCCGCGACGGCGATGTCGTCGGCGACGCGCGTGCCGTAAACGAGCGCCTCGAGCAGCGAGTTGCTCGCGAGGCGATTGGCGCCGTGAACGCCGGTAGCGCTGGTTTCGCCGCACGCCCACAATCCGGCCAAGCTGGTACGGCCCCATTCGTCGACGGCGATGCCGCCCATGTGGTAGTGCTCCGCCGGCGTTACCGGAATGTTCTGCGAACGCGGATCGATGCCGGCGGCTTCGCAGAAGGCGAAAACGGTCGGGAACTTCTCGGGAAACGCGGCGCCGATCGCCTGGCGGGCGTCGAGACCGACCGAACGCCCGCGCTGCTGCTGCTCGAAGATGGCGCGGGCGACGACGTCGCGCGGCGCGAGCTCGGCATCCGGATGGACGCCGAGCATGAAGCGCTCGCCGAGATCGTTGACGAGGATCGCGCCTTCGCCGCGTACCGCCTCGGTGACCAGCGGCATCGGATCGCGCCCGATCGCCAGCGCCGTCGGATGAAACTGCACGAACTCCATGTCGGCGAGCATCGCGCTCGCGCGCGCCGCCATCGCGATCCCGTCGCCGGTCGCCTGCACGGGATTGGTCGTGTAGCGATAGAGGCGGCCGATGCCGCCGGTCGCCAAGACGACGGCCGGCGCGCGATAGGCGAACGGCTCGCCGCTTGCGTTATCGTGCGCGTAGACGCCGCCGACGCGTTCGCCGTTCGCGATCAGATCGTCGGCGGTAACGTTCTCGGCGACCTCGATGGTTGGATGGGCGTGCACCGCCTCGATGAGCGTGTTGAGAATTTCGTGGCCGGTCGCGTCGCCGCCGGCCTTGACGATGCGCCGCCGCTGATGGGCCGCCTCGCGCCCGAGCGCGAGCTCGCCCGAAGCGGTGCGATCGAAGCTGGCGCCGAGTTCGAGCAGCTCCTCGATGCGGGCCGGCGCGTCGCGAGTGAGGATCTCGACGATCTTCTCGTCGTTGATGCCGGCGCCGGCGCGCTGCGTGTCGAGCGCGTGCAGCCGCGGCGAATCGTCCTTGCCCATCGCGGCGGCGATGCCGCCCTGCGCCCAGTCGGTCGCGGCGCCCTTCCCGAGCCGCGTCTTGCAGAGCACGGCGACGTGGCCGCGCGGCGCCAGCTTGAGCGCGGCCATCAGCCCGGCGATGCCGGCGCCGACGACGATCGTCCCACACTCGCGCACGCGCACGCCGCTGGCTAATCCCGCGCGGCGCGACTGTATTCGAGCATCCGCTCGACCGCGCGCCGCGCGCGCTCGGCGACGTCGTCTGCGACCGTGACTTCGTACTCCATCGCCTGCAGCGAGTGCAGCACTTTCGGCAGGGTATTGCGCTTCATGTGCGGGCAGAGATTGCAAGGCCGCACGAACTCGACGCTCGGGTAGCGCCCGGCGACGTTGTCGGCCATCGAGCACTCGGTCATCAGCAGAACGCGTGCCGTCTTGGCCTCGCCGGCGAGCGTGCCGACGTACTCGACCATACCTTGCGTCGAACCGACGTAATCGGCCTCGGCGAGCACGTCGGGCGGGCACTCGGGGTGCGCGATGATCGTCAAGCTGGGGTCGTCTTCGCGAAAGCGCCGGATCTGCTCGCCGGTGAACCGTTCGTGGACTTCGCAGTGCCCCTTCCACGCGACGATCTCGACGCTGGTCTTGGAAGCGACGTACTTGGCGAGGTATTCGTCGGGCAGGAAGACGACGCGCGGCGCACCGAGCGCTTCGACGATCTGCACCGCGTTGCCGCTGGTGACGCAAACGTCCGATTCGGCCTTGACCTCGGCCGAGGTGTTGACGTACGTGACGACCGGCACGCCGGGGTACCGCTCGCGCAGCAGCCGAACGTCGGCGCCGGTGATCGATTCGGCGAGCGAACAGCCGGCGCGCAGGTCCGGAACGAGCACCGTCTTGCCGGGATTCACGAGCTTGGCCGTCTCTGCCATGAAGTGCACGCCGCACATGACGATGACGTCGGCAGTCGTTTCGGCGGCTTTCATCGCGAGGGCAAGGGAATCGCCGACGATGTCGGCGACCGTGTAGAAAATCTCGGGCACTTGGTAGTTGTGCGCGAGGATGACCGCATTGCGCTCGCGCTTGAGCCGGTTGATGGCGGCGACGTACGGCGCGTGGATCGGCCACTCGACGCGCGGTATCGCGCCGCCGGCCCGTTCGAAGATCGGGTCGGTCTCGGCGGCGACCTCGTTCGTGTAGGGCAGCTCGATGACGCTCATGGACTTGCTCGCTTTGGGTTGCGCAAGAGGGCCGTGGCCCCTGCCTGCCGCAGAGTCCGGCAATGCTCCGGGCCCGCATCCTTAGTATAGTCCTCGCCGTCGCGGCGCTTGCTGCCGCTTCTCTCGCAACCGCCCGGGCGCAGTCGTTGCCGGGTCTCGCACTGCCCACCGCCGCGCCGGGCGCGCCGGCGCTCCCGCCCGGCGTTCGCCTGGACGGGCTCTATTGGACGGCACCGATCGGGGTCGACGGCGTGCCGCTCTTTCGGATCGCGGTGCCGGCGCAAGGCTCGGATCAGATCGGCATCGTGAACCGAGCCCAGCTCATCTCCGCCGCGATCGCACAACTGCTGGCGCTGCGCAACGCCAACGCGAACTCCGGCACGGTCTACGACCCGAAGTCGTTCCGGGTCGAGGTTCAGCCGGCGGGCGATCTCGCCGTCTTGGTCGCAAGCGACGATCGCCATCCGACGCCGGTTCCGATTCTCACCGTCACCACCGCGGATGCCAAGTACGCCCGGGTTCCGCTGCAGACGCTTGCCGCGCAATGGCAGGCGAGGCTGCAGAGCGCGCTCGTGCAAGGCTTGAAGAAGCGCCAGCCGGCGGAGCTCGAGCGCAACCTGCGGCAGATCGCGATCGTGGGCGGAGTGCTGCTGCTCTTGACGCTGCTCGCCTGGGCCTTCGGCGCGACGCTCGGCAGGCGGATGCGCGCGCTCGAGGAGCAGATTCGCTCCAACCGCGAGGCGATCGCGCGCGAGCAGTCGGCCGCCGCGCCGGACGAAGCGACCGAGCCGCACCGGCGCCGCGCCGCCGGCCTCGCCATTCGCGCCTCGGCCCCCGAGATGACGCTCGACGTCTTGCGCGCCATCGTGGCGCTCATGCGCTGGGGCCTTCTGCTCGCGTGGTTCGTGGGCCTCATTTGGGCGCTCGCGCTCTTTCCGCAGACGACCCCGCTCGCGCACGTCATCTCGCGCCGCGTCGCCTACGTCGCGATCGTCATCCTGGTGGCGCTCGTGCTCATCCGCGCCGCCGACATCGTGGTCGTGCGCCTCGCGCACTCGTACGGCCGCCGCATGCGGGTCCGCGGCGGGGACGAGCACACGCGCCTGCTCTTGCGCATTCCGACGGTTGCAAGCGCGATCAACGCCTTCGTGACGTTCGTCGTCGTCTTCATCGCGGTGCTGACGGCGCTCGGCTACGTGGGAATCTCGACGGCCTCGGTGCTCACGCTGGGCGGTATCGTGGCGTTGGGCATCACCTTCGCCGCACAGAACATCTTGCGCGACGTGCTCAACGGGTTCTTCGTGCTGTTCGAGGATCAGTACGTGATCGGCGATTACGTCGTAATCGACGAGTGGAGCGGAATCGTCGAGAACATGACGCTGCGCGTCGTGCAGCTGCGCGACGGGGCCGGGAACCTCATCACGATTCCGCACGGGCAGACGACGCAGGTGGTGAACAGCTCGCGCGATTGGTCGCGCGTCGACTACCGCCTGCCGATCGATGCGAAAGCCGACGTCGGGCGAGCGCTCGCGCTCCTGCGCGAGCAGATCGAGGCACTCGCACGGGACGAGAAGTGGCGCTCGGCGGTCCTCGACGCGGCCGAGCTGATCGGCGTGGAAAGCATCGCGGCGACCGGAATCGTCCTGCGCGCCTCCGTCAAGACCGCGCCGCTGCGCCAGTTCGAGGTCAAGCGCGAGCTCAACGCGCGCGTCCTCTCCGCGCTGCGCGAGGCCGGCATCGCGCTCGGCGTCGATCCCAAAGTTGCGCCGGGTGCGGTGATGAGCATCAATCCGGGGCCGTCGTGAGGCGCGCGCCGGCGTTCCTGCTCTGCGGATTGCTGCTCGCCGCCGCGCCGGCGCGCGCCGCGACCCGCACGATCCTCGTGCTCAACGCCGGCAGCCAGGCGATCTTTACCTTGCGCGTCGGGCACGAAGCGGACGCGCAGTGGAGCGCGGATCTGCTCGGCTTGACCGAAGTGATTCCGGTCGGCCGCGGCCGCGAGCTCGCGATCGACGTCGATCCGGCCGTTTGCACGTACGACCTGCTGGCAAGCTACCGCGACGGCCGGACGCAGGAAGAGACGGCCGACCTCTGCACCTTGGATACCGTGAGGTTCGGGAATTGAAGCGGGCGCTCTCGCGGGCGCTCTTGATCGCGATCACGCTCGGGGTGGTCGTGCTCTACTACGCGCCCGCCGGGCACGTCGACTTTCTGGAGAACTGGGGCGAGGGAACGTACGGAACCGAGTTCGACGCCGGCAATCCGGTGGTGACCGCGATCGATCCGGGATCGCCGGCGCAGCGCGCGGGCGTGCGGCCCGGCGATCGCCTCGCCAACTTCCGGTACGGAACGCAGTGGGGCCGGATCAACGCGCCGTACGCCGGACGCAGCGAGAGGTTCGATTTCCAGCGCGGCGGCCGCACGTTCTCGGTGACGCTGCGCGCGGAGCCGGTGCCCGGCTTTGGGCTCGCGCAACGGATCGGCGGCGTGCTCGCGCTGCTGCCGCCCACGATCTTCCTGATCGTTGCGTTCCTGCTCGTGTTCCTGCGGCCGTCGGTGATGACGTGGTCGTTCTACTTCTTCGCAATCGGCTATTTCGGGACGGGACCGGTCTTCGAGTACTGGTCGCACGTCGCGCCGGACTGGTTCTATCTGGCGATGTCGTTCGTGCTGACGGTCGTCTTCGGATCGTGGAGCGCGATGCTGCTGTTACCCTTCGTACTGCGCTTTCCCAACGGCGGCTTGGGCGGTTGGCGCAACAAGATCGATAGGTTCGTCTGGCTGCTTCTGGCGGTGTCGTTGGGCGCCTACGTCTACGAATGGTTCTTCTCGCTGCGCAACGGCGGGCTGCCGCCCTGGAGCGCGTTCACCGACGACTGGCTGCCGCTCTTTGCTTTTGCGTTCGCAGCGCTCATCGTCGTGAAGAACTACACCGTCTCCTCGCCCGATCACAAGCAGCGCGCCTCGTTCCTGGTGATCGGGACGATCGCCTCGTTCGCCGCCTACGCGGTGTACTTCGTGCCCGGCCTACCGTTTGCGGTAAAGATCGTCGTCGGCTTCGCGGTCGTGCTGATGCCGGTCTGCGTGGGCTACGCCGTTTTTGCGCTGCGCGTCCTGGACGTGAGCTTCGTGCTCGGCCGCGCGACGACGTACGGGCTGCTTTCGGTCGGGATCATCGCCTTCGTCTCGCTCTTGGATTGGCTCTTCTCGCAGGTCCTCGCCATCGGGCGGCTCGCGATCGGGATCGAGCTGCTCGCGACGATCGCGATCGGATTCCTGCTCGATCGCATCAACCGCGGGATCGGACGTTTGGTCGATACGGTCTTCTTCAGCGGCCGGCGGCGCGCCGAGAGCTATCTGCGCCGCGCCGCCAAGGCGTTGCCGTACGCGACCGACGAGGAAGCGATCAGCGAGGGCTTGGTGCAGGTGCCGGTCGACGCGCTCGACCTCGTCGCCGCGGCGCTCTACCGGCGCGGCGAGGGCGAACGATTCGAGGGGCTGGCGACCTCGTCGCAGACGCCGGTCGCACCGCCGGGTTTCGGCGCGAACCACCTGCTCGCGCGCATGCTGCTCTCGGGCGAATCGCCGGTGTGGCTCGACGAGCTGCGCTCCTCGCTCGAGCCGGAGAACGCGGCGATCTACGTCTTGGCCGTGCCGGTGCTGGTCCGTCACGAACTCGTTGCGTTCACGCTCTACGGAGCGCATCGCAACGGCGCGCAGCTCGATCCCGAGGAGGTGGAGCTGCTCGAAGAACTGGCGCGCGAGGCGTCGCGCGCCTACGATCACGTCGAAGCGGTGCGCGTGCGCGAGCGCTACGCGCGCTTTCTCACGGCGTCGCCAGAAACCGCGTGAGCGCCGCGTAGAAAGCGCCGGGCTGGTCGAGCATCGCGAAGCGGCGCGACGACGTGGTGCGCGTCGTTCGTGGCGGCATGGCTGCGACCGTGCCGTACCAGACCCACGGCCCGCACGCGAGCGCGAAAATGAGGATCAGGGAACGCGACCCGCCGCCGTACACGTCGACGTGCAGCGCGGCGTTGAAGGAGGCCACCGGCTGCGGCACCGGCGGCAGGCCGGCAGCGACGGCAGGGGCCATTGGGCCAAGAGCCAGCGTGAAACCAAGCGCTGCGGCGTGCAGCGCGCGCGAGAGCGGAAACATCGGGATTCTCCTTTGTGCGGCCTTATTCGGTTGAGTCGGGGTCGAAGATGTCCTCGACCGGTTTGTCGAAAATCTTGCTCAGCTTGAACGCGAGCGGCAGGCTCGGCGCGTATTTGCCCGCCTCGAGCGCGACGATCGTCTGGCGCGCGACACCGGCGCGATCGGCCAGCTCGGCCTGCGAGAGATCGTGCTCGGCGCGCAGCACCCGCAGCCGGTTTTTCACCGGTAGCGCCGGTTGAGGACGAGGCGCGCAACGAGCCAAGTGCACATCAGCACGCTCCACGTCCACCAGGCTGAGAGCGGCGGTAGGCCGGTGGATTCGAGGAAGCCGTACGTCACCGAGAAGGCTGCCGTGACGCCCGCTGCGGCGGCGAGCGATTCGGTAGCGACGCGGCGCTCGAACTCGTCGGTATCGCGCAGGTAACGCACCGCGCCTAGGAAGATGAAGGCGACCGGGAGGAGCGGCGCCAGCAGCAGCGCGTAGCGCGCGATGCCGTGCGGCTCGAAGCGATCGACCAGCGTAACGCTCGCGACGAGCACGGCCGCGTAGGCGGCCATCGCGATCGCGAACGTCAGGAAGTACCGGCGCTGCGCGCGCGTCGTGGGATTCTGGTTCACGCGTACCTCCTGCGAAGGATGAAGCGGAAGACGGCGTAGGCGATCGCCGCGACCAGCAGCGTGCGGAACGCGCCGAGCGAGGGCAGGTGTTGCCGCTCGAGCAGCCAGTCGAGGAGCAGGGCCATCCCCGTCACGACGAACGCATTGGCCGCCGCGCCGACGACGATCCGCTGCTGCAGCTCGTCCCACGTCGAAACGTAACGGGCGTACGAGGCGAACCATCCGACCATCGAGACGAACAACAGGCCGAACAGCGACGAGCGCGGCCAGGTGCCGTTTGCAAAGGCCGTCGCCGCAAGGGCGGCTGCGAGGGTAGCCCAGCCGAACCACATCGAGAGCCGGCGATAGCGAGCGAACTCCTCGGGGGTCGACCCGGTATCTTCGGGCGTCTCGCCGGACGAGCGGCGCCGCACGTACATGAAGTCGACGAACTGGAGGTAGGCCGAGTCGGCAATCGGCCTCCCGCGTTGTGCCAAGGTCTCTCGAAACCACCTAATCATAGGGGGGATGGTATGCTATGCCGGACAAAAAGTCAAGTATAGCTTACTTTCTGTCGCCTCTGGGCTACGGGCACCCCTCTTTTGGTTGCTCTTTGGGATGAAAGTCATGTTCACTTCTGCCCAACTCCGGTAGACTCGTCGGTACGGCGGAGAACGATCGCCGAACCGCATCACGCTTCAAGGAGTAGCAGGCACCTCATGTTGGCTCAGGTTGGTAAGGCAGCGCCCGATTTCGAACTCGCGAGCACCAAGGACGCGACCGGTCCGAAGGATCTCGGCAAGAAGATCAAGCTTTCGGATTATCGCGGCAAGTGGCTCGTGCTCTTCTTCTATCCGCTGGACTTCACGTTCGTGTGCCCGACGGAGATCACGGCGCTCTCCGATCGCGCGGACGAGTTCAAGGAGTTCGACACCGAGATCCTCGGCTGCTCGACCGACTCGGTATACAGCCACTGGGCGTGGATCGGCGCGCCGCGCGAGAAGAACGGCATCGCCGGATTGAAGTACCCGCTGCTCGCCGACTACACCAAGGAAGTCGCGCGCGCCTACGGCGTGCTCGACGAGGAGTCGGGCGTCGCGCAGCGCGGCCTCTTCATCGTCGATCCGGAAGGCACGCTCAAGTACGCGGTCGTCACCGCCGACAACGTCGGCCGCAGCGTCGAAGAGACGTTGCGCGTGCTGCAGGCGCTCCAGACCGGCGGGCTCTGCCCGGCCGAGTGGAAGCCCGGCAAAGCGCTGCTGACGGTCTAGTCGTGGCACTACGGATGCGCAGCCCCCTCCCGTCGCTGGAGGGGGCTGCCGCCTGGGTCAACGGCGAGCCGAGCGCCGAGGAGCTGCGCGGTTTGCCCGTCGTCGTCTCGTTCTGGTCGCGAAGCTGTCATCTGTGCCACGAGAGCGCCGAGCAGTTCGCGCAGTGGCGCGATCGTTTCGCCAAGCAGGGCGTGGCATTCGTGGCGGTGCACCAGCCGCGCTCCGAAGACGAGCTCGATATTCCGGGCGTCACCGCCGACGCGCTCGACGAGATGAAGCTCACGCAGCCGGTTGCGATCGACAACGCGCACGCGATCGTGGACCGCTTCGAAAACCAGTTCGTCCCGGCGTTCTACGTCTTCAACCGCCGGCACCAGCTGCGGCACTTTCAAGCCGGCGGCAAGGGCTTCGAGCGCATCGAAGCCGCGATCGGGCGCGTGCTCGACGAAACCGCCGAGCAAGAGGCGCTCGACTAAAACCAGGCAGGTGGGTGCTGCGTGTAGGCTCCGAGCGAGCGTGGTATGTTCGGAACCTGGACGCCCGGTCGCGTCCGAAGGAGGAGTACTTGAAGATTCACCTCGCGGGCTGGATCATGGTTGCGGCGATCGCGCTGGGCGCGATTGCGCTCGGGACCTCAAGCGCCCACGCGCAAAGCATGCCCTCGCCGTCGCCCTCCGTCTCGCCGTCGCCGTCGATGCGTCCGTAGCCGCAGGGCTACACCGCGAGAGGCCACCGGCAACGGTGGCTTTTTCGCAAGCGCAAGCAGGCCGCCGCTTCGTCGCGCGATAATCGCGTCGCATGCCCGCAACGCTCGCCGTTTTTGCCGGCCCTTCGCTTCCCCAAGGCGACCGTATCGCCGCGGATGGCGTCACGTATCTCGCGCCGGCGGCGCGCGGCGACGTCGAACGCGCCGCCGCCGAGTACGACGCGCTGCTGCTCATCGACGGCGTCTTCCACCACGATCTCGCGCCTTCGCCCAAAGAGTGTTACCGTGCCGCACAACGGGCGCGCGCCTTCGGCGCGTCGTCGATGGGCGCGCTGCGCGCGGCGGAGTGCGCGCCCTACGGCTTTCTGCCGCTCGGCGCGATCGCGAACTGGTACGCCCGCGAAGTCATCGACGGCGACGACGAAGTCGCGGTGCTGGTCAATCCGGCGACCCAAATGGCGCTTACGGTGCCCTCGGTCAACGTGCGCTACGTCGCGCGACTCGCGGCGAGGCGCGGGATCCTCTCCCCCGCTGATGCGCGGCGCTTCGTCGAGGCGTCGCGCGAGATCTTCTACATGGACCGCACTTGGGAAGACGCGATCGAGTGCGCGCCGGAACGCGCGCGTGAGGCGCTCAGAGCGATCGCGCAACGCGACGGCGATCTCAAGCGCTGGGATGCGATCTTCGCGCTGCGCTCGGTGCTGCGCCGCCTGGCGCGCCCTAACGTATCATCGAAAACGGGTTGAGGATTCCCGACGTCCACTTGCCCAAGCGGCCGTCGATCATCAGCGTCTCCAGCTCCGGGACGATCGTGCGCGCCACGCTGAACTCCGTCTCGCCCGGCGTCATCTCCACGGCGACCACCGCACTGGCTCCGATCTCGCGCAGCGAAGCGACGACGCGCCGCAGATCCTCGGCGAGGTCCGGGGTAGAACGGTCGGGGAGCCGATCGAAGGCGACGACGTCGTGGGCCGGCGCGTCGAAGAACCACGCGCCGGTCGGAAGCGCGTGCGAGCGGCGGGCGTGCTCGATACGCCCGCGCGGCGGATCGTCGGGTCGCATGAGGTCCTCGCGCGCCGCCTGCATGTCTGCGACGCGGCACTGAATCGCTTCGGTGATCGCGCGCAGCGCTGCGTGCTCGGGCGAGAGCGAGCAGCCGAAGCCCATGTGCAGCATCGGCGGCGAGAGATGCGGATCGAAGACCGAGGCGACCATCACGTGCGGAAGCGACCCCTCTTCGAGCCAGAGCAATCGCAGCGTTACGTCTTGCGCCGCGAGCAGCTGGGCGAGTGCGTCGATCGCAGCCGACCCGGTGGGCAGCCGAACGTCGAGCACGCTCGACCGGTCGGCGGCATTTTCCCCGAAGACGACGCGCGGCAGCAGCCGCGAGCGGGCGTGATGCAGCGCCCAGACGTGGCGCTCGATCATCTCGCAGAGCGCGTGATAGAGCGCCTCGACGAGCGTGTTTCCCGAGGCGAGGCCGTTGGTCGACGTCACGTCGTAAAGCGGATCGCCGAACCAGGGGCACTGCACGTTGGCGAGCGGAACGGCGACCGAGCGGCCGCTCAGCAGGTCGGTGCCCCAGACGCAGGTTGCCTCGAAATGGAGCGCTTCGCGTCGCAGTCCCATCGCCCGAAGATCGAGCTGCTGCAAAATCTCGCGCACTGGAGCGCGGAACGTCTCAAGCGTAGGGGCGGCCGTGACCTGGCGCTCGACCGCCTCCATGACGGCGCCGACGTACGATGCGTTCCGCGATGTGCCCTTGCCGTTGTACACGCTGATCAGGTCGGGGCTCGCCGGGACGATCGCCGTCGCCGTCGGGATACCGGTGCGATCCAGCAGCGTCGTGTCGCCGACGCGCGTGATGCCGAACCTCCGCCGCAGGGCGCCTAGGCGCTCTGCGGTAACGGCGAGCGGCACGCAGCGATCGTGGCTGCCCGCGGACTTCTCGCATCGCGCGGGAATCGCGATCGGCAACGGCGGGGATAATGCACTTTCCATCATCGTAAGAGACTTTTTTCGTCGACTCCGGGTGCAGGCCATCGTCCGGTAGCGCGAACTCCTTTACGGTTTTGCGTAGCCTTTCGTCCCCGCTATGGTTCGGCGTCATTGCATTTCTTACTCTGGAGGAAGAATGAAACCGCAAGCCATTAAGACTGTTGCTGCCGATTTTCTGCGCGCGCTCGCCACGGCCCCCGGACTCTTCGAACTCGCCTTGGCCGCGCCCCCAGCCCCGAGGATCTCTCTCAAATTCGTCCTCGTCGCGCACGAGATGACGCCGGACGGCCTAACCCGGTTTACGCGCATCGCCGAAGCAGGCGGCCCCTGCTTCGGGCGATGCGCATTTTGCGGCTATTGCCGGGCAGGCGCTCGCGGCCGCGTGGCGTACAGGTGCGGGTCGCGTCGACCGCTGGAATCTCGAGGTGCCTTAAGGGGACCCCAGGCGTTCCCTTGTGTCTTGATGCGACGAGTCACAACACAACGTCGCACGACATAAGAAGGAGAACGCCCGTGATTCCCCCCGATCGTATCAAGGCGATTGCCGCCGACTTTCTGCGCGCGCTCGCAACCGTTCCCGGCCTTTTCGCCCGCTGGCAGAGCGAAACGTCGCCGGCCGCTCGCGCCGAGATCGTGACCAAAGAACTCGCCCTGGCCGCGCCGCTGACCAGCTCCGACGTCGCGCGCATGGCGGAGTTGACGCAGCCGCTCGCGTCGGCCGCGACGCGCGGTCTCTCGGTCGATCTGCCCGGGGTTATTGTCCTCGCGCACGAGTCGATTGTGCCGCTCGTCATCGTCCTGGCACACGAGAACGCGCAGGCGGTACCGGCGTAGAGTCGCCGGCTACGTTGAGGTTCGGGGCGGGGGCCTCCCGCCCCGGAGTGCTCGTTGAGAGGAGCCGCTCGCGACCGTGGAGCAAGCCCCTCTCAGCAACCCCGATACCGGTCCGGGCAACCGGATTTGTGAGTTAGGAGCGGAATCTGCAGGGCCGCGAAGTCGAGCGTGAGGCGGTGCTTTCCGCGTTGGAGGGCGTTCGCCGCGTTCCCGCGTCCGGTTGCGCTCACGTCGCAGGCCTCGCGGGGATCGGAAAGACGACGCTGCTCAACTCGGCCGTCGACGTCGCGCGCGCGACCGGGTGGGTAGCGTTGACGACCGGGTGCCACCTCGTCCAGGACCGCATTCCGCTCGCTGCGGTCGGGCGGCTCTTCCGCAACGCCGCCGCCGAACTCGGCGAGCGAGCCGAAACGTACCTCCCAAAATCCGCCCGCGCTCCGGGATCCGCCGCTCTGGAAGAGTCCTTCTACCGGCTGCTCGAGGGCGTCCTCATCGATTATCCGGTGCTGTTGGCAGTGGACGACGTCCAGTGGCTCGACGTCGAGAGCGAACGCGTCCTCGGGCGGGCACTGCAGTTGTATCAGGATCGCCCGCTGGCCCTCCTCGTTTCCGAGCGCGGGCGTGAGATCAAGCGCTTCGCGCGTTTGCGCCCGCGAAAGATTCTACTCGAGGAGCTCGAGGGCGCCGCGATCGCCGAGCTGGTACGTAGTGTATATCCCGAGGCGAACGCGGCGGTCGTCGATACGATTGCACGGCGCGCACGCGGGCATCCGCTGACCGCCGCGGTGCTGGCCGATGCGGCCGGTGAGGCGCGCGCCGCCGATGCCGAAAGCGTCCCAGCCTCGATTCGATCGGTGGTCGCTCACCGCGTCGAAGCCCTGAACCCGCAAGAGCGCGAGTTCGTGCAGATATGCTCCCTCGTCGACGAGCCCATCGAAACGGATATTCTCGCGAAGCTATTCCCCGGCGCCTCGCTGCCCAAACTCGCAAACCGCCTGGAGCGGCGCTTTTTCGTAAGCTCCGGCGAAGGGCTGCGCTTTGGGCACGTTGCGATCGCCGAGGCGGTGCGTCAAACGCTGCCCGTCGACGTGCCGTTTCGAAAACGGATACTTGCGGCGCTCCAAGCGTTCGAGCGCCCAACGCTCGAACGCTACGAACGGATCGCGCGCCAGGCAGCCGCCTGCAGCGAGCGCGGAGTTGGCCGGGACGCGCTCCTCGCGCTAGCGCGCGAAGCGCTAGGCGAGCAGGCGTGGATCACGGCCGCCGACGCCTTCATGCGCGCTTTTGCGATCGCGCAACCCGCGGACGAGGATTTTGCCCGGAGCTACTCTTCCTACGCGGCGGCCCTTATTGCAAACGACGAGCCGCTGCGCGCACGGTCCGTGCTGGAGGCTGCGCTGGATGTGGCCGGCAAGTTGCGCCTCGAGCGCGGCTTTGGCGAGCTCGCCGCCCTCTACATGTCCGCGATGTGGTACGACGAAGATTTCGCTACGATACCGGAGGTCTTCGCGAAGTATGTCGCGGCGGCGATCACCGCAGAAGACCGCCTCGCGATGTACGCTACGCTCGCATTCGACCGGGCCGTAACGCTCGACGTTGCAGGTTTCGAGGCGGCGAAGAGCAAGGCGCTCTCGCAGCCCGGCGGAAGCCCCCAATGGGTGCAGCGGGTTCACGTTGCGGAGGCGCTCCTGCAGTCGCGCCTCGGCCATCGCAGCGTCGCCGTCGCCGCGGTTGCGGAAGCATGGAAGCAATCGGACCGTCGCCAGCACGGCCGCGTCGCCATTCTCGGCACGACGGCGATGCTGGTCGATCACTTGGAACTCGGCGTCAACGCCGTCGTTGCGTACCTCGCAGCGATGCCGCCGAGCGACGACGAAAACACGCTCATCTACGACCGGTTCCTGCACGGATACGCCGCTCTCGCACAGGGCAACCTGGATCAAGCCGAGTTGATCGTCGAAGAGGCGCTCATGCGGCGCGTCGACCGCAACGCTAGGCGCTTGCTGTCGATAACGGCGGCGGTTTCGGCGTTGCGCCGCGAGCGTTCGCCGCACGCCGAGCTGATCGAGGAGGAGATGCGTGCGCCCATCGGAGATTCCGCCGAATCCATCGTCCCGCTTGCGGCATGGTGGGCTGCCTCGCTGGGATCCGCCGACGGGCGAACGCGAGAGGTCGTGCGTAAGGTCATCGCGCGCGCGCGGCACGGCCTGCAGCCGCCGTCGCTGTTCGATCCGCTTCCCTTGGTCCTCTACGCCGAGCGCGCGCAGGACGAGGAGGTGACGCTGCTGCTTGCCGACGGCGAGATATTCGATGCGCTGACGCCGTGGCACAAGGTACAGCGCGACGCCGTTCGCGGGATCGCTCGGGCCGTTCTGCGGCGCCCCGGCGCCGCGAGCGAACTCGAGTCGGCGGCGCTTGAGTTCGAGCGCCTCGGCGCGCCGCTTTACGCCGCCATCGTCGCCGCTCGCGCCGGCACGCCGCCGCCGCGGCTGCAGACCGTGCTTACCGCCGCCGGCATAAGCGACGAGCCGGATCCGACGCGCCCGACTCCACGCGAGGCCCAGATCGCGACGCTCCAATCGCTCGGCCGCTCGTCGCAGGAAATTGCGACGGAGCTCTCGTTGAGCGAGCGGGTGGTCGCGTATCATCTCGAGCGCCTCCGCACGAAAGCCCTGGTGAAGGCGCGAGCGTGACCTTCCGCGGCGATATCGGCCGATGACGGCGAGTCGAGGCGCCCCTGGCGGCGACGCGCTGCGCGCGTGGTACGACCTCCTGCACCGGAGAATCGACGACGTTGCGCTCGATGAAGCTGCCGCCCGCGTGGGGCTCCCATCCGGCATTGGGCGATGGAACTTGCTCGACGACGCAACACTGCAAACGCTGGTCGCGCGCGTCCTTCCGAAGCGAGCCGGGCGCGTGCTCGATATCGGCTGCGGGCGAGGATTTCTCGGGAGGTGGCTGCTGGCAAACGGCTACGACTTCTCGTACGTCGGCCTGGATCGCTCGCCGAATGCCCTCGCCGCTGCGGCGCGCAACTGCCCGAAAGGTCGGTACCTCTTGCGTGAAGCCGCCGACCTTCCCGACGAAACGTTCGACGCGGTAGCGATCATCGAGTCCGTTCATCCGCTCGACGAATCGCTGGCACGTGCCGTCGCTCGCCGGCTTTCGCAGGGTGGGGGCGTGTTGCTCGCGTTCCCGTCGCTGGAGAGCGAGCGCGCACGGCGGGTCGATGCGAGCGTCGCCGCGTTCGTCGCGGCGGGTCTCGAGGTCGAGCGCGTTCGCGTCGCGTGCCCACCGGGAGCCGAAGGCGCCCGTGGATACCTGGACGTGCTTCTGGAGTTGTGCAGGGAGGATTCCGACTCGCCGCTCGCGCGTGAGATTCGTCGCGCGGTCGATTGTTTGGATGGGGGCCTCCTTGGTTACGATGCGTTCGTCGCGAGGGGAACGGCGCGTGAGTGACGGCGCAGCGACACCGAGCATGAAAGAGGAATACGAGCGCCTTCACGCGCTCGTGGACGATGCCGTGCTCGACGCAA
>DATJRF010000001.1:0-10227 GCA_035505015.1 Verrucomicrobiia bacterium | reverse complement strand
GGCGTCGTTTCGTGCCTGGTTCCCAACGGGCGCAACGGCATCGCCGTGCGCGCGCACTTCGCCGACGAAGTGCGCCTGCAGGATGCGCCGGGCTACGCGGACGTGCCGGCCGCGCGCTGGCAGAGCAACGGCATGGGCCGGTCGGTACGCGAGTACTATGCAGGCGGATTCTTCTTTACGGGTCTCGACGCCGAGCGGCTCGGCGATCGCGCCGCCGCGCTGCGCTGGTACGCGCGCGCCGCGGCGTACTTCCCCGATCCCGCGATCGCCGCGCGCATCGCGGCGCTCGGCGGCGGGGCAGGACTCCCGGCACCATAGGCCAAGGCGCGAGCATGTACACCCCGCCCGACTTTGCCGTGACCGACCGCGCGTGGGTGCTCGAGAGCGTCGCGCGCTATCCGTTCGGATTGCTGGTGACGTGCGACGGCGAGTATCCGCTCGTTTCGCACGTGCCGATGCTCGCGCGCGAGCGCGGCGACGATCTCGTCGTGGTGGGGCACGTCGCGCGGGCGAACCCGCACGCGCGGGCGATCCTCGAGGGGCGCGGGGCAACCGCGGTCTTCAACGGCCCACACGCCTACGTCTCGGCGTCGTGGTACGAAGAACCCTACCGTACCGTTCCCACGTGGAACTATACCGCCGTGCACGCCGAGGGGGTGCTCGCGCCGTGCGACGCGCGCGATCTCGTCGACGCGCTGGCGCGCACGTTCGAAGAGGGGCGGGAGGATCCGTGGGAGATGCGGCGCCTGGATCCCGGCTATTTGGAGCGGCAGCTGCGCGGGATCGTCGCCTTCGAGCTGCGCGTGCGCACGCTGCGCGCGAAGGCCAAGCTCAGCCAGAATCGCACCCCGGCGGATCGCGAACGGGTCGAAGCGGCGTTGGCAGCCTCCGATCGCGAGATCGAGCGCGCCTGCGCCGCCGAGATGCGCGCGCTTCGGTAGCGCAATGCTCGCGGCCGTCCTGCGGGCTCGCGGCTCGATCGCCGAGGATCGCCTCGCGCTCGAAGAGCGTCCGCTGCCGGAACCGGCCGCGGGCGAAGTGCTGTTGCGCGTCCGCGCGTGCGGGGTTTGCCGCACCGATCTCCACATCGTCGAAGGCGAGTTGCCCGCGCATCGCGATCCGGTCGTTCCCGGGCATCAGATCGTCGGCCGCGTCCTCGCCTGCGGAGCCGGGGTCGATCTCGAGCGGGATACGCGCGTCGGCGTTTCGTGGCTTGGAGCGACCGACGGCTCGTGCCGCTTCTGCGTGGAGGGGCGCGAGAATCTCTGCGACGCGCCGGTTTATACCGGCTACGACGTTGACGGCGGCTACGCGACTCACGCGATCGCGCGAGCGGATTTCGTCCATCCGCTCGACGAGCGGCTCGACGATCTGCACGCCGCGCCGCTGCTGTGCGCCGGGATCATCGGTTTTCGCGCGCTGCGCGTAGCCGGCGTGCTTCCCGGCGAGCGGGTCGGGCTCTTCGGCTTCGGGGCCTCGGCGCATCTCGCGCTGCCGGTGCTGCGGCGGTGGGGCTGCTTCGTCGCCGTCGCGACGCGAGGCGAATCCCATCGCGCGTTGGCCGCGTCGCTCGGCGCCGACTGGGTCGGCGACGCGCTCGAGCGCCCCGCGGAGCGGCTCGACCGCGCCGTCACGTTTGCGCCCTCGGGCGACGTCGTGATCTCGGCGCTCGCCTCGTTGCGCAAGGGCGGCGTCGTTGCGATCAACGCGATTCACCTCGACCGGATGCCGGCGTTCGATTACGATTCGCTGCTCTGGGGCGAGCGCGAGATTCGCAGCGTAACGAATATGACCCGGGCCGACGCACGCGACTTCCTCGCGCTCGCCGCCGAGATCGGCCTGGAGCCCCGGGTAACGGCGTTCCCGCTGGAGCGTGCGAACGACGCCCTGCGCGCGCTCGCCGGCGACGCTCTCGACGGCGCGGCGGCGATCGTCCCGCCGTAGCCCGGTCGCCGCGGATTGGGAAGAGGCCGCGAAGGGCGCCGTCACCAGCTCTTCTCACCCGCCCGCTAGGATACGCCGTATAACGCCAAGCGGAGGGATACATTCATGGCGCGCGCGATCTTGGCAGCCTGTTCGCTGCTTTGCCTGACGGTGACGCTGGCAGTCACGTCGGCCGTTCCGGGGACCGTCACGACGATCGTCAACCCGAGCCTCTTTACCAAGCCGCATGGAGAGGAGCATCTCCACGGCATCGTCCGCGACCCCATCACCGGCAACATCTACGTGGCCGATTGGAACCTGTTCAGCGTCGGAAACACCCCGTTCTTCGGCCCGTACATCGAGAATAAAGACTCCGTCCGCGCGATCGACGCGCTCAAGGAAGTCTCGGTGCTCACCTACGTGATCGCGCCCAACGGGATGGCTTACGATCCCACGGATCGCCGGATCTACGTTGCGGTCGGGACGGTCTCGTGCGGGGGCGGCTCGGCCACCGCGCCGGGCCCCGCGCTCAACGGCATCGTTTCGATCGATCCCGCTACCGGAAAGGCGACCGTGCTCAGCGGCGGCAAGCCCGGCTCCGAGAACGGCTCCAAGGAAGAAGCGCGCTACTCCGAGCCGGCCGGCATCGTCTACGATCCGGGCTCCGGTTCGTTCTTCGTTTCGGAGCCCTGCGCGAATCGCATCCGGCAGGTCGACGCGAACGGCGACGCGGGAACGCTGGCAGGTTCGGGCACCGCCGGTCACGCCGACGGCAGCGGCGCCGGAGCGACCTTCGACTATCCCCGCGGCATCGCGTACTGCGAACACGAGCACACGCTCTACGTCGCCGATCGCGACAACAACGAGATCCGGGCGGTGAGCCTGCAAGGGACGGTAACGACGCTTGCGGGAGCGCCGGAGGCGGGATTCGCCGACGGTAAGGGGACGAGCGCGCGCTTCGATCACCCCACCGGCGTAGCGTGCGACAATGCGGGCAACGTCTACGTCGCCGACTCCCAGAACAACGCGATCCGCCAAATCGACGCCAGCGGCACCGTCACGACGCTGGCCGGCGGGCGCAACGCCGGAACGGCCGACGGAGTGGGCGCTGCGGCGAGCTTCTCGACGCCCGGCGATCTCATGTACGACCCGGTCGAGAACGCGCTGTTCGTGGTCGACTGGGGCTCCAACTCGATCCGCAAAATTGCCGTAGCAGCGCCGGGCACCTAGCCCCGAGCGCCGGCTGGCCGGGAACGCGGAACTTCCGTCGAAAGCCGTCGGCGGAAGTTCCGCTTTTCTTTCGGTAGGAGGTGTCCGTGCTCGCATGGCTCGACCGCTCGCATACCGTTGCAAAACCGGGTTTCAACCGCTGGCTCGTTCCGCCGGCAGCGCTCTGCATCCACCTTTGCATCGGCCAAGTCTACGCCTTGAGCGTCTTCACCAAGCCGATGTCTCAGGCGATCGGCGTCACGGCGCCGGCGCCGGGCGACTGGAGCGTCCCCGCCTTGGGTTGGATCTTCAGCATCGCGATTCTCATCCTGGGCCTGGCGGCCGCGTTCGGCGGGAAGTGGGTGGAGCGTGCCGGCCCGCGCGCCGCGATGTTCGTCTCCGCGCTGTGCTTTTGCGGCGGCCTCATCGTCGCCGGTCTCGGCGTCGAAGCGCATCTGCTCTGGCTGGTCTATCTCGGCTACGGCGTGCTGGGCGGCTGCGGTTTGGGCATCGCGTACATCTCTCCGGTCTCGACCCTGATCAAGTGGTTCCCGGACCGGCCGGGCCTCGCGACCGGGACGGCGATCATGGGCTTCGGCGGCGGGGCGCTCATCGGCGCGCCGCTCGCGGTCGGCCTCATGAAGCATTTCGCGAACGCGAGCGGAACCGGCGTCTCGCAGACGATGATCGTGATGGGTCTCGTCTACTTCGTGTGGATGTTCTCGGGAGCGCTGATCGTGCGCGTTCCCGCCGAAGGCTGGAAGCCGGCCGGCTACGTCCCGCCCGCTGCCGCCGCGAAGCTGGTCACGACCGGAAACGTGCTGCTCGAGCAGGCGTTGCGTACGCCGCAGTTCTACCTGCTCTGGTTCGTGCTCTTCCTCAACGTGACGGCCGGCATCGGGGTGCTGGGGCAAGCCTCGTTGATGATCCAGGAGATGTTCGGGGTGACGGCGGTCGCGGCGGCCGGCTTCGTCGGCCTGCTGAGCATCTTCAATATGGGCGGACGCATCTTCTGGGCCTCGATGTCCGACTTCATGGGCCGCAAGGCGACGTACGTGGTCTTCTTTGCGCTCGGTGCGGTGCTCTACGTGCTCGTGCCGAGCTTCGGCAAGCTCCACGCGATCGTGCCGTTCGTGCTGGCGTTTCTCGTGATCTTGAGCATGTACGGCGGCGGCTTTGCGACGATTCCGGCCTACCTGCGCGACCTCTACGGGACGGTGAACGTCGGGGCGATTCATGGAGCGGTGCTGACCGCGTGGTCGGCGGCCGGCGTCGCCGGCCCGGTGCTCGTCAACTACATTCGGCAGTACCAGATCGACCGCGGCGTTCCCAAGGCCGACGCGTACTCGATTACGATGTACCTCATGGCGGCCTTGCTGGTCGTGGGACTCTTCTGTAATCTCGCCGTCCGGGCGGTGCACGAACGGCACTTCGAAGACGCGCCGGCGAGCGCAGCGTAAGGAGCGAGAGGATGGATCAGCTCGAAGAAGGCGGCGAAGCGCTCGGCGGCAACGCGATGTTGCTGGTTCTTGCGTGGCTGTGGGTTGGCATCCCGCTGCTGTGGGGCGTAGCGGTCACGATCGGAAACGCGGTCAAGCTCTTTGAGTGAGAAAGGGCCTGACCGCGTTTGCGCCGGGTTGCCGTTACTTGGAGATGACGACCGCGTTGGTGAAGCTCTTGCGCGGGCCCTTGAAGGTTGCGTGAAACGTCCCGGTCACGGTGACGGTCGCACCGTCGGTGCGTGCCGTGTCGCGTTGATCGATGACGACGATGCACTTGCCGTCGCACAGCTGGAAGCCTGCCACCTTGCCCAACGGCGAGCTGGAGGTTTGGAAGCCCGCCACCTTGCCGGTGACGGTGACGCTCTTGCCGTCGTACGACGAGGGATTGGCGACGATTGCGGACGGGGCGAGCGCGGCAGCCAGCGCGAGCGACGGAAACGCTGCGATGGCGAGCGCGAGCAACGGCCTGCGCATCTACATCGCTCCCGTCATGTCGCAATCGATCATCTTGTTGAGCAGCGGTGCGGCCACGATGTTGACGAACTGCGTGCGGGCCTGCGGATTGCTCTTGAGCTTCGAGGAGATCGAGCTCGAACTCGAGCCGGAGCCGCCCTTCATCTGGGCCATCGTCGCCGCGAACTGGCTGCAGCTCTCGCCGTTGATCTTGGCGACGAACTTGTTGGCTGCGGCCGTGGCGATCTTTTCGGCCATCGCCGAGGACTGGGCATGAGCCGGGACCGCAAGCAGGAAGGCGACCGCGGCGATCGTGCCGGCGCGGCTCGCAATCGAGAGAATCGACATGGATAGGTACCTCCTATGATGGAGCCGCTTCGCAGCAAGCGTGCCGAACCCTTGGCTGCCTTGGCGTGCCGCGGACGCTGCGGGGTACTGCCGGAGTTTAATCCGCTCTCAACGCGGGAAACCGCGCCCGGTCGCGTATACTGAAGGCTACCTATGCTGAAGTGGAGTTATCGATGACCAAAAAGGCGTTCTATTCGCTTGCACTGCTCGGCGCGTTCGTCGGCGGCTTGCTGGCGTACCACCCGCTTGCGCGGGCGGTGGAGACCTTTGCTTATACGACGTGCTCGTCGGCGCAAGCGTGTGCGGGCGGCGTCAATAAGGCCAACGGTCCGGCCGTGATCGCATATAGCACCGGCGGGACGGGCCTCGTCGCGCAGACGCAAAACACCAAAGCGGCCGGTGCGTCGGCCGTATTGGGCAAGGATCTCGCGACCACCACCAGCTACAACGACGGCGTCTTCGGAACGTCGACGCGCGGCATGGGCGTCTACGGGAAGTCGTCGGGCGGCATCGGCGTGACGGGAACGCTCGCCGGACCGCTCTCCACCGGTACGAAGTTCACGCCCGCCGCTATGGAGGGGCTCGACAATACCGGTACCGGCTCGTTTGCGCTGATCGGCATCTCGCAGCGCGGCGACGGCGTCTACGGCCAGAGCAACTCGAGCTCGAACAAGCTGGCGGCGCTCAACGCCTACGCTCCCAACGGCGCGTACATCTTCTACGGATCGGCTCAGAGCGGCTCCGCCGTTGCGATGGACAACCAGGGCAACATCTTCACGACCGGGCTGGTCTACACCAACGGCAGTTGCAGCGCCGGTTGCGACGCCCGGCATCGCGTGCGTTCGGCCGCCGTCACCGCGGCGGCACCGACGATCGAGGACTCGGGCGAAGCGCAACTGGTGCGCGGCGCGGTATACGTCTCGCTCGACCCGCGGTTTGCCGACGCGGTCGATATGCACCAGCGCTATCTGGTCTTCCTCACGCCCGAGGGCGATACGGCCGGGCTCTACGTGAGCGCGCGCACGCCGGCCGGCTTCACCGTCCGCGAGATCGGCAACGGCCATTCGAGCTTGGCCTTCGCCTACCGCATCGTCGCTCACCCCTACGGGACGACCTACGCCCGCCTCCCCTACGTCGAAATCCCCGCGCAGGCGCGCGTCGCCCATCAATAGTAGCGATACCCGGGGCGAGGAAGACGTGGGCTACGTCCGCGTTTCCTCGAGCTGTTCGGATACGGCGCGGTAGCCTTCATCGATGGCAACGTCGGTGTAGGCCGCGCCGCCCGAATCGGAGTTGGCGATCGAGATGCGGCCGAAGCGCTTCTTCGCGAGGTCGCAGGGCCGTTCGCCGGGGGCGTAGTGCTCCCAGAGCGATTTGTCGTATTCGTAGGCGTAGCCGTGCGTCCAGCGGTTGACGGTGATCGCCGCGATCTCGCGCGCGGGATCGAAGCTCGCCCCCGCCAGCATTGCGGCGAGCTGCGTGCGGATGTTGCGCTCGATCGTGGCAAACGACGTCTCGAAGAGTTCCCAGTGGCCCGCCCGGTATTGGTCGCGCGGGGGTAGGCCGTATTTGGTGGGGGCGCGCAGCATGAAGAGGACCATTGGATCGTCGGGCGTGCGGGGGGAGTCGTAACCGCCCATGTCGACCGGGTAGTCGAGCATCGTGAAGTAGTGGTACGCCATCGGCGCGAGGATCTCGCTGACGCCGAGCTTGGCGAAGCTGCGCCAGTTGGTGAGCGCGACGTGCGTGTAGAGGTAGGGCTCCTTGACGCAAAAGGAGAGGTAGTGCTTCTGCTGCGCCGGCAGCTCGGGAGCGATCAGCTTCGAGACGACGTGCCAGTTTGCGAGCACGCAGTGCTGCGCTAAGACGCTCTCGAGCACGCCGCCGCGGTCGTAGACGATCTCGACCTCGCGTGCGCGAGCCGGATCGCCGCGGTGCGTTACCCGCACCGCCGTCGCGTCCAGCCGAATGCGCACCTGATTCCCGGGGCGGTCGAGCGAGCCGTAGTCGCACGGCGCGAGCACGATGTCTTCCATCGTGTGGCCCGGCAGCGATCCGGGTACGAGGGAGCGCACGAGCATGCGCGCGATCGACGCGTTGCCGTCGGGAAAGTGGAAGATGTAGGGTTCGGGATCGGGTTGCTGCCAGTGCCCGTAGCCGTCGCCGAGGTCCATGCCCTGGAAGCCCGGGTAGGCGTAGCCGTAATCCTCGCCGGCTTGATAGATGTCCATCGCGGCGACGGCCTCGATGCCGTTGCAGAAGAGATCGTAGGGGCGGTCGTGCAGGTACGGCAGCACGCCGCGGTCGCAGCCGGCGTGCTCGGTGACGAAACGCTCGTAGCTGATCGTGCGCAGATAGGCGATCTTCTGGTCCTTCGAGAGATGCGCAAGATAGTCGACGCGTTCGGTATGAATGCGCGCGAGGTCGGCCCGCGCGCGCGCCGAGAGCGGAGCCTGCGCGAAGACCTCCGCCCACGGGCGCTCGTACGCGCCCGCGACGAAGTGATCGCGGCCGAACGTGGCCTTCTCGAAGAAGAGGCCCTTGCTCAGCCCGTCGTACCGCTTCCGGTCGAAGTAGCGGTAGAAGCGGCTCACGTCGATGCCGAGCTCTTCGATCAAGCGTTTTGCCGAGGGACGGTAGGTAGCGGGATCGGCGATGGACTGAGTGCCGGCGTTGCTCAGCAGCAGCCGCCCGCCGACGCGAAACTCGTTGCGACCGGCGTGGCCGCCGAAGTCGCGGCGAATCTCGAGAACCAGGATGCGCGCGTTCGGGCGCGCCTGCCGGTAGAAGTATGCCGACGCCAATCCCGAGAGGCCGCCGCCGACCACGACCAGATCGTAGCGCTCGCCGCTGCTGCGCGGCGCCGCCGCGCGCTGCCAGTAGGTTCCGTCGCGCAACCGGTGCATGACGGCATAGCTGCTGTCGTCCTGTCCCCACAGCCCGGTCGTCGCCGGAGGGTAGCCGGTCGCCGCAGCCGCCGTGCATCCGGTCAAGCCGCCGAGCATCGCGCCGGCGGCGCCCATCGCGATCCCGTCGAGAAAATCGCGGCGCGGGATCGGCCGGTCCATGCCCAGCTCGCGATCGTGACGGTCCATGCCCGGCATCAGAGGCGCACGTTGAGGTCGAAGGTGAGCTGGAACGGCTGCTTGACCGCGGTATAGCCGACCTCGTTTTGATTCGACCAGGGGCCGTAGGGATATTTGAGCTGCACCGGCGGCGCCGCCAAGAAGTTGCCGGCGGGCGCCAAGATGTTGGACGGCAGGTTGGAGTACATGCAGAAGTTGGAGTCGTCCCAGGCGTAGCCGCGCTGGAAGCAGGCGTTGAAGAGGTTGGACGCGATCATCGTGAGCGAAACGCGCGCGTTGATTTCGTAGTTCGCCTGAAGGTTGACGCTGAGCTGCCAGGGCTGCCGCAAGCTCCCGAGCGAGTCGAAACGGCCGGTGTACGGATCGGGCATGAAGATGACGCCCGGGCTCTGCGTCGCGCCCGAGGGCGTCACGTACTCGCCGTCGCAACTCGCCCCCGGCGCCGCCGGCGTCAACCGCGGGTTCTGCGTGCACGACTGCGGCACGTAGCCTCCCCACGAGAGCGGCGAGCCGTAGAACGAACCCGCGGAGTACGTGACGTTCGGGGTGACGCTGAAGCGGCGGTGCTTGTAGCTCAGGATGAGCGTCGCGACGTCGGGCACGGCGAAGCCATTGGCGTTATTGAAGGCGCTGGGAATGAAGTCGTAGGTCGTGTACCAGCCGTTGCGATCGATGAGGGGCTGCGCCGCGTCGCCATAGTAGGGATTCTCGACGGTAACGCCGCCGGGATTGTGGAAGACGGGCACCGCGTTTCCCGCGTACGCGCCGCTGCCGCAGCGCTGCGCGTTGGTCGCAGCTCCCGCGCACGCTTGCGTGTAGGAGTTGAACTGCTCGATCGCGGCGTTGAAGCTGTCGAGCACCGAGACGCCGTTGGATATCTGCGAATACTTGATCTTGCTCTCGGTATACGTGTACGAAAGCTGGAACGAGAGGCCGTCCCGCGCAAGGTTGCCGCCTTGGAGCGAGATCTCGACGCCCGAGGAGTGCTGGGTGCCGACGTTGAGCCCGGTGCCGACGCCCGTCGCCGGATCGGTCGCGAAGTACTGGACTTGATTGCGCGTCGAGCGGTAGAAGGGCGAGATTTTAAACGAGAGCGGCGTGTCCTTGATGCGCTGCTCCCAAGAGACGTCGAAGTTGTCGGATTCATCGGGGACGTTGAGATGGAACGGCGTGTGGTAGCCCAGACGGTAGAAGGGCGCGAGCTGCGTCGGCAGATCCTGCTGAACGACGTTGACCTCCTGCGCCGACGTCGACGCCGCGCGCGCGTACTTGCCGGCCGAGGCGCGCAGTACCGTGTCGGGGCCTAGCGTATAGGTTCCGGCGATACGCGGCTGAACGACCCATTGCGAGAGGGAGCCGGGGACGCTGTTGACCAAGCCGACGCCCGGATCGGTCATCGGCTTGTAGCCGGTCGGGCACGGGCCGAAGGCGCCGGTCGCGGCGTTCCAGCGCGAGACCGGATCCTGTGCCGGCGCGCCGCAATACTCGTTGTTGAAAGCGTTGAACCAGAAGGCGCGCGCGGGGTAGCCCTGCGCGGTGTTATTGAGATCGTAGCGGAAATCGTCGACGCGCGCGCCGAGATTGACGAGCAGCTTGTCGCTCGGCGTCCAGACGTCGGTGAACGCGAGCGAGGTGAAGTACGGATCGATGTGATCGACCTGCGCCGACCGCCCGTCCTCGGTCATGATCCAGTGCGCGCCCGCTAG